>NZ_JBFBFP010000007.1:147389-244883 GCF_040684275.1 Streptomyces sp. NPDC091371
GTGGCCAATGGCCGAAGGCCCGGTGTCGGAGGCCCGGTGCCGGAGGCCCGTGGCCGGGCAGTGCCTGACGAACCGTGCCCGGGGGCCTGGTCGCAGGGTGTCCCCTGGCCCGGAGGCCCGTTGCCGGTGGGCGGTGGGCGGTGGTGTGCCCTGGGGCGGAGGCCCATGGCCCCGTGCCCGGGGGCGGCGTGGTCCGGGGGCTGTGGGCGGGGGCTAGGCGACCGCGTCCGCCCGTTCGCGGAGCCAGGCGCGGGCCCGGTCGGTCACCCGGTGGGTCAGGCGGACGGACTCGCCCAGGTACTGCGCCGGATCGAAGAGCACGTCCAGCTCCGCCGCGGACAGCACCCGGCCCAGCTCCTCGTCGGCCTCGATCAGTTCGCGCAGCGAGCGCTGCTCGCTGATGCCCTGCTGGATCAGCTGGTAGATCCGCTCGTGGGCGCTCTGCTTGCCGACGTGCCCGGCGAAGGCGAGCATCAGGCTCTCGGTGGCGACCTGGTCGCGTACGGACAGCACGTTGGCCAGTGCCCGGTCGGACCGGACGGACAGTCCCTTGAGCACCCGGGTGGTGATCTCGCAGGCCGTCAGGGTGTAGTGGGAGACGTCCGGAACGCAGACCCACTCCATGCGCAGGGTCCGGCCGTCGCGTTCGTGGTCGCCGCCCATCGCGGTGAGCGCGGTGCCGACCTGGGCCGCGGCCAGCCGGGCCATGACCACGATCTGCTCGCAGCCCTCTGGGTTGCGCTTGTGCGGCATCGTGGAGCTGCCCACCTTGCCGAGGTACCAGGCCTCCTGCACCTCGCCGATCTCCGGCCGGCCGAGGGTGCGGATCTCGTCGGCGATCCGGCCCAGCGTGCCGGACACCATCGCGAGGGTGGAGACGTACTCGACCATCCGGTCGCGCGACGCGTGCCAGGCGGTGTCCGGCACGCTCAGGCCGAGCCGCTCGGCGAGCCGTTCCAGCAGCTCCGGGCCGCGGCCGTCGAAGCCCGCCATGGAGCCGGCGCCGCCGAACAGCTGGAGTGTCAGCACGCGCGGCCTCATGGCCTCGATGCGCTCGGCGTGGCGGAGCAGTTCGTCGATCCAGCCGGAGGCCTTCAGGCCGAAGCCGATCGGCAGGGCCGGCTGGGCGTGGGTACGGCCGAGCACCACCGTGGCGGCGTGCTCCTCGGAGATCTCCACCAGCCGTTCCACCAGCCCGGTGACCAGCTGCTGGAGGTTGTCCAGCACCCGCTTCATGGCCAGTACCTGACCGGTGTCCTGGATGTCCTGGGTGGTGGTCCCGAAGTGGATGAACTCGCCCGCCTCGGGGCCGCACACCGTCTGGAAGGCGCGCAGCACCCCGACCAGCGAGTGCGCGGTGCGGCGGATCTCGGCCCGGACGCCGTCCAGGTCGAGCAGGTCCACCCGGGCGCTGTCGGCGATGCGGTCGGCGGCCCACTGCGGGATCATGCCGAGTTCGGCCTGGGCGAGGGCGAGTTCGGCCTCGACGTCCAGCCAGCTCTGGAAGCGGCAGACGTCGCAGAAGATCTCCCGGCTGGTCTCGGTGGCGTAGATGTGGCCGTAGAAGCGGGAGTCGGTGATGTGGCCCCGCTCGTGGGCACAGGTCCGGCCGTCGGCTGTGGTGTGCATGGTTCCTGTCGTGTGCGGGGCGGGGTGGGTGGCCTGGGACGGGACCGCGGGCAGGGTCGGGGTGCTCAACGGTTCTCTCCGAAGGTGGCGCCGATGACGGTGCGGCGGGTGCGGGCGGCGTGGCGCAGTGCGCTCTGGGAGTAGGGCCCGGTGCCGTACGGGCGGTCGCCGCGCTTGTCGATGGCCACCGAGGCGAAGTCGAGGGCGGCCTGACGGGGCGTGGTGCGCAGGTTGCGCGCCCGGCTGAGGAGGTCGTCGAGCAGGTCGTCCATCATCGCGGCGACGCTGTCCAGGACCTGCTGGGGCGAGGGGGTGGCGGCCGGGCCGAACAGCGCGTCGATCGAGGCGGAGCCGCCGATCCCGCCGATGAAGTCCGGTACCACCAGCACCCCGTGGTCGGCGAGCTCCTGCTCGACGGGGGCGCTCAGCCCGTGGTTGGAGCCGACGACGACCACCGGGCACGGCAGCATCCGGGCCTGCTCCTCGCTGATGGCGTTCTCGCCGGCCGCCAGGATCAGGATGTCCGCCGGCAGGTCCAGCAGGCTCTCGCGGGGCAGCCGCAGCGCGCCGGGGGCGAGGGAGTCGACGGCGCTGGTCTGGTCGCTGTCCAGCATCCGGGCGATGTCGAGGCCGCGGGGGTCGACGACACAGGCGTGGGCGTCGGCGACCGCGGTGATGCGGACGCCGTGCTCCAGCAGCGAGTACGCGGCGGCCCGGCCCATGTTGCCGAAGCCCTGCAGGGAGCAGGTCAGGGCCGAGAGCTCGCGGCCCTGGCTGCGGGCGGTGGCGAGGGCGGCATGGGCCAGGGCGTGGCCGGCCCGGCGCTGCCCGAGGGTGAGCGCGCCGACCGGGGCGTCGAGGGCGCGCAGCCGGTCGAAGAAGTCCTGGTCGCCGATGCCCTGGGCCTTCTTCACCACGTACTTGATGGAGGGGATGCCCTCCAGGGCGGCCAGCTCCTCCAGCTCGTGCCAGCGGGTGCCCATGTCGCAGCCCATGCTGAAGCGCCCCGACAGCTCCTCGCGCAGGAAGTCCAGGAACCGGCGGACCGCGGCGGGCTTGCCCGGGGAGGCCGGGTCGTAGTCGATTCCGGCCTTCGCGCCGTCGACCCCGAGGCCGAGGACGCGCTGCTTGAGGGTCATCCGGGAGGCCAGGGAAGCGACGAGTTCCTCGGTGACGCCGGGCTGTACGCGGAATCCGCCGGCGGCGATGTCGGCGGTGTGGCCGTCGTAGACGAGCCAGCCGCTGAAGCCTTCGACGGGGTCGGTGTACTGAATGCTGGTGGACACGACTTACCTCTTTCCTCCGCACCGGATGTGGCGGCCGGTCGATCCGACGGAAGAAATCTCGCACCGGCAATTCGGCGGCGACAGATCCGGCCGGATCAGGAAGCTGCACCGGTCCCGGCAGTTTCCTGTCAGCCGCCGCCCGGACCTGGCTCCGGAGCGCTGGTAGAAAGAACCAGCCAGGCCGGTTCAGGCCAACTCCACTGAAAGAAACGCCTCTTGAGGGGGACCAGTCGTGCCAGTCGTGCAGACAGTCGTACGGACGCCGGAGCAGGAGACCGCGGACGTGGAGAGAGCGCGGACGCGCATCGTGGTCAAGGTGGGCTCGTCGTCCCTCACGAGCGCGGCCGGCGGCCTGGACGCCGAACGGCTGGACGCGCTGGTCGACGCGCTCGCCGCGGCCCGGGGCCGGGGCGAGCGGCTGGTGCTGGTGTCCTCCGGGGCCATCGCCGCGGGCCTGGCCCCGCTGGGCCTGACCGCCCGGCCGGCGGACCTCGCGCACCAGCAGGCCGCGGCCAGCGTCGGACAGGGCCTGCTGATCGCCCGTTACACCGCGTCCTTCGCCCGCTACGGCATCCGGGTCGGGCAGGTGCTGCTCACGAACGACGACGTCACGCGCGACGGGCAGTTCGGCAATGCCCGCCGCACCCTGGACGCGCTGCTGGCGATGGGGGTGCTGCCGGTCGTCAACGAGAACGACACCGTCGCCACGGAGGAGATCCGCTTCGGCGACAACGACCGGCTCGCCGGGCTGGTCGCCGGGCTGGTCCGGGCCGACCGGCTGGTGCTGCTGTCGGACGTGGACGGGGTCTACGACGCCGATCCGCGGCTGCCCGGCAGCCGGCGCATCGCCGAGGTGCGCTCGGGCGCCGAACTCGACGGCCTCGACCTCTCCTCCCCCGGTTCCGGGCTCGGCACGGGAGGCATGGCCAGCAAGCTCGCCGCCGCCCGGTCCGCCACGGAGGCCGGCATCACCGTCCTGCTGACGTCCGCTTCCCAGGCGGCCGAGGCGCTGGCCGGCCGGCCGTGCGGCACCCTCTTCCACGCACGCTCCGATTCGGGATGGGGCGTGGCCGACGGGCCCCTCGAGGGCCTCGTGGACATCGTCCGGGAGGTCACCGGACGGCCGGACATCACCCCCGACACGCAATTCCACGACATCGGCGGAACATCTCTCCAGGCCATGCGCATCTGCGCCCGCCTGCGCACCCTGACGGGAATTCCCTTTTACCCGCAGGACGTATTCGAAAGCCCTTCCCTGAGGGAATTCCTCGCCCCCGGCACGGAGATAAGCCATGCCGCCTGAGGCCACGCCGCACGAAAGCCCGCACGCCCGGACCGGCGGGAGCCGGCTCATCCACATGGCCGTCACCCGGCAGGCCCGGACCCGCCCCCGCGCCACCGCCCTCGTCGAGGGCTCCGCCCGGATCTCGTACCGGACCCTCGACCACGCGGCCGACACCTACGCGGCCGCCCTCCACGACCTCGGTGTCCGCCCCGGCGACCTGGTGCCCGTCGGCCTGCCGCGCGGTGCCCGGCTGATCGCGGTCCTGCTCGCGGTCCTCAAGTGCGGGGCCGGGTACGCCGTCCTCGACCCCGCCCAGCCGGCCTTCCGGCGCCGGGAGACCGTCAGCCGGCTCGGCTCCCCCGTGCTCGTCGCGGCCGCCGCGCGGTCGTCGGACGAGGAGCCGGCCGCGGGCCGGGGCACATGTGTCTGGACCCCGCCCGCCGAGAGCCTGGAGGAGGCCGCCGGCCGGCGAGGCAGGGCCGTCCACCACGAGGTCGACGCCACCTCCACGGCCGCGGTCTTCTTCACCTCCGGCACCAGCGGCCCGCCCAAGGCCGTGCTCTCCCCGCACGCCGCGACCACCCGGCTCTTCGCGGACCGGCCCGTCGCCGGACTCGGCCCCGGCCGCACCATGCTGCAAGCGGCTCCCGCGTCCTGGGACGCCTTCTCCCTGGAGGTGTGGGGCCCCCTCACCACCGGGGGCACCTGCGCCCTCGCCGCGACCGGCCAGCTGCTCCCCGACGACCTGCGCGGGCTGCGGGCGGAGGCCGGGGTGGACACCGTCTGGCTCACCTCGGCGGTCTTCAACCTGTTCGTGGACGAGGACATCGCGGCGTTCAGCGGTCTGCGGACCGTGCTGACCGGCGGCGAGACCCTCTCCCCGCCGCACGTCCGGTCCTTCCTGGCGCGGCACCCCGGCATCACCCTGGTCAACGGCTACGGCCCGGTCGAGAGCTGCGTCTTCGCCACCACGCACACCATCCGGCCCGAGGACTGCGACCTGCCGTCCGGCATCCCGATCGGCACGCCGGTGCCCGGCACGGACGTACACCTGGTGGGCGGCGAGATCTGGGTGACGGGCGAGGGCCTGGCCCGCGGCTACCTCTCCGACACGGCCGCCACCCGGGCCTCCTTCACGACGCTCACCCTCAACGGCCGGCCGCGGCGCGCCTACCGCACCGGCGACCGGGGCGAGTTCGACCGGCACGGCGTGCTGCGCTTCCTCGGCCGCGCCGACCGCCAGGTCAAGATCGCCGGCCACCGGCTGGAGCCCGCCGGCATCGAGTCGGTGGCCCGCACCGTGCCCGGCATCCGGCACTGCCACGTACTGCCGGTCCCCGCACGGGGGACGGCCCCGGACGCCGGCGGACCCGGTGCCGCCCCGGACCACCTGGCGCTGTTCTACACGTCCTGGTCGAACGACCTGACCGCCGCCGCCATCCGCCGCGCCCTCGCCGACCGGCTCCCCCGCTACAGCGTGCCCGCCGCCGTCTACCGGGTCCCCTATCTGCCCGTCACCGCCAACGGCAAGGTCGACCCCGCCGCCCTGCTGTCCACCCTCACCGCCGCACGGAGCACGTCATGACCACCGCCTCCTCGTCCGCCCCGTACCCCATGACGTACGAGCAGGAGTCGATCTGGCTCAACGACCAGCTCCACGACGGGGCCTCGCGCTACGTCGAGTCCTGGAACCACCGCCTCCGCGGCCCCCTCGACCACCGGGCCGTCGAGACCGCGCTCACCGGGATCGTCGAGCGGCACGCCACCCTCCGCTCCCGGCTCGCCCTGGAGGACGGGCGGGCCGTGCAGTACGAGGAGGCGCCCCGGCCGGTGAGCGTGGACAAGCGGACCGTGCTGCCGGGCGAGCTGGACCGGGCGCTGCGGGAGGCGGTCCGCGGCCCCCTCGACCTGACCCGGCCCCCGCTGCTGCGGGCCACGCTGCTGCACGTGGGCCCGCAGGACGCCGTCCTCGCCGTGGCCCTCCACCACGCCCTGGTCGACGGCTGGTGCTTCCGCCTGCTGGACCTGGAGTTCAGCGCCCGCTACCGGGCCGCGCTGGCCGGCGAGCAGCCCGAATTGCCGCCGCTGGAGAAGACCTTCGCCGACTACGCCCGGGAGCAGCGCTCCCGTCCCGCCGCGCACCACGGGGAACTGCTCGGCCACTGGCGGCGGGTGCTGGCCGGCGCGCCCGCGCAGTCCACCGTGCCCTCCGCGCGCCGCCGCCCGGACGTCCCCGACCACCGGGGCGGGCAGGTCCGCTTCCGGATCGGGTCCGACACCGGCCGCCGGATCCGCGAGCTGGCCCGCCTGCACCGCACCAGCACCTTCAGCGTCCTCGCCGCCTGCCTCACCGCGCTGGTGGCGCGCTCCAGCGACCAGGACGACGTCGTCATCGGCACCCCGGTCTCCCGCCGCGACGAGCCCGGCCTGGAACCGCTCCTCGCCTGCCTCACCGATGTCCTGCCGCTGCGTCAGACGGCCGATCCCTGTCGTTCGTTCAGCGAGCTCCTGCGCTCCACCAAGGCCGCCGTGTGGGAGGCCGTCGCCCATCGCGACATCCCGTTCGGGCACCTCGTCAAGGCCCTCGACACCGAGCGCAGCCCCGCCCGGTTCCCGTTCTTCCAGGTGGTCCTCACCGTCGACGACGCCGCCGCTCCCGGCCTCGACCTGCCGGGGATCACCTCCGAGCAGGTCCGTGTCGACCACGGCACCGCCAAGTTCGACCTCTTCTTCCACCTGGTGCCCGAGGACGGCGGCTACCTGGGCCTGCTGACCTTCACCGAGGCGCTGTACGACGCCGCGCACGCCCGGCGCATCGCCCAGTGGTTCACCACCCTCCTGGACAGCGCACTGGCCCGGCCGGATGCGGCCCTCGGAGAGCTCGCGATGCTCTCGGACGCCGAATACGCCAGAGTGGCCGAGGAGTTCCCCGAGGGACCGTCCGTCACGGCCGGACTATCGCTGGCGCACGAGGCGTTCAGCCTCCAGGCGCGGATCACCCCGGACCGGCCGGCCGTCGTCGACGGCTCCGTCGAGATCGGATACGCGGCCCTGGAGGCCGCCTCCGACCTGCTCGCCCGCAGGCTCACCGCCCTCGGCGCGGGCCCGGGCCGCCGCGTCGCGGTCCGGCTGGACCGGGGGCCCGACGTTCCGACGGCCGTGCTCGCGGTGCTCAAGAGCGGCGCGTGCTGCGTGCCGCTGGATCCCGCGCTGCCCGCCGAGCGGACCGGCCTGGTGCTCGGGGACAGCGGCGCCGGGATCCTGCTGACGCGTTCCGACACCACGGGGGCGCGCCCGGCGGCCGAGGGTCTGCGGGTGCTGCTCCTGGACGCCCCGAACGGCGGGCCCGAACCGGGGGCGACCGCACTGCCCGCCGCCGGCCCGGACGATCTCGCCTACGCCGTCTACACCTCCGGCTCCACCGGCGTTCCCAAGGGGGTCGCCATGCCGCACCGGAGCCTGGCCAACCTCGCGGACTGGCAGCGCCGGCGGTCCTCGCCGGCCCCCCGCACCCTCCAGTTCGCCCCCATCGGCTTCGACGTGTTCTTCCAGGAGCTGTTCGCGACTTGGGCCGGCGGCGGCACCCTGGTCCTCGCGGGTGACGAGGCGCGCAAGGACCCGGCCCTGCTGCTCGCCCTTGCCGAGGAGCAGCGCGTCGACCGGCTCTTCCTCCCGTTCGTCGCCCTCCAGCAGCTCGCCGACCACGCCGCGGCGGCCGGCCTCGGCTGCCCCGTCCCGGAGGTCGTCACCTCCGGCGAGCAGCTCCACGTCACCCCCGCCGTGCGGGCCTTCTTCGCCGGCACGGGGGCGTCGCTGGACAACCAGTACGGCCCCTCGGAGACGCATGTGGTCACCGCCCACCGGCTGGCCGGCGACCCCGCCGGCTGGCCCGCCCGGCCGCCCGTCGGCCGGCCCGTGCAGAACGCCCGCGTCGAGATCCTCGACCGGGCCGGCCGGCCCGTGCCGCAGGGCGCCCCGGGAGAGATCTGGGTCGGCGGCACCCCGGTGGCCGAGGGCTACCTGGGGCGCCCGGAGCAGACCGGGCTCCGTTTCCGGCCGGATCCCCGCGTCCCGGGCGGGCTGCGCTACCGGACGGGGGACCTGGCGCGGTTCGGCCCCGACGGGCTCATCGAGTTCCTCGGCCGGGACGACGACCAGATCAAGATCCGCGGTCACCGGGTGGAGCCGGGCGAGGTGGAGTCCGCGCTGCGCGCACTGCCCGGCGTGGCCCAGGGCGCGGTCACCGTCGTCCCCGGGCCCGCCGGGCCCCGGCTGCACGCCCACTTCGTACCGGGTCCCGGCCCGGCCGCCCCCACCCCGGGCGCGGTCCGCACCGCGCTCGCCGCCGTCCTGCCCGGCTACTGCGTGCCCTCCCGGGTCCTGGCCCACGGCGCCTTTCCCCGGACGGCGACCGGCAAGCTCGACCGGCCGGCCCTGGACCGCGCCCCTGCCCCCGCCCCCGCCCCGGCCCCCACCGGAGCGGCCGCCGCGGGCCCCGCCTCCGCCGCCGAGCCCATCGTCGCGCGGGCCTGGCAGGAGGTGCTCGGGCAGCCGCCCGCGGGCCCGGACGAGAACTTCTTCGACACCGGCGGGGACTCCCTGCTGGCCGTACGGCTCGTCCTCGCCCTGCGCGCCGCGACCGGCACGGCCCTGCCCGCCCACGCCGTCTTCGGCTCGCCCACCCCCGGCGCGCTCGCGGCCCGCCTCGACGGGGCCCAGGCGCCCGAGGAGGAGGCCCCCGGCCTGTCCGCCGACGCGGTGCTGCCCCCGGACGTCCGGCCCGCCGCCACCGTCGAGGCCTGGATCGCCGAGCCGCGGCACCTCCTCCTCACCGGAGCCACCGGCTTCCTCGGCGCCCACCTGCTGTACGAGCTGCTGACCCGGACCCCGGCCCGGGTGCACTGCCTGGTCCGCGCCGCCGACCCGGAAGCGGCCCGCGCCCGGGTCGTGGCCGCCCTGCGGGCCCGCCACCTGTGGCTGCCCGCCTTCGCCGACCGGGTCCACGCCGTCCCGGCCGATCTGGCCGCGCCGGGCCTGGGCCTGGCCCCGGGCGTCTTCGACGAGCTGGCCCGTACCGCCGACGCCGTCTACCACTGCGGGGCCGCAGTCAACCTCGCCCATTCCTACGCGCAGTTGAAGGCCGCGAACGTGGACGGCACGGCCGAGCTGCTCCGTCTCGCCGCCCGGCACCGGACCGTGGCCCTGCACCACGTGTCCACGGTCGGCGTCCTGGCCCCCGGGCCGGGCTGCGGCCCGGTGGTGCACCCCGGCGACCCGCTGCCCGGCCCCGGCCGGCTCCGGCACGGTTACGCGCAGAGCAAGTGGGCGGCCGAGAAGCTGGTCGCGCAGGCCGCCGAGCGGGGGCTGCCGGTGACCGTCCACCGCCCGACCCGGATCGCGGCGGACACGGCCACCGGCATCTGCCAGCCCTCCGACTACTTCTGGCTGCTCCTCAGGGCCTGCGTCGAGGCCGGGCTCGCCCCCACCGAGGACCCGGGCGGGGCGGTGTCCTTCGACCTGGTTCCCGTCGACCACGTCCGGTCCGCCGTGGTCGCCCTCACCCGCCGCCCGGACAGCGTCGGCCGCACCTTCCACATCGCCGCCGACGAGCGGCTGGACCTGGGGACCGCCGTCGGCTGGCTGCGCGGACTGGGCCACCGCATCACCGGCACCACCAGCGCCGCCTGGGCCGCCCACGTCGAGGCCCGCGGGCTGCCCACCGGCCTGGCCCTGCTGGCCACTGTCCGCGAGGGCGGCGCCGAGACCGCATTGCGCTACGACGTCACCCCGACCCGGGCCCTGCTGCCCGGCCACCTCCCGGCGGCGCTCACCGCCGACGGGTTCGCGGCGACCGTGGCCCACTTCACCGCGTCGGGCTACTTCCCCGCCCCCGCACATGGCACCCGGGGGTACCCGGCGGGGCTCGCGGCGCGCCGCCGGTCCGAGGGGGGCGGCAGCCTGTAGGGGAAGGGGGTGCAGGCGCGGCGGCGAGGCTCTCTGGAGGACGGATGACGTCGGTGGACCCTTCACCGCGAGCGGCACCACCCGACGACCGGACCGGGCAGCGGCGGACCGAGCGCCGTGCCGGCCAGGGCGCCACCGTCCTGCGGTGGCTGTCGACCACCGACCACAAGGTGATCGGCAACCTCTACCTGGTGACGGCCTTCTGCTTCTTCCTCTTCGCCGGCGCGCTGGCCATGGTCATGCGGGCGGAACTCGCCCGCCCCGGACTGCAGCTCGTCTCGAACCAGCAGTACAACGAGGCGTTCACCATCCACGCCACGATCATGATGCTGCTGTTCGCGACGCCGACCTTCACCGGTTTCGCCAATGCGATCATGCCGCTGCAGATCGGGGCGCCCGATGTCGCCTTCCCCCGGCTGAACGCCTTCACGTACTGGGTGTACCTGTTCGGGGGTCTGCTGGTCGTCTCCGGGTTCCTGACCGCCCACGGGGCGGCGGACTTCGGGTGGTTCGCGTACGCGCCGCTGAACGGCCTGCGCTACTCCCCCGGGACCGGCGCCGACCTGTGGGCCATGGGCCTGGCCGTGTCCGGGCTCAGCACGATCCTCGGCTCGGTCAACTTCATCACCACCATCGTCTGCATGCGCGCGCCGGGCATGACCCTGTTCCGCATGCCGATCTTCACGTGGAACGTCCTCTTCACCTCGATCCTGGCGCTGCTGGCCTTTCCGGTGCTCACCGCCGCGCTGCTGGTGCTGGAGGCGGACAGGAAGTTCGGTTCGCACGTCTTCGACCCGGCGAACGGGGGCGCGCTGCTGTGGCAGCACCTGTTCTGGTTCTTCGGGCATCCGGAGGTCTACATCGTGGCCCTGCCGTTCTTCGGCGTGGTGAGCGAGATCCTGCCGGTCTTCAGCCGGAAGCCCATGTTCGGCTACGTGTCCCTGATCGGTGCCACGATCGCGATCACCGGCCTGTCCGCGACCGTGTGGGCGCACCACATGTTCGCGACGGGTGCGGTGCTGCTGCCGTTCTTCTCCCTGCTGTCGTTCCTGATCGCCGTGCCGACGGGCGTGAAGTTCTTCAACTGGATCGGGACGATGTGGAAGGGGTCGCTCTCCTTCGAGACGCCGATGCTGTGGTGCATCGGCTTCCTCGTCACCTTCCTTCTGGGCGGCCTGACGGGCGTCCTGGTGGCCTCGCCGCCGCTCGACTTCCACCTGACGGACAGCTACTTCGTCGTCGCCCACCTGCATTACGTCCTGTTCGGCACCATCGTCTTCGCCACCTTCGGCGGGTTCTACTTCTGGTGGCCCAAGATCACCGGGCGGATGCTGGACGAACGGCTCGGCAGGATCCACTTCTGGACGGTGTTCGCCGGATTCCAGACCACCTTCCTGGTCCAGCACTGGCTGGGCGAGGCCGGCATGCCGCGCCGGTACGCGAACTACCTCGCGGGCGACGGCTTCACGCTCCTCAACACCGTCTCCACGCTCGGCTCGTTCCTGCTGGGCCTCTCCACGCTGCCCTTCCTCTACAACGTCTGGAAGACCCACCGCTACGGTGCGCGGGTCACCGTGGACGACCCCTGGGGCTGGGGCCGGTCCCTGGAGTGGGCGACGAGCTGCCCGCCGCCGAGGCACAACTTCCGTTCCCTGCCCCGGATCCGCTCGGAATCCCCCGCTTTCGACCTTCACCACCCGGAGGTGGCCGGTGAAAGGTGAGGCCTGGCTCTTCACCGGCACGGCACTGTTCTTCGGCGCGACCACCCTCCTCTACGGCTGGCTGTCCCGGGAGCCGGCGGGGACCGCGGCGCTCTGCGTGTCCTTCGTCATGTCGAGCCTCGTCGCCGCCTTCCTCTGGCGCCAGTACGGGCGGGGCGGCGAGCGGCCGGAGGACCGCGACGAGGCCGAGGTGCGCGATGCGGGCGGGCAGCGGCTGTACTTCCCCGCCCGCAGCTACTTTCCCGTACTGGCGGCCGCGGGGAGCGCGCTGATCGGGCTGGGCGTGGTCCAGGGGCTGTGGCTGTGCCTCATCGGCTTCGGCGTCCTGCTGCCCGGCATCCTGGGCTTCGCCTTCCAGAACCTCGGGCACCCGGAATAGCCCGCCCGGTACGGGTCAGCCGTCTTCGGAGTGCCGCTGCCGGTCCGGGCCCGCGATCGTCGCCGCGGTCTTGCGGCGCTGGGCGGCGGTCGCCGGGTAGGGGACCCGGTCCCGGTAGTACCAGGCGCTGAGGGCCGACCGGATACGGCCGAGCCGGCGTCCCCCGGCAGCGGGCCCGGCGCCTTCGGCGGGCTCCACCGGCCCGGGCCGCTCCCGGGCGAGCACGGCGTACCGCTCGGTGGGCGTGAGGGACCGGTGCTGCGGCCGGAAGCCGCCGTCGTCGTCCTGGAGTACGAGTCCGGACTCCTCACCGTCCGTCAGCAGCCGCTGCTCGCGCCACTGGAGGGCCAGGCACAGCCGTCTGGTCAGCCAGAAGACGGCCACCGGTACGACGAAGAACGCGATGCGCAGCGCCCAGGTCAGGCCGGCCACGGGCACGTCGAAGACGAAGGCCAGGATGTCCTGGGCGCCGGCCAGGAGGAGTACGGCGTAGCAGGAGACGGCCGCCGCGGCCAGGGCCGTGCGCACGGGCCGGTCACGCGGACGGTCGCAGAGGTGCCGTTCCCCCGTCGGGCCGGTGATCCAGCGTTCGAAGTAGGGGTAGGCGTACAGAGCCGTGAAGAGCAGGCCCGGCAGCAGTACGGCCGTCACGAGCGGGTTCCACGCGATGGTGTGCCCCCAGAGCCGGGTCTCCAGACCGGGCATCAGCCGGAGGGCGCCTTCGAGGAAGCCGACGTACCAGTCGGGCTGGGAGCCGATGGAGACGACGTCCGTGCGGTAGGGGCCGTAGTTCCAGATGGGGTTGATCTGCGCGAGGGCGCCGAGCCCGGCGAGCACCCCGAAGACGGCGAAGAACAGTCCGGCGGACTTGGCCGTGTACTGGGGGAAGAAGGGCAGGCCCACGACGTTGCGGCCGTTCCTGCCGGGGCCCGGCCACTGCGTGTGCTTCAGCGTGACGACGAGCAGGATGTGCAGGGTGATCAGGCCGGTCAGCAGGCCGGGGACCAGCAGGATGTGCACGGGGTAGAGCCGGGAGATGATGTCGTGCCCGGGGAACTCGCCGCCGAAGGCGAAGAAGCTCAGGTAGGTGCCGACGACCGGGACCGACAGCATGATCCCCTGGGCGATCCGCAGCCCGGTGCCGGACAGCAGGTCGTCGGGGAGCGAGTAGCCGGCGAATCCTTCCAGCAGCGCCAGCAGGAACAGGGTCACGCCCACGGTCCAGTTGAGCTCGCGGGGGCGGCGGAAGGCGCCGGTGAGGAACACCCGGAGCATGTGCACCCCGATGGCGGACACGAAGAGCAGGGCGGCCCAGTGGTGGATCTGGCGGATCAGCAGCCCGCCCCGGACGTCGAAGCTGATCCTCAGGGTGGAGAGGTAGGCCTGCGACATGGGCACGCCGTACAGCGGCTCGTAGGACCCCCGGTAGGGCGTCTCCCGCATGGACGGGTCGAAGAAGAACGTCAGGAACACGCCGGTCAGCAGCAGCACGACGAAGCTGTACAGCGCCAGCTCGCCCAGCAGGAACGACCAGTGGTCGGGGAAGACCTTGCGCACCCCCGTCCGCGCCACTTCCGACAGCGGCAGCCGTGCGTCGAGGGCTTCCGCCCCGCGCACCACCGTCCCGCGCGCCTTCCGCGCCTTCCGCGTCGAGTCCGGCACCGGCACGCACCTCCTGGCCGGGCCCTCGCTGCTGGTCGAGCAAGCCTCCCGGAATGCACGCAAAGCTACCTAAACTCACTCTGCGCCATCAATCCAGACACGACGATCGCCGCAACCGGGCCGTCAGCTCTCGGGGCTGTTCTCCGTGGGCACGCACAGGACCGGCACCGGTGACAGGTGCAGGAGCTTGTGCGGGGTGGAGCCGAGGAGGGCGCCGCGGATCGGGCTGTCGCCCCAGCTGCCGACGATGATGACGCGCGCGTGGTGGCGTTCGGCGGCGTCCAGCAGGGCCTGGGCCGGCTTCTCGTCGACCACCTCGACCGTGGAGGGGACCCCGGCCTCGTCGGCGGCCTCGACGGCGCGGGCGAGCGCGCTGCGGCCCGCCTGGCGGACGGCCTCCCGGTGGGCCCGGTACTCCTCGCCCGTCGACCCCGGGGCGGCCGCGCCGTAGACGAGCACGAGGGGCTCCCCGAAGGCGGTGGCGACCTCCAGCGCCACGCGCAGGGCCCGTTCCGCGCCGGGCGACTCGTCGTACCCCAGGACGACGGACATGTGCTCTCCTCAGTTCTTCCGGCCGTGGACGAGGTCCGGGTCGGCCACCCCGCGCCGCTCGCGCCAGAACCTGCCGTCGTGCAGCCGCCAGTAGCACATGACGAGCACGCCGACGACGGCGATGCCGATCCCGATGACGAGGGGCGGGCCGAGGCCGAACCAGGAGACCCCGCTGGCGGAGTTCTCCGGGTTCGACATGTCGTTGACCGACTCCACGAGCAGCCAGATCAGCAGGCCCGCGCCGATCACCGGGCCCGCGCCGATGAGCAGGAAGTTGCGCGGGGACTCCAGCAGGTGGCGGCGGTAGTAGATGGCGCAGGCCAGGCCGGTGAGCGCGTAGTAGAAGGCGATGAGCAGGGAGAGCGCGGTCAGCGAGTCCAGGAGGGCGTTCTCGCTGATCTGGTTGACCACGAGGTACCAGCCGATGGCGATGGCGGCCACCCACCAGGTGCTGACGCTCGGGGTCCGGAAACGCGGGTGGATGTGCGCGAGATGGTGCGGCAGCGCGTGCCGGCGGGCCATGGACAGGGCGGTGCGGGAGGCGGGGATGATCGTGGTCTGGGTGGAGGCCAGCGCGGAGGTGCAGACGGCGGCGAGCACCACCCAGTCCCAGCCGCCCATGACCTCGTGGGCGAGTACGGCGAACACGGCCTCCTCCTCGACCGCGTTCTCGGCGAGGAAGGCGGTGCCGGCGTAGGCGACGACGGCGAAGCCCACGGACAGGTACGTCACCAGCAGGATGACGGTCGACCAGATGCCGGCCTTGCCGGGGGCGGTGGCGGAGTTCTCGACCTCCTCGGTGAGGTTGACCGCCGACTCCCACCCCCAGTAGATGAAGACGCCCAGCAGCAGGCCGGCGGTGAGGGCGGCGCCGCCCGCGCCGAAGGGGTTGAGCCATTCGATGGACGGTTCGATCGAGTCGAGGGTGCTGGTGTCCGAGTAGACCCGGTAGATGGCCACGACCGCGAACACCAGGAGGAAGAAGACCTGGGCGAGGATGAGGACGTCCTGCAGGTGGGCGGACAGCTCGGTGCCGATGACACAGATGAGGGTCATCACCAGGATCACGGCGACGGCCAGCCCCTGCCGGATGGCCTCGTTGTCGGCCCAGCTGTCCAGGCCGACGGTGAGCAGACCGAACCGGACGGCCACGTCGGCCAGCGAGCCGATGACGAGCACGCCGGTCATCGCGATGGCCCAGCCGCCGAACCAGCCCGCCCAGGGGCCCATGGCCCGCGTGACCCACGAGAAGGTCGTGCCGCAGTCCTGGTCGACCTTGTTGAGGTAGTAGAAGGCTGCGGCGATCAGCAGCATCGGCACGAAGGACGCCAGCATCACGCCCGGCGCGTAGACCCCGACCAGGGCGACGATCGGCCCGAGGACCGCGGCCAGCGAGTAGGCGGGCGAGGTGGAGTTCAGGCCGATGACGAGCGCGTCGAGGAAGCCGATCGCGTTCGCCTTGAGCCCCGGTTCGGGGTTGCCGTTCCCCGCACCGCCACCGCCCGCACCGTCGTGGACCATGTACGCATCGTCACGCACCCGGCGGGGCCGCGCGAGGCGGGCGCCGCCGGTCAGGGGCGGGTGTTCCAGCCGGCGATCACCGGGAGGCCGTGTTCCGTGGAGAGCACGCTGACGGTGCCGGTGCGCAGCAGGAACAGCCGCCCTTCGGCGGGGTCCAGGCCCAGGTAGCGGGCGGTGAGCACGCGCAGGAAGTGCCCGTGGGCGACGACCACCACGTTGCCCTCGTCCGCGCCGAGGACGGGGGCGACGCGGGCCAGGACCCGGTCGGCGCGGGCGCCCACCTGGGTGGCGTTCTCCCCGGGGTGCGCGGCGTCGCCGGGCGGGACGCCGTGGGTCCACAGGGACCAGTCCGGGGTGGTCCGCCGGATCTCCGCGGTGGTGACGCCCTCGTAGCCCCCGTAGTCCCATTCGTGCAGGTCGGGATAGGGGATCCCGCCGGTGAGGCCGGCGAGCTCGGCCGTGGCGACGGCCCGGCGCAGCGGGCTGGTCAGCACGAGGGCGGGGTGGCTGACCCGGAAGAAGGGGGCCAGCGAGATGGCCTCCTCTACGCCGCGCGCGGTCAGCGGGACGTCGGTGAGTCCGGTGTGCCGCCCGTCGGCGCTCCAGGCCGTCTCTCCGTGCCTCACCAGCAACAGGTCGCTCATTCTCAGGACCCTATGCCGCGCGGCATGTCGGCGCGGTGGGGCCGGGCGGGCGTGTCACTGTCGGGCGTCATGGACGATGGCCTGGGGACCGGTCGGGCGGCGGGTGCGAAGGGTGCCGTGCGGCATCGGCTGCCCGCGCTGATGATCGTACTGACGGTGGCGACCGGGCTGGTGGAGGCGGTGAGCTTCCTCGCGCTCGGGCCGGTGTTCACGGCGATGCAGACCGGCAACGTGCTCTTCCTGGGCTTCGGGGCCGCGCGGATGGGCGGTCTGCCCGCGCTGCCGGCGGCGGTCTCGCTGGCGGCGTTCTCCGTGGGCGCGGTCTGCGGGGCCCGGCTGGAGTCCGCGTCGGAGGGCCGCGGGTGGCGGTGGTTCGTCATCGGCCTCTTCGTGGAGGCCGGGCTGATCCTGGTGGCCGCGGGCGTCGGATGGGGTCTGGCGCCGCGCTACGGTGCCCCGACCGCCCGGCACATGTGGGTGACGGCGGTCCTGGCCCTGGCGATGGGGATGCGCAACGCCACCATCCTGCGGGCGAACGTGCCGGGCGTGCCGACGACGCTGGTCACCCGGTCCATGACGGCCTTCCTCGGCGGTTCCGCCATGGGGCGGGGGAACGCCTTCCGGTTCGGGACGCCGGGCTGGGTGCTGCGCGGCCTGTCGGTGCCGGCGATGTTCGCCGGCGGGCTTTTCGGGGCGCTGATGGTGCGGGCCGGGTGGTCGGTGGGCTGGCTGCTGCTGCCCGTCTCGGTGATCGTGCTCGTGGCGGGCGCGGCCCAGCTGGGGCAGCCCCGGCTTTCGACCGGGTAGTGCGGCGGCCGGTGCAATCCGGTTGAACTGGGCCATTGGTACAGTCACGGCATGGCGGTGGACGAGCTCGACACCAGAATCCTGCGCCTGCTGATCGAGCAGCCGCGCACCAGCGTCCGTGAGTACGCCCGGATCCTCGGTGTCGCGCGCGGCACCCTCCAGGCCCGGCTGGACCGGCTGGAGCGCACCGGGGTGATCACGGGGACGGGTCCGGTGCTCTCCCCCGCCGCGCTGGGGCATCCGGTGCTGGCCTTCGTGCACATCGAGGTCACGCAGGGGCACCTGGACGAGGTCGGCGACGCGCTCGCGGCCGTGCCCGAGATCATCGAGGCCTTCTCGATCACCGGCGGCGGGGACCTGCTGACCCGGGTGGCGGCCCGGGACAACGCGCACCTGGAGGACGTGATCCAGCGGCTGATCCGGCTCCCCGGCGTGGTCCGCACCCGTACCGAGGTGGCCCTGCGCGAACGGGTCCCGCACCGGCTGCTGCCGCTGGTGGAGTCGGTGGGACGGGATGCCCGCAAAACCTGACAGGATGGGCGGGACAGGACACAACCGGCAGGACGGGCACAGCGGATGATTTCCGTCATATTCGATCTCGACGGCACCCTCGTGGACAGCGAGCCGAACTACTACGAGTCCGGGCGGCGCACCCTGGAGCGGCACGGGGTCCCCGATTTCACGTGGGAGGAGCACTCCCGCTTCATCGGCATCGGCACCCTGGAGACGCTGGAGATCCTCAAGGAGCACTACGGGATCCCGGCTCCGGTCGAGCAGCTGCTCGCCGAACAGAACGCCGCCTACCTGGAGCTGGCCCGCACCGAGACCGAGACCTACCCGGAGATGCGCAAGTTCGTGGAGCGGCTGCGCTCCGAGGGCGTGCCGATGGCGGTGGCCTCCGGTTCCTCCCGCGAGGCGATCGACGCCGTACTGGCGGGCACCGGGCTGGACGCGCTGCTGACCACGGTGGTCTCCGCCGAGGAGGTCGCGCACGGCAAGCCCGCCCCGGACGTGTTCCTGGAGGCGGCCCGGCGGCTGGGCGCGGAGCCCGCCGACTGCGTCGTCGTCGAGGACGCGGCGCCCGGGGCGCTGGCCGCCCGCGCCGCCGGCATGGGCTGCGTCGCGATCCCCTACGTGGCGGCGACCGCGGACGACCCGGCCTTCGCGGACGCCGGCCTCCTCTTCCCGGGCGGGCAGGGCGAGTTCAGTGCGGACGCGGCGCACGACTGGCTGACGGCGCTGCGGGCGGCCTGATCCCCGGACGGCCCGCCCGGACGGCCCGCCCTGACGACGCGTCCCCACTCTGGCGCTCTGCCCGGGCGCCTGCCACCATGCCCGCGTGACCTCGACCCGGACCCCAGGCACGCAGTCTCCCGGCACCTGCGGCGGCGGGCCGCGCGGCTGGCCCCTGCTCGGGAACCTGCCGGCCTTCGCCCGCGATCCGCTGGCCTTCTTCGAGTCCCTGCGCGACGAGCACGGGGACTGGGTTCCCTGGGCGCTCGGCCCGCAGCGCAACGTGCTGGTCTCCCGGCCGGAGCACGCCGACGAACTGCTCGGCGCCGTCGAATCCACCTTCGAGCCGATGGAACTGGGCTGGGCCTTCCAGCAGTTGCTCGGCAACGGGGTGGTCGTCGCCCGCGGGGACGACTGGCGGCGCAAGCGCGCCCTGGTCCAGCCCGCGGTACGGCCGCGCCAAGTGCGCTCGTACGCCGCCACGATGGTGGAGTGCGCGGACGCGCTGGCCACGGCCTGGCAGGAGGGCGACGTCGTCGACGTGCACCGGGAGATGGCCGGGCTCACCCAACGGATCGCGGTGCGCACCTTGTTCGGGAGCGATGCCGCGGGCCGGGAGGCGCCCATCAGCGCGGCCATGGCCACGGCGCAGCGGGAGCTGGGGGCCGAGTTCCGGGGGGTGACGCTGTTCCTGCCGCCCTGGGTGCGCACGCCCGGCCGGCGCCGGATGCGGCAGGCGGTGGCGGTCCTCGACCGGGAGATCGAGCACGTCATCCGGGAACACGAGGCGGCAGCGGGCGAGGGCGCGGAGCGGGACGACCTGCTGAGCCGGCTGCTCGCCGCCCGCGACGAACACGGCGCCCCGCTGTCCCGCAAGGAGCTGCGGGACGAGTCGATCACCCTCTACATCGGCGGCCACGAGACCACCTCGACCACGCTGACCTGGGCCTGGCAGCTGCTGTCGGGGGCGCCCGGGGCGCGGGCCCGGCTGACGGAGGAGCTGGACCGGGTCCTCGGCGGGCGGCTGCCCACGTACGAGGACTACGCGCGGCTCCCGTGGACCCAGCAGGTGGTCAAGGAGTCGCTGCGGATCTATCCGCCGATCTGGCTGATCTCGGCGGTGGCCACCGAGGGCGCGAGCATCGGCGGGCGGCCGGTGCCGACGGGGACCGCGGTGTGGACGAGCCCCTGGTCGGTGCACCGCGATCCGCGCTGGTTCCCGGATCCGGAGGCCTTCCGCCCGGAGCGGTGGGACGCGGACGCCCCGCACCCCGTTCCGGAGCACGCCTGGTTCCCCTTCGGCGGCGGCCCCCGGGCCTGCCTGGGGGCCAGGTTCGCGCTGGTGGAGGCCGCGCTCGTGCTGGCCGTACTGGCGCAGCGGTTCCACCTGGACAGCGGCACCGGGCGGGCCGGGGTGTTCCCCGGTCTCACGCTCCAGCCGAAGACCCCGGTGCTGGCGACCCTGGTGGCGCCCTGACGGGTGCGGGAAGATCCCGCGACCACCACGAGTTAGTAGAACCGTGAACGAAATCTCGCGGGACGTGGACGTGGACGTGGTCGTCATCGGCGCCGGACAGGCGGGCCTGTCCAGCGCCTACCACCTCGCCCGGACGGGGATCGAGCACGTGGTCCTGGACCACGCGCCCCGCCCGGGCGGGGCCTGGCAGTTCCGCTGGCCCTCCCTCACCTACGGCCGGGTCCACGGGATGCACGCCCTGCCCGGCATGGAGCTGACCGGTGCGGACGCGCTACGGCCCTCGTCGGAGGTGATCGGGGAGTACTTCGCCGCCTACGAGGACCGCTTCGGCCTGCGCGTACGGCGTCCCGTGGACGTCTCGGCGGTACGGGACGGGGGCGACGGGCGGCTGCGGGTGGAGTCCTCGGACGGCAACTGGTCGGCCCGGGCCCTGATCAACGCCACGGGAACCTGGGACCGGCCCTTCTGGCCGCGCTACCCGGGCCAGGAGACCTTCCGCGGCCGCCGGCTGCACACCGCGAACTACCCGGGACCGGGTGAGTTCGCCGGGGCGCGGGTGATCGTCGTGGGCGGCGGCACCTCCGCGGTGCAGCACCTGCTGGAGATCTCCGAGGTGGCGGCGGAGACCACCTGGGTGACCCGGCGGCCCCCGGTCTTCCGGGACGGGACGTTCGGCGAGGCGGAGGGCCGGGCGGCCGTGGCCCTGGTCGACGAGCGGGTCCGGCAGGGGCTGCCGCCGCAGAGCGTGGTCAGCGTGACGGGACTCCCGCTGACCGAGGCCGTCCGGGCCGGGCTGGCGTCCGGGGTGCTGGAGCGGCGGCCCGTGTTCGAACGCGTCACCGCCACGGGAGCCGCCTGGGCGGACGGGAGCCGGGTGGACGCGGACGTCATCCTGTGGGCCACCGGGTTCCGCGCGGCCGTCGACCACCTGGCGCCGCTGCGCCTGCGCGAGCCGGGCGGCGGCATCCGCGTCGAGGGGACCAGGGCGGTCCGCGACGAGCGGGTCCACCTGGTGGGCTACGGCCCCTCGGCTTCCACCATAGGCGCCAACCGCGCGGGCGGCGCCGCGGTCCGCGAGATCCGCCGCCTCCTGGCCCGCGAGCGGGTGGGCGCGCCGCGGGCGGCCTTGTCCGCGTAGACGGCCCGGGCGCTCCGGGTAGGCCGCCCCTCGGACGGCCGCCCCTCATTTCCCGGCTGCGGGGCCCGCGTTCGCGCGGACGCGGTTGAACTCCGCGACGTGCTTCTTGTGCTCCTCGTACGTCGCCGAGAAGCGGGTGTCCCCCGGCTTCACGGTGACGAAGAACAGCCAGTCGCCGGGTGTCGGGGCGACCGCGGCGGCCATGGCCTCCAGCCCGGGGCTGTCGATCGGGGTGGGCGGCAGTCCCTGGCGTTCGTAGGTGTTGAAGGGGCTGTCGATGCGGGTCTCGCTCAGCTTGGTGTCCACCGTGCTGCGGTTCAGCGCGTAGTTGATGGTGGAGTCCATCTGGAGCGGCATCGACTTCGCCAGCCGGTTGTGCACCACCCGGGCGACCTTGCCCATGTCGCCCCGGCCATCGGCTTCCGCCTCGATGATGCTGGCCAGGGTGGCCGTCTGGTACGGGGTCATGCCGTGGGCCTTGCCGCCGTCGGCGACGGCCCGGGTGGCGAGCTTCTCGTTCGCCGTGCGCACCATGTGCGCGAGGAGGGTGGCCGGGGTGCTCTTCGAGGTCACCGGATAGGTGGCCGGGAAGAGGTAGCCCTCCGGATTGCCCTTGGCCTCCGCCGGCAGGGGCAGGCCGGCCGTGGCCACCGCCGCCTTCGTGGAGCCCGCCGGGAGCCTCAGCTCGCGGTCGACGGCGGCGTAGACCTGCGGGGCCCGCCAGCCCTCGGGGATCACCAGCCGGCGCGGCGTCTCCGGCGCCGGTTCGCCCCGGAACACCGGGATCAGGACCACCGCCCCGACGGCGAGCAGTGCGGTGAGGAAGAGCGCCAGCCGGCCCCGGCGAGTGAGCCGGGAACGACGCTGTGGCGGCAGGTACTCATGACGCATGCGGGAACGCTAACGCGCGAAGCATGACATTCCCGGCATCAAGCCGGTGCGCCGGTCATACCATCACACATTCACCGGAGCCAGCTGCGTCGTGTGCGTGGCGTCCCGGTCCCGGCGGACCAGGGCCGCGTACCGGCCGTCCGCCTTGAGTAGTTCCTCGTGCGTGCCGCGCTCGGTGATCCGGCCCTTGTCCAGGACCACGATCTGGTCGGCGTCGCGCACGGTGGAGAGCCGGTGGGCGATGGTGATGGTGGTGCGGCCCGCGGACAGGTTGTCGATGGCCTGCTGGACGGCATGCTCCGTGCGGGTGTCCAGGGCGCTGGTCGCCTCGTCGAGGATCAGCACCGGCGGGTCCCGCAGGATGGTGCGGGCGATGGCGAGGCGCTGCTTCTCGCCGCCGGAGAACCGGTAGCCGCGCTCGCCGACCAGGGTCTCGTACCCGTCGGGCAGGGAGGAGATGTGGTCGTGGATCTGGGCCGCCCGGGCCGCCTCCTCGATCTCCTCGTCCGTGGCGTCCGGCTTCGCGAAGCGCAGGTTGTCCGCGACCGAGGCGTGGAAGAGGTACGTCTCCTGGGAGACCACGCCGATGGAACGGGCCAGCGAGTCGAAGTCGAGGTCGCGCACGTCCACCCCGTCGAGGGCGACCCGGCCGCCCGTGACGTCGTACAGCCGTGGCACGAGGTAGCTGAGCGTGCTCTTGCCGGAGCCGGTCGGGCCGACCACGGCCAGGGAGCCGCCGGCCGGGACCGTGATGTCGATGCCGGACAGGGTCGGCCCGCTCTTGGCGTCGTACTCGAAGTCCACGCCCTCCAGGGTGATCTCGCCCTTGGCCCGGTCGATGCGCACCGCGCCCTCGCGCTCGGTGATGTCCACCGGCAGGTCGAGGTACTCGAAGATGCGGGCGAACAGGGCGAGCGAGGTCTGTATCTGCACCCCGGTCGACAGGAGGCTCACGGCGGGCCGGAAGAGACCCTGCTGGAGGGTCACGAAGGCGACCAGGGTGCCGACGGAGAGCGCGGGGGCTCCTGTTTGGAGGGCGATGCCGGCGGCCCAGTAGATGAGCGCGGGCATGGCCGCCATCACGATGCCGATGGTCGACATGCGCCAGCGCCCGGCCATGCTGGAGCGCACTTCGAGGTCGACGAGCTTCTCGGACTCCTCGGCGAAGGCCGCCGTGAGGGACTCGGAGCGGCCCATGGTGCGGCCGAGCAGGATGCCGCTCACCGACAGCGACTCGGTGACGGTCGCGGCCATGGCGGCCATCTGCCGCTGGCGCTGCGTGGTGATCCTCTTGCGCTCGCGGCCGACGCGGCGGCTGATCCACACGAAGACGGGGAGCAGCAGCAGCGAGACGAGGGTGAGCCGCCAGTCGAGGGCGAGCATGGCGACGACGGTGGCGACGACGGCCGTCAGGTTCGAGACGAGCGAGGTCGCCGTGGAGGTGACGGTGGCCTGCATGCCGCCGATGTCATTGGCGATGCGGGACTGCACCTCGCCGGTGCGCGTCCGGGTGAAGAAGGCCAGCGGCATCCGCTGGAGCTGCTCGTAGACGGCGGTGCGCAGGTCGTGCATGACCCGCTGGCCGACGGTGGTGGAGATCAGGGTCTGGAGCACGCCGAAGACGCTGGTGACGACGGCGGTCAGGATCATGCCGAGCGCGAGCAGGCTGAGCAGCCCGGTGCGGCCCTGCGGGATCGCGACGTCGAGGATCGCCTTCAGCATGAACGGCGAGGCGACGCCGACCAGCGAGGAGGCGCCGACGAGCAGGCCGACGACGGCGAGCCGGCCGCGGTAGGGCCGGAAGAGGGACACGATGCGGCGCAGCTCCCGCGGCTGCTGCGCGGGGGCGGGTCGGCTCGGATCGAGGGGATCGTTCGATGGAGTCCACTTCGGTTCGTCGTGCGGCATGGGCACCCTCCCGGGGGTCGGCTTCTTTCATTGGAGCATAGGTCATTGTTACCTATACTCACAATGAACGGGGTCCTGATATTGTTCCCGGCATGAGCTCCGCCTCCGACACCGACCGCCTCCTCGCCGAGCAGCTCCTGCGCCTGACGCGCAGGCTCCACCGGATCCAGAAGCGACACATGGAACCGCTCGGGATCACTCCCGCCCAGAGTCGGCTGCTGCGCCTCGTCTCGCACTACGAGGGCGAGCAGCCGCCCCGCATGGCGGACCTCGCCGCCCGCCTCGAGGTGGTCCCCCGCGCGGTCACCACGCTCGTGGACGGCCTGGAGGCGGCCGAGTGCGTACGGCGCGCGCCCGACCCCGCGAACCGCCGCGTCGTCCGGATCGAGCTCACCGAGACCGGCCGCGCCACGCTGCGCCGTCTGCGCAACGCGCGAACCGACGCGGCAGAGGAGATCCTTGCTCCACTGACCGCCGACCAGCGCGAGGTCCTCGGCGGTCTGCTCGACGCGCTGTCGGACGCCCCGGCGGAGCGCCACTGCTGAGCCAGGCGAGGGGTCGCACATGCCGCTGCTGGAACCGAACCCGGGGACCATGCGCCCCCGCAGCATCAGCGGCCCCGCCCACGACCGGCTCCCCGAGCACCGGGCGGGCGGCACCCCGGAGCCGCTGCGGACCGAGCTGATCGAGCTGCTGGGCGCCGAGAAGGTGCTGTGGAAGGTCTCCGACCTGGTCCGCTACGCCTCCGACGCCTCCCCCTACCGGTTCGTGCCCCAGGTCGTGGTGATCGCCGAGGACATCGACGACGTCTCCGCCGTGCTCTCGTACGCCCACGGCCGGCAGCGCGAGGTGGTCTTCCGGGCCGCCGGGACCTCGCTCAACGGCCAGGCCCAGGGCGAGGACATCCTCGTGGACGTACGCCGCCACTGGGCCGGGATCGAGGTGCTCGACGGCGGCCGGCGGGCCCGGATCCAGCCCGGCACCACTGTCATGCGGGCCAACGCCGCCCTCGCCCGGCACGGCCGGATCCTCGGCCCCGACCCGGCCAGCGCCATCGCCTGCACCCTCGGCGGGGTCGTCGCGAACAACGCGTCCGGCATGACGGCGGGCACCACGAGGAACTCGTACCGCACGCTCTCCTCCCTGACCCTCGTCCTGCCCGGCGGCACCGTCGTGGACACGGCCGACCCGCTGGCCGACGAGGAACTGGCGCGCGCCGAACCGGCCCTGTGCCACGGGCTGCTGGAGATCAAGAAGGAGATCGAGGCCGACGCCGCCCTCGTCGCCCGGATCCGCGCCAAGTACGAGATCAAGAACACCACCGGCTACCGCCTCGACGCCTACCTCGACGGCAACACCCCCGTGGAGATCCTGCGCGGTCTGATGGTCGGGTCGGAGGGCACCCTGGGCTTCATCTCCGAGGTCGTCTTCGACACCCTGCCGCTCGACCGCGAACTCTGCTCCGGCCTGCTCTTCTTCCCCTCCCTGCCCGCCGCGGCCGCGGCCGTGCCGCTCTTCAACGAGGCCGGCGCCATCGCCGTCGAGCTGATGGACGGCAACACCCTGCGCGCCTCGGTCAGCGTCGACGGCGTACCCGCCGACTGGGCCGGACTGCCCAAGGACACGACCGCCCTGCTCGTGGAGTTCCGCGCCCCGGACGAGGAAGCCCGGGCGGCCTGCGAACGGCGAGCGGCCGAGGTCCTGGAGGGGCTCGACCTGGTGGCGCCGGTGCCCTCCGTCACCAACGCCTTCACCCGGGACGCGCACACCGTCAACGGCTACTGGAAGGCCCGCAAGGCCTTCGTCACCGCCGTCGGCGGGGCCCGCCCCTCCGGCACCACCCTGATCACCGAGGACTTCGCGGTGCCGCCCTCCCGGCTGGCCGAGGCCTGCGAGGCACTGCTCGCGCTCCAGGCGGAGCACGGCTTCGACGCGGCCGTCGCCGGTCACGCCGCCCACGGCAACCTGCACTTCCTGCTCGCCTTCGACGCCTCCGAGCCCGCCGACGTCGAGCGGTACGCGGCCTTCATGGACGCCTTCTGCCGGCTCACGGTGGAGCGGTTCGACGGATCCCTGAAGGCCGAGCACTCCACCGGACGCAACATGGCGCCCTTCCTGGAGCTGGAATGGGGACCCCGCGCCACCGAGCTGATGTGGCGCACCAAGCGGGTCGTCGACCCGGACGGGGTGCTCGCCCCGCGCATCCTCCTCGACCGCGACCCGGACGCCCATCTGCGGGGACTGAAGACGATCCCGCGGGTGGAGGCGGTGGCCGACCCGTGCATCGAGTGCGGGTTCTGCGAACCGACCTGCCCCAGCGAGGACCTGACGACCACCCCGCGCCAGCGGATCGTGCTGCGCCGCGAGATGACGCGCCAGCAGCCCGGCTCCCCCGTGCTGGAGGGACTGCTGGACTCCTACGGCTACGACGCGGTGGACACCTGCGCGGGCGACTCCACCTGCAAGCTCGCCTGCCCGGTCGGCATCGACACCGGCGCCCTGATGAAGGACTTCCGCCACCGCCGGCACAGCCCGCGCGAGGAGGCGGCCGCCGCGCTCGCCGCGCGCCGGTTCAAGGCCGTCGAGGCCGCCGCCCGGGTGGCGGTGGCCGCCGCCGACAAGCTCCCCGACCGGGTCGGGGACGGGCTGCTCGCAGGCGTGACGGCGGCCGCGCGCAAGGTCGTACGCCCGGACCTGGTCCCGCAGTGGCTGCCGCAGATCCCCGGGGCCGCCGCCCGCAAGCTGCCCCCGACCCGGCGGGTGGGCGCCCACGCGGTGTACTACCCGGCCTGCGTGAACCGGATCTTCGGCGGACCGGAGGGCCGGCCCGGCCCCTCCCTGCCGCAGGCCCTCGTGGCCGTCTCCGAGCGGGCCGGGAAGCCGGTGTGGATCCCCCGCGACGTCAACGGCACCTGCTGCGCGACCATCTGGCACTCCAAGGGGTACGAGTCCGGCAACCGGGTGATGGCCAACCGGATCGTCGAGGCCGCCTGGGGCTGGACGGCCGGGGGCCGGCTGCCGCTGGTCGTCGACGCCTCCTCCTGCACCCTGGGTATCGCGCACGAGGTGGTCCCCTACCTGACGGACGACAACCGGGAACTGCACGAGCGGCTGCGGATCGTCGACTCGATCGTGTGGGCGGCCGACGAGCTGCTGCCGCGCCTGGAGATCCGGCGCACGGTGGGCTCGGCGGTGCTCCACCCCACCTGCTCGATGCGGCACCTGGGCGACGAGGCGCAGCTGCGGGCGGTGGCCGAGGCGTGCGCGGACGAGGTGGTGGTCCCGGACGACGCGGGCTGCTGCGCCTTCGCGGGCGACCGGGGCATGCTGCACCCCGAGCTGACGGCCTCGGCCACGGCCCGGGAGGCGGCGGAGGTCACGGCCCGGGACTTCGACGCGCACCTGTCGGCGAACCGGATGTGCGAGGTGGGCATGGACCGGGCGACCGGCCGCGGCTACTACTCGGCCCTGCTCGAACTGGAGCGCGCCACCCGCCCGTGAGCGCCGGTGTGCGCGCCCCCTCCGACCAGCCGATACGCAGTCCCCCAGCTCCGCAAACCTCATCGCGGAAGGCCGCCGCCCACGGAAAATCGATTGCCCGGCCCGGATCCGGAAGGCGAACCTTGCACGGTTTGAGCCACTCGACCAGTCATGGGGCGTCATGCAGATCAGCGATCTTCCGTATCCGGATCCCGGGGTACCCGACGCTCGCTCCGGTCCCCGTTTCCTGCTGTGGCTGGGGCGCGGACAGCTCGGCGGCCAGCTCAAGAGCCTGGCCTGGGGAATGCTGCACTTCTCCGGCATTGCCGGGCTGCCGTACGCGGTGGGCCTGGGCGTCGACGCCGTCGTCGCGCGCGACTCCGGCCGGCTGCTGCTCGTCGGCGCGCTGCTCGTCCTGATCGGCATCGCCATCGCCCTGGGCGACGCCATGCTCCACCGCACCGCCGTCACCAACTGGATCACCGCCGCCGCCCGCGTGCAGCAGCTCCTCGCGCGCAAGACCGCCGAACTCGGCTCCGCCCTGACCCGGCGGGTCGCGGCGGGCGAGGTGGTCGCGGTGTCCACCGGCGACGTGGAGAAGATCGGCTGGTTCGTCGAGGCGGTCTCCCGCTTCCTCGCCGCCGTCTTCGCGATCGTCCTCGTCTGCGTCGGCCTGCTGTTCTACGCACCCGAGCTGGGCCTGGTCGTCGCGATCGGGGTACCCCTGATCGCCCTGGCCGCGCTCCCGTTGCTGCCGCGCGCCACCCAACGCGCGGACATCCAGCGGGAGAAGGCGGGCAAGGCCACCGAGCTGGCCTCCGACACCGTCGCCGGCCTGCGCGTCCTGCGCGGCATCGGCGGCGAGGAGCTCTTCCTCGGCCGCTACCGCGAGGCCTCGCAGGAGGTCCGCAAGGCCGCCGTGCGCAGCGCCCGCATGTGGGCGCTGATCTCCGCGATCCAGGTGCTGCTGCCGGGCGCGCTGCTGATCACGGTGGTCTGGTACGGCGCCGCGCTCGTCCTGGACGGGCGCATCGCGGTCGGTGAACTCGTCGCGGCGTTCAGCGCGGTGGCGACCATGCTGTACCCGCTGCGCCACTTCGAGGAGATCGCCATGGCGTACTCCTTCTCGCGTCCCTCAGCCAAGCGGGCCGCCCGGGTGCTGTCGCTGACCCGGCACGAGGCCGCCGAGCTCTCCACGGGCGCCGACGCGCCGGAGCCGCCAGAGCCGCCGGCTCCGGGCGGGGACCTGTACGACCCGCGGACCGGGCTGCTGGCCCCCGCGGGCCGGGTCACCGCCGTGGTCTGCGGGGACCCGGACCTGGCGGGCCGGCTCGCGGAACGCCTCGGCGGCCATCCCGCGGACGCGGAGTCGGCCGCCGACACCGACGCCGGGCCCTCGGTGCTGCTGGGCGGGGTCGCGCTGGACGAGCTCGCGCTGGACGACGCGCGCCGGCTGGTCCTCGTACAGGACAAGGATCCGGTGCTGCTGTCCGGGACCCTGCGGGACCTGTTCGACGTACCGGCCTCCGGGGCGGTGGACTCCGCTGACGCGCTGGCCGCCGCACAGTGCGCGGACGTCCTGGACGCGCTGCTGCAGTCCGCACCGGACGGGACCCGGGACCCGATGGACGCGCGGATCACCGAGCGCGGCCGGTCGCTGTCCGGCGGGCAGCGCCAGCGGCTCGCGCTGGCCCGGTCCCTGGTCACCGACCCTGAGGTGCTGGTCCTGGACGAGCCGACCTCGGCGGTCGACTCGCACACCGAGGCACGGATCGCGGACGGGATCGCCGCCCTGCGCGCCGGCCGGACCACGGTGGTGCTGGCGTCGTCCCCGCTGCTGCTGGACCGCGCCGACCGGGTGGTGCTGATCGACGGGGGCTCGGTGGCCGCGGTCGGTACCCATCGCGAACTGCTGGCCGCCGAACCGCTCTACCGGGCCGTCGTCACGCGCGAGACGGACGAGGAGCAGCGGCTCGCCGCGCTCCGGCTGACGGATCTGGAAGACCAACTCACAGAGATCGAGGAATCCGCATGATCGGCGTGGCGCCGCCGGGGTACGACCCGGCGGCCCCCGAGACGGCCGCGACCCTGCCCGTGGGCACGTCGGCGACCGTACGGGGCTATGTACGCGGCCTGTTCCGGCGCCACCGGCGTGCCTTCCTGGTGCTGGTGGGCGTCAACGCGGTCGCGGTGATCGCCTCCATGGTCGGCCCGTACCTGCTGGGCCGGGTCGTGGACGACCTCGCGGCGGGGGCGCGCGAGCTCCATCTGGGGCGCGTGGCACTGCTGTTCGCGCTGGCGCTCGCCGTCCAGACGTTCTTCGTCCGGCAGGTCCGGCTGCGCGGGGCGATGCTCGGCGAGGAGATGCTGGCCGATCTGCGCGAGGACTTCCTGGTGCGGTCGGTGGGCCTGCCGCCCGGCGTGCTGGAGCGGGCCGGTACCGGTGACCTGCTGTCGCGGATCACCACCGACATCGACCGGCTGGCCAACGCCATGCGCGAGGCCGTGCCCCAACTGGCCATCGGCGTGGTGTGGGTGTCGCTGCTGTTCGGCGCGCTCGCGGTGACCGCGCCGCCGCTGGCTCTGGCCGCGCTGCTGGCGGTGCCGGTGCTGGTGATCGGCTGCCGCTGGTACTTCCGGCGGGCACCTTCGGCGTACCGCTCGGAGGCGGCCGGGTACGCGGCGGTCGCGGCGGCGCTGACCGAGACGGTGGACGCGGGCCGCACGGTCGAGGCGCACCGCCTCGGTCCGGACCGGATCGCGCTGTCCGAGCGGCGGATCGCGCAGTGGGTCGCGTGGGAGCGGTACACGCTGTTCCTGCGGACGGTCCTCTTCCCCGTCATCAACGTCGCGTTCGTGACGATCCTCGGCTCGGTGCTGCTGATCGGCGGCTACTGCGTGCTGCGGGGCTGGATGTCGGTGGGCCAGCTGACCACGGGCGCGCTCCTGGCCCAGATGATGGTCGACCCGATCGGTCTGATCCTGCGCTGGTACGACGAACTACAGGTCGCCCAGGTCTCGCTGGGCCGCCTGGTGGGCGTGCGGGAGATCGCGCCGGACGCGGGAGACGCCGGGGTCTCGCCCGAGGGCCGGGACGTACGGGCGGACGAGGTCCGCTTCGGCTACCGGGAGGGCGTGGACGTCCTGCACCAGGTGTCGATGGCCGTGCCGCCGGGCACCCGGATGGCGCTCGTCGGCCCCTCGGGCGCGGGCAAGTCCACCCTGGGCCGGCTGCTCGCGGGCATCTACGCCCCCCGCACCGGCGAGGTCACGCTCGGCGGGGCGCGGCTGGCGCGGATGCCCGCGGAGCGGGTGCGCGAGCACGTGGCGCTGGTCAACCAGGAGCACCACGTGTTCGTCGGCTCGCTGCGGGACAACCTCCGCCTCGCGCGGACGGGCGCCGGGGACGCCGAATTGTGGGAGGCGCTGGGCGCGGTGGACGCGGAGGGCTGGGCGCGGGCCCTGGAGGCCGGCCTGGACACCGAAGTGGGCTCCGGCGGCACGGCGCTGACTCCGGCCCAGGCGCAGCAGGTCGCGCTGGCCCGGCTGGTGCTGGCGGACCCGCACACGCTGGTGCTGGACGAGGCGACCTCGCTGCTGGATCCGCGCGCGGCACGGCACTTGGAGCGTTCGCTGGCCCGGGTGCTGGACGGCCGTACGGTCATCGCCATCGCCCACCGGCTGCACACCGCGCACGACGCGGACGTGATCGCGGTGGTCGAGGGCGGGCGGATCAGTGAACTCGGCTCGCACGACGAGCTGGTCGCGGCCGACGGCGCGTACGCGGCGCTGTGGCGGTCCTGGCACGGGTGAGTGCGATCAGGGAGGCGGGCAAGGGGGAAAACCACTCCTTGCCACTCTCAACTTATAGCGCAGTGGGGGGCTTGCGGCAAGGCCCCGGTCCTGACGCAGAATCATCGGCCTAGGCCAGATTCTGCTGAACGAGGAGCCCCGCTAAGTGCACGCATCCACCCGTACCACCAGCGCCTTCGACCTTCCCGATCACCTCTCGCCCAAGGCCGACCCGACGCTGATCGAAGGGGACGAGCAGCATTTCGCGGCCATCGCCGAGAGCCTGGAGCAGTCCATCGCCGAGGTGTCCGACCGCCTCGACGCCGCGCGTCTGGCGCCCGGCGGCATCGGCCGGGAGGCGATGGACCGCGACACGGAGATCCACCGGCTCACCGGCCGGCTGCGCGCCCTGCGCCGCTTCGGCCTCGACCTCTGCCTCGGGCGCATCGTCGGCGCGGACAGCCCCGAGCCCGTGTACATCGGACGGCTCGGCCTGACCGACAGCACGGGGCGGCGGCTGCTGATCGACTGGCGCTCGCCCGCGGCGGAGCCGTTCTTCGCGGCGACCCACGCCAACCCGACGGGCCTGGCGAGCCGCCGCAGGTACCGCTGGACCCGCGGCCGGATCACCGACTACTGGGACGAGGTGTTCGACGCCGACGGGCTCGAGGGGCACGCCGCGCTCGACGACCAGTCCGCCTTCATCGCCAGCCTCGGCGGCAACCGCTCGTCCCGGATGCGCGACGTCCTCGGCACCATCCAGGCCGACCAGGACGCCATCATCCGGGCCGGATCCCGCGGCGCCCTCGTCGTCGACGGCGGCCCCGGTACCGGCAAGACCGTCGTCGCGCTGCACCGCACCGCCCACCTCCTCTACTCCGACCCCCGCCTCGGTCACCGTCTCGGCGGCGTGCTGTTCGTCGGTCCGCACCGGCCCTACCTGGACTACGTCGCCGACGTCCTGCCGAGCCTCGGCGAGGAGGGCGTGCAGACCTGCACCGTGCGGGACCTCGTCGACGAGGGAGCCCGGGCAGCGGTGGAGGCCGACCCGGAGGTGGCCCTCCTGAAGTCGTCCGCGGCCATGGTGCGGGCGATCGAGCCGGCCGTCGCCCTCTACGAGGAGCCGCCGGCCAAGGGGATGACGGTGGAGACCCACTGGGCCGACATCTGGCTGAGCCCCGACGACTGGGCCGCGGCGTTCGAGGCTCCGGAACCGGGTACCCCGCACAACGAGGCACGGGACGCGATCTGGGAGGAGCTCGTCACGATCCTGCTGGACAAGCACGACGGCGACGACGTCTCGCCCCAGCTGTTCCGCCGGTCCCTACGGCAGAACCGGGAGCTGGTCACGGCCCTGAACAACGCGTGGCCGATGCTCGAGGCGACCGATCTCGTCGGGGACCTGTGGTCCGTGCCCGCCTACCTGCGCAAGTGCGCTCCCTGGCTCGGCCCCGACGAGGTCGAGAAGCTGCAGCGCGCGGACGCCCAGGCCTGGACGGTGTCCGACCTGCCGCTCCTGGACGCGGCACGGCAGCGGCTCGGCGACCCGGAGTCCTCGAAGCGCAAGCGTCGCCACGAGGCCGCAGTCGCCGCCGAACGGGCGCGGATGGCCGATGTCATCGACCGCGTCCTCGAAGCGGACGCCGACGGTGAGGGCGCGGTGACGATGCTGCGCGGGAAGGACCTGCAGGACAGCCTGATCGACGAGACCGCGCTTCCCGGCGCCGACCGGGACCTGCTCGCCGGCCCGTTCGCGCACATCGTCGTGGACGAGGCGCAGGAACTGACCGACGCGGAGTGGCAGATGCTGCTGCTGCGCTGCCCGTCCCGGAGCTTCACCATCGTCGGGGACCGCGCGCAGGCCCGGCACGGGTTCACGGAGTCCTGGCAGGAGCGGCTGGAGCGGATCGGGCTGGACCGCGTCGAGCTGGCTTCCCTGAGCATCAACTACCGGACGCCTGAGGAGGTCATGGCGGAAGCCGAGCCGGTGATCCGCGCCGCGCTCCCGGACGCCAACGTGCCGGCCTCCGTCCGTAGCAGCGGCGTCCCCGTCGTCCGCGGATCCGTCGCGGAACTGGACTCGGTCCTCGACGCCTGGCTCGCCGCGCACGCCGACGGGATCGCCTGCGTCATCGGAGATCTCTCGTTCCGGGAGACGTCCCGCGTCCGGTCGCTCACCCCGACGCTGTCGAAGGGCCTCGAATTCGACCTGGTCGTGCTCGTCGACCCGGAGGCGTTCGGCGAGGGCGTCGCGGGCGCGGTCGACCGCTATGTCGCGATGACCCGTGCGACCCGGCAGCTCGTCATCCTCACGAGCTCCTGACGAGCTCCTGGCGCCGCCTTCGCCCCCGGGCTAGATGAATCCGAGGGCGGAGGCTCCGCCGAAGCCGCCGAGCAGGACGAAGACCGGCATCAGGACCTTGAGCTCCACCCAGCTGCCGGCCCGGAAGCGCATCGCCTTCGGCGGGCCGAGCGGGTACCAGCGCTTGCCCGCGATGGGGAGGGGCCACAGGACCGGGCAGCCGGAGACGGTCAGGGCGTCGCCGATGTCGTGGACGAGGGCTCCGAGCACGATCGGCAGGCCGAGCCACAGGTACTCCTGGCCCGTTCCGAACAGCCAGTCCGCTCCGTTGCCGGGCTGGTCGAGGACCCCGGCGAGGATCCACGCGCTGGTGGCGCCGAGCAGCCAGACCAGGACGTCGCTGGACATCCGGGCGGCCCGCCAGAGCAGGCCTTCGACGGCCAGGACCAGGTGGACGAAGAGCAGTGCGAGCACGCCCCAGCGGTCGGCGGTGACGGCCAGCACGGAGGCGCCGCCGCCGATGAGGACGGCCCACAGCCAGGTGTGCGTCAAGGTGCGGTGGCCGCCGGTGCGGCGGGCGTCCTTCTTGGAGCGGGTGGCCTTGTAGACCGCGTAGGAGATCTTGTCGACCACCTCGCACAGGCCTCGGGACAGCGGGCCGAAGGCGCGCGAGATCGTCGCCGACTTGTGGTCGAGGTCGGGGGCGAGTGCCGCTCCCGCGCAGATCAGTGCGCCGACGACGAGGACCGGCCAGGGCATGGGGTGCCCGGCTGCCGCGGTCGCGGCGCCCACCCCCAGCCAGGCCGCTGCCCCGGACAGTGAGTGCGCCGGACCCATCATGGTCGTTTCCCCGCCCCGGTGGTGTGCTGTTCGGGCCCCCTCGACTGGTTCGTTCGGGCCGCATCGACGGCACAGCGTACCGCCGGTGATCTTCATTCCGTCCGCCGGTTCCCTCATCCGGGGGGAAGCCAGGCAAGATGGGGGGTGTGACCCTCATTGATCAGCTCCCGCCGAACGCCGACCCCGACGCCCTCTTCGAGGCTTTCTCCTCGTGGGCCGAGGACCAGGGCATCACCCTGTACCCGGCTCAGGAGGAGGCGCTGATCGAGGTCGTCTCCGGGGCGAACGTGATCCTTTCCACCCCGACCGGCTCCGGCAAGAGCCTCGTCGCCGCCGGCGCGCACTTCACCGCCCTCGCCCAGGACAAGGTGACCTTCTACACCGCTCCGATCAAGGCGCTGGTGTCGGAGAAGTTCTTCGACCTGTGCAAGCTCTTCGGCACCGAGAACGTCGGCATGCTGACCGGTGACGCCTCGGTGAACGCGGACGCGCCGGTGATCTGCTGCACCGCAGAGGTGCTGGCCTCGATCGCCCTGCGCGACGGCAAGTACGCCGACATCGGCCAGGTCGTGATGGACGAGTTCCACTTCTACGCCGAGGCGGACCGCGGCTGGGCCTGGCAGATCCCGCTGCTGGAGCTGCCGCAGGCGCAGTTCATCCTGATGTCGGCGACGCTCGGCGACGTGAAGCGGTTCGAGGAGGACCTGACCCGGCGCACCGGCCGGCCCACCACCGTGGTCCGCTCCGCGACCCGGCCCGTCCCGCTGTCGTACGACTACGTCACCACGCCGATCACCGACACGATCACCGAGCTGCTGGAGACCCGGCAGTCCCCCGTCTACATCGTGCACTTCACCCAGGCGCAGGCGGTCGAGCGGGCGCAGTCGCTCATGAGCATCAACATGTGCACCCGCGAGGAGAAGGACAAGATCCAGGATCTGATCGGCAACTTCCGCTTCACCACGAAGTTCGGCCAGAACCTCTCCCGCTACGTCCGACACGGGATCGGCGTGCACCACGCAGGCATGCTGCCCAAGTACCGGCGCCTGGTGGAGAAGCTGGCCCAGGCCGGTCTGCTGAAGGTCATCTGCGGTACCGACACCCTCGGCGTCGGCGTCAACGTCCCGATCCGCACGGTGCTGTTCACCGCGCTCACCAAGTACGACGGCAACCGGGTCCGCACGCTGCGCGCCCGCGAGTTCCACCAGATCGCCGGCCGCGCCGGCCGGGCCGGCTTCGACACGGCGGGCTATGTGGTCGCCCAGGCGCCCGAGCACGTCATCGAGAACGAGAAGGCCCTCGCGAAGGCGGGCGACGACCCGAAGAAGCGCCGCAAGGTGGTTCGCAAGAAGGCCCCCGAGGGCTTCGTCGCCTGGTCGGACACCACCTTCGAGAAGCTGATCGCGGCCGACCCGGAGCCGCTGACCTCGCGCTTCAAGGTCACCAACATCATGCTCCTGTCGGTCATCGCCCGGCCTGGCGACGCCTTCAAGGCGATGCGCCACCTCCTGGAGGACAACCACGAGCCGCGCAAGGCCCAGCTGCGGCACATCCGCCGGGCCATCGCGATCTACCGCTCGCTGCTGGACGGCGGCGTGGTCGAGAAGCTCGACACCCCGGACGCGGAGGGCCGCACGATCCGGCTCACCGTCGACCTCCAGCAGGACTTCGCGCTCACCCAGCCGCTGTCCACCTTCGCGCTCGCCTCCTTCGACCTGCTGGATCCGGAGTCCCCCTCCTACGCGTTGGACATGGTGTCCGTGGTGGAGTCCACGCTGGACGACCCGCGCCAGATCCTGGCCGCGCAGCAGAACAAGGAGCGCGGCATGGCGGTCGGCCAGATGAAGGCCGACGGGATCGAGTACGAGGAGCGGATGGAGCGTCTCCAGGACGTCACCTATCCCAAGCCCCTCGAAGAACTCCTCTTCCACGCCCACGACGTGTACGCCAAGAGCCACCCGTGGGTGCGCGACCACCCGGTCTCCCCGAAGTCGATCATCCGCGACATGTACGAACGCGCGATGACCTTCACGGAGTTCACCTCCTACTACGAGCTGGCCCGCACCGAGGGCATCGTGCTGCGCTACCTCGCGAGCGCGTTCAAGGCGCTGGACCACACCATCCCGGACCACCTCAAGTCCGAGGACCTGCAGGACCTGATCGAGTGGCTCGGCGAGCTGGTCCGCCAGGTCGACTCCAGCCTGCTGGACGAGTGGGAGCAGCTGGCGAACCCGGAGGTGGAGACGGCGGAGCAGGCCCAGGAGAAGGCCGACCAGGTCAAGCCGGTCACCGCCAACGCACGCGCCTTCCGCGTCCTGGTCCGCAACGCCATGTTCCGCCGGGTGGAGCTGGCCGCCCTGGACCACGTCAACGTGCTGGGCGAACTGGACGCCGAGTCGGGCTGGGACGCCGACGCGTGGGGCGAGGCCATGGACGGCTACTGGGACGAGTACGACGACCTGGGCACCGGCCCCGACGCGCGCGGCCCGAAGCTGCTGCAGATCGAGGAGGACCCGGCGCACGGCCTGTGGCGCGTCCGGCAGACCTTCGCCGACCCCAACGGGGACCATGGCTGGGGCATCAGTGCCGAGGTCGACCTCGCGGCTTCCGACGAGGAGGGCCGGGCCGTCATCCGGGTCACCTCGGTGGGCGAGCTCGGCTCGCTCTGACCGGCACCCGCCTCCCGCCGTCCCGCCCGCCGACCGTGGAGATCCTCTGATGACGAACCCCGCCGAGAGACTGGTCGACCTGCTCGATCTGGAGCAGATCGAGGTCAACATCTTCCGAGGTGTCAGCCCGCAGGAGTCGCTCCAGCGCGTCTTCGGCGGGCAGGTCGCCGGCCAGGCGCTGGTGGCCGCCGGCCGCACCGTCGAGAGCGACCGGCCGGTCCACTCGCTGCACGCGTACTTCCTGCGCCCCGGCATCCCCGGGGTGCCGATCGTGTACCAGGTGGAGCGGGTGCGCGACGGGCGGTCCTTCACCACGCGCCGGGTCACCGCGGTCCAGCAGGGCAAGACGATCTTCAATCTCACCGCCTCCTTCCATCACCCGGAGGAGGGCAGCATCGAGCACCAGCTGCCTCCTCACCATTACCCGCATCCGGACACGCTCCCGAAGGTCGCGGACGAGATCCGCGAGCACCTCGGGGCGCTGCCGGAGGCGCTGGAGCGGATGGCCCGCCGCCAGCCCTTCGACATCCGGTACGTGAACCGGCTCCGCTGGACCCCCGAGGAGCTCAAGGGCGCCGATCCCCGCAGCGCGGTGTGGATGCGCGCGGTCGGCCCGCTGGGCGACGACCCGCTCGTGCACACCTGCGCCCTCACCTACGCCAGCGACATGACCCTCCTCGATGCCGTGCGCATCCCGGTGGAACCGCTGTGGGGGATGCGCGGGTTCGACATGGCGAGCCTGGACCACGCCATGTGGTTCCACCGCCCGTTCCGGACGGACGAGTGGTTCCTGTACGACCAGGAGTCACCCATCGCGCACGGCGGCCGGGGCCTGGCCCGTGGCCGCATCTACGACCTGGAGGGCAGGCTGCTGGTCTCCGTGGTCCAGGAAGGCCTCTTCCGCCCCTACCACTCCATGAATCCCTCCCCGAAGAACTGAGCACGCCCATGCCCACCCCGGCCCTCCCCTGCCCCTGCGGGCTGCCCGCCGCCTACCCGGAGTGCTGCGGCCGCTTCCACTCCGGTGCACAGCAGGCACCCACCGCGGAGCGGCTGATGCGCTCCCGCTTCAGCGCCTTCGCGGTCGGCGACACCGCCTACCTGATGCGCTCCTGGCACAGCTCGACCCGCCCGTCCGACCTCGACCTGGATCCCGGGCAGCGCTGGGAGCGCCTGGAGATCCTCGCGACCGAGCGCGGCGGGATGTTCGAGACGGAGGGCTCGGTGGAGTTCCGGGCCCACTACCGCGAGGGCCGGCACGCCGGATCGCTGCACGAGCACAGCGCGTTCACCCGCGAGGAGGGGGCCTGGGTCTACGTCGGCCCCCTCTCCCCCGTCGAGTTCGACTGACCGCGCGCTCCGGTGAGGGCGAAGTCCAGGCTGGTGCGGTACCAGTGGATCTCCTCCGGGACGTCGGCCTCGAGCAGCCGCCGTGCCACCGCCGCGGCCGCCGGGACCTGCGGGTGCCCGTACGGCGGTGGCGGGGCGAGGGCGGCGAGGACGACGCGCTCCGCCCGGTCGGGCACCGCCTCCCGCAGGTCGCCCTCCGGGAGCACGGAGGCCAGCACCGCGGCGCGCTCCCACGGGTCGGCGGTCCGTCTCAGCAGCAGCCCGACGTGCCGCCCCCGCCACCTGCGGGGACGCAGATCCGCCTTGGCCTCCATGAGCTCCCGGTCCCCCGGTGGCGCGGCCCCGCACAGCGCGGCGGGCTCCCTGGCCGCGAACTCCCGTAGCTCCGCGGCCAGATAGAGCCACACCACGGCCCGGTAGCGGTTGATCCGGTAGCCGACCGGGGTGAGGTGCCCGCAGCGGGCGAGCCGGGTGAACCGGCTCGGGCCCACTCCCAGCGCCCGCGCCGCGGCCGCCGCTCCGCCCACGGTCTCGACCCGCTCGCGCAGCGCCTCGGGCCAGGCGGCGCCCGGCCGTGACTCCGCCGACCGGACCCGGTCCAGCTCGGCCCGCGCGTAGCGCGCGGCCCCGCCCCGCGTCGCGGGCGGCCCGGCGCGCACGATCCCCAATTGGACGGCCCTGGCGAACTCGCTCCGGCTCAGCCCCAGTTCACCGGCGGCCCGCGCACTCCCCACGAGTACGTCCGCATCCACCCGCACGGTCTGCGGTCGCACGGTCTCCATCTGCATCATCACGGTCTCCCCCACACATCGCGATTACTCTGTGTGAAGACCGTAACTCAGCGCTACGACACCCCGCCGGGCCTGTGGACAACTCGGCGGCCTCAGCCGCCGGTCATGCGCCGTTCGGCGACTCCCAGGTGCTCCCCCACCCGGTTGACCAGCAGTGTCATCTCGTACGCGACCTGCCCGATGTCGGCCTCCGCGGCGCTCAGCACGCACAGGCAGCTGCCCGCGCCGGCCGCCATGACGAAGAGGACCCCCTCGTCGTACTCGACCATCGTCTGGCGGACCTCACCGGCCCGGAAGTGCCGCCCGGACCCCTTCGCCAGGCTCTGCAGCCCGGCGGCGACGGCCGCCAGGTGTTCCCCGTCCTCCCGCGCCAGCCCCGCGCTCGCACCCGTCACCAGGCCGTCGTTGGACAGCACCACCGCATGCCGCACCTGCTGGACCCGACGCGTCAGGTCGTCCAACAGCCAATCGAGCTGCTTGTCCAGTGCCATTCCCAGCCCCTCCCCGTTGACGCGGCCGACATGGCCGCGCCCCACCCCGCGTGGTCGTCCCGCAAGCCTTCCCCACCAGCTCCTTTCCGGCAAGGAGGATGTGCTCATGGCGAAGAAGATGACTCAAGAGGAATGGCGTGCGTTCGTCGGCCACTCCACCCGCACCGGAAAGCTCTCCACCGTCCGTGAGGACGGAAGCCCGCACATCGCTCCCATCTGGTTCGTACTCGACGGCGACTCCTTCGTCTTCACCACGGGGAAGGACACCGTCAAAGGGCGGAATCTGGCCCGTGACGGCCGGGTCGCACTGTGCGTGGACGACGACCGGCCGCCGTTCGCCTACGTCGTGCTCCAGGGCCGAGCGGAGATCAGCGAGGATCCCCAGGACATGCTCACCTGGGCGACCAGGATCGGCGCCCGGTACATGGGCGAGGAAGCCGCCGAGGCCTTCGGACGGCGCAACGCAGTCCCGGGCGAGCTCCTCGTCCGGGTTCCGGCCGACAAGGTGATCGCCCTCGCCGGCATCTCCGACTGATCCGACCACCCCGTGGGCCGGGCCGGTTCACACGGAACCGGCCTGCGGCTCCACCGACTCCAACAGCCGCGCGGTGTGCACCCGCCCGGCGTACTCGACCAGCCTGATCAGCACTTCCTTCCCCGAGTCCTTGTCCCGCGCGTCGCACAGCACCACCGGAGTCCCCTGGTCCAGGTCGAGTGCCCGCGAGACGTCGTGCGCCCCGTAACGCCGGGCTTCCGTGAAGCAGTTGACGGCGACCACGAACGGGATGCGCCGGTGCTCGAAGTAGTCGACCGCCGGGAAGCAGTCCTCCAGCCGCCGCGTGTCGGCGAGCACCACCGCGCCGAGCGCGCCCTGCGACAGCTCGTCCCACAGGAACCAGAACCGGTCCTGGCCCGGGGTGCCGAACAGGTACAGGGACAGCCCGGACCGGATGGTGATCCGCCCGAAGTCCATGGCCACGGTCGTGGTCGTCTTCTGGTCCACTCCGCCCGTGTCGTCGACCAGTTCGCCCGCCTCGCTGAGCAGTTCCTCCGTCCGCAGCGGCCGGATCTCGCTCACCGCGCCCACCAGCGTGGTCTTGCCCACCCCGAAACCTCCCGCGACGAGGATCTTCAGCGCGAGAGCGGCCAGTTCGGGGTCCTCCCCCGGATCCGAGCCCGGCGTCGGGCCCCCTCCGAGGGGCCCGTTGTCGTGTTGTCCCATCACAGCGCTCGCAATCCCTCGATGACTTCACGCAGAATCCGCTCGTCCGGCAGTTGCGCGGGCGGTACCGGCCGGCTGACCTTGACGTGGCCGCCCTCCAGCAGGTCCCCGAGGAGCACCCGCACCACCCCCACGGGCAGGTCGGCGTCGGCGGCGAGCTCCGCCACCGACTGGGTCTCGGACCGGCAGAGCCCGAGGAGCGCCCGGTGTTCGGGGCCCAGCAGCGACTCGGCCGCCTCGTCGGTGCCCGCCGGATCCACGACGACCAGCGCGATCAGGTCGAAGCGGACCCCGTGGGGTCCCGGCTTCGTACGCCCGCCGGTCATGGCGTACGGACGGACGAGCGGGCCCGCGTCGGCGTCGTACCACTGGCCGTTCATGTGCCGGACCGCCGCCCTCAGCCGGCGGCCGGCGGCCGCGCCGCGAACCGGGGCGGGGTGTACAGGTGCTCGCCGACCCGCTTCACCAGCCGGGCCATCTCGTACGCGATGAGCCCGATGTCGGCGCCGGCGCCGCTGAGCACCGCCAGGCAGGAGCCGTCGCCCGCGGCCGCGACGAAGAGGAAGCCCTCGTCCATCTCGACCATCGTCTGGCGCACGCCCCCGGCGTGGAAATGCCGGCCCGCGCCCTTGGCCAGGCTGTGGAAGCCGGAGGCGACGGCGGCCAGGTGCTCCGCGTCCTCCCGGCTCAGCGCGCTGGAGGAGCCCACGGCCAGCCCGTCGGTGGACAGGACCACGGCGTGCCGGACCTCGCGGACCCGGACCACCAGGTCGTCCAGCAGCCAGTCCAGTTCGCCTGATCTGCGGATGCCGCCGAGATCGATTCGCTGATGTTCGATCATCACACTTCTCCTTCGCTGCCTGCGTGAGGGGAGTCGTCCTGGGCGCCGCGGACCCAGCCGGCCCGGTAGGCCGCCATCCGGTCCCGGGCCTGCTCGGGGCTGCGGCCCGGCGGGTCCTCGGGGAGCCGGGAGCCCGCCGGGGCCTTCGGGGCCGGGGCCTCGCGCAGCTGCGGGACGAGGCTGGCCTGGCGCACCCGGCGCGGCAGTTCCGTCACCGAAGCCGGTGCCGGTCCCGGCCCGGCCGGCTGCGCGGGCGGGACCGCGCCCCCGGCGGCGCGCGGCCGCAGCGGGGCCACGGGGGCCGGGCGCGGCTCCGGCGGCGCCGGGGCCCGGTCCGGGGCCGGGATGCCGCGCGCGTCCTCCCGTACGACGGTCATGGCGGGCGGCGGCTCCGAACCGGCGGCCGCCTTCGGCGCGGGGGCCGGGGCCGCCTCGGACGGCTGGTTCGGGATCTGGGCCGGGGTCCGCGGCCGGGCCGCGGCGAGGGGCTGGGCCGGGGCCGGGTGCCGGGTCGGGGCCGGGTGCCGGGTCGGGGCCGGGGGTTCCAAGGCGGATTCCGGGGCGGGTTCCGGGGCGGGCTCGGGGGCGCCGGCCGTGATCGCGCCCTGGAGCACGGAGTTCGGCAGGAGGACCACCGCGGTGGTGCCGCCGTACGGTGAGGGGCGCAGGTGCACCTTGACACCGTGGCGGGCCGAGAGGCGGCTGACGACGAACAGTCCGAGCCGGTCGCTGTCGAAGAGGTCGAGGGCCTCGGACTGCTCGATGCGCCGGTTGGCCTCGCTCAGGGATTCGCGCCCCATGCCGAGCCCGCGGTCCTCGACCTCCAGGACGTACCCGGCCCCGACGGGCTCCCCGCTGACCCGCACCTTGGTGTGGGGCGGGGAGAACTGGGCGGCGTTCTCGATGAGTTCGGCGATCAGGTGGGTGAGGTCGGCGACGGCGCCCCCGACGACGGCGGCCTCCGCGAGCTGGCGGACCTCGATGCGCGGGTAGTCCTCGATCTCGGAGACGGCGGCGCGGACGACGTTCGTGAGGGGAACCGGCATCCGCCAGGCCCGGCCCGGGGCGGCGCCCGACAGGATGATCAGGCTTTCCGCGTGCCGCCGCATCCGGGTGGTCAGGTGGTCGAGGCGGAAGAGGTCGCCGAGTTCGTTCGGGTCGTCGGCGCGCCGCTCCATCGAGTCGAGCAGGGTGAGCTGCTTGTGCACGAGGACCTGGCTGCGGCGGGCGAGGTTGACGAAGACCCCGGAGACCCCGCTGGCGAGCTCGGCGCGTTCGACGGCGGCGCTCAGGGCGGCCCGGTGGACGGTGGTGAGGGCCTCGCCGACCTGGGTGATCTCGTCGTCGGCCGGGGGTCCGGCCTGGGCCTCGGCGGCGACGTCGATCTCCTCGCCGGCGCGCAGCCGTTCCATCGCCTGGGGGAGTTTGCGGCGGGCGATCTCCAGGGCGGTGTTGCGCAGCGAGACGAGTTCCACGACCAGGGCGCGGCCGATGCGGACGGAGATGACGAGCGAGGCGGCCACGGCGGCGAGGCCGAGGACGACGGCGGCTCCGGCGGGGCTGAACGCACTCTGGGCGACGGGGTCGGCGCGGTCGGCCGCGGCCGCGTGCGCGGCCTGCTCGATGTCGTGCATCGAGGCGCCGACGCCGGTCCAGGCGGCCTCCCAGCCGGCGGGCACCGCGCGGCTGTCGCGGGTGGTGCCGGCGGCCAGGGCCCGGTCCTCGGCGGCGGTGAGGTCGGCGTAGACGGCGCTCTTGGCGACGGACTGCCAGGCCGCCCGCTGTGCCGAGGGGAGGTCTTCGGCCGCGGCGGCGGTGAGGGTGCGGCGGGAATCGACGGTGCCGGTGAGGTGGCGAAGCGTTTCGGCGGTGCGCGGGCCCGGTACGGCGAGCAGCGCGTCCTCGCGGGAGAGGAGTTCTCCGGCGCGGGCGAATTCCAGCAGGACCCGGGCGTCGGGGCCGAGTTCGGCGTCCTGGCCGCCGGTCAGGGCGCCGCCCACGGCGAGGGCCTTGTCGACCACGGCGGTGTACGTCTCGTAGGCCGCTTCGGGGGTGGCCCTGCGGGCGGCGATGTCCTTGCGGGCCGTTCCCAGCGCTTCGGCGGCGGCCACGAAGGCGCCCAGCCGGATCGCGATGCCGGAGCGGTAGCCGCCCGAGTCGGCGACGGTGTGCCGGTCCCCGAGGCGCAGCCGCCGGATTGCGGCCTCGGTGCGGCGCACCTGCGGGTCCAGGGCGGCGCCCGGATCGGCGGCGGGGTCGGCGAGGAGGCGGACGGCGGCGCGCCGCTCGGCCTGGAGCTCGGTGACGGCGGCTGCGACGGGGGTGCGTATCTCGGTGTCGACGCGGTGGGCGAGGCTGAGGCGGGCCATGTCCTGGGCGGTGCTGACGGTGGCGAACGCCCAGAGGGCGAGGAGCGAGACGACCGGGACCATCAGCAGCGAGACGATCTTCGCGCGGACGGTCGCGGGCCGCAGCCGTATCCGGGAGCCGCCGGCGCGCGGGGCGGCGGGGAGGAGGAGCTGGTGGGTCTCCTGCGCCGCCGGTTCCTCGGCCGGCGGCCCGGCGTGGGCCCGGCGGCCGCGCGCCGGCGGCGCGGGCGGCCGCTGCGCCGCTGCTTCCGGTTTTCTGCGGGGTGTGCGCATGGGCTCCTCGTTCCGGGGCGGTGCCTACGGGTGCGGACGTGCGGGGGGCTGGGTGCGGGTGCGCGGCGCGCTCAGGGAGCGGCCGGCACGGGTTCCGGGACCTGCTGCGCGGAAGCGGAGGCGGCGCGCTCGTCGGCGGTCGGGGACAGTGCGACGAAGGCGGCGGTGATGAAGAGGTAGGAGCCCAGTCCGACGGCGAGCGGGAAGATGAACTGCATGGCGGTGGCGCCGGGCAGGGCCGCGTCCGAGGGGCTGACGTCGACGCCGACCGCCATCATTCCCGTGTAGTGCATGCTGCTGACCGCGGCGCCCATGACGAGCGAGGCGACGGCGACTGCAAGGGGTGACTTGATGTTGAGCGCGGCCCAGAGGGCAGCGGTGGCCGCGACCACGGCGATGGCGACGGAGAGGCCGACGGTGAGCGGCTCGTAGGAGATGCGGCCGTGCAGGCGCAGGGCCGCCATGCCCAGGTAGTGCATGCTGGCGACGCCGAGGCCTGTGGTGAGGCCGCCGAGCACGAGGGCGCGGCCGCGGTCCTTGCCGTAGCCGACGGCGAACACCCCGGCGCCGACGACCAGCATGGCGACGAGCAGGCTGAGGATGGTGAGCGGCACGTTGTAGTGGATCTCGGTGCCGGTGACGTCGAAACCGAGCATCGCGACGAAGTGCATCGTCCAGATGCCGGTGCCGATGGCGGAGGCCGCGGTGAGGAGCCAGTTGCGGCGGGAGGATCCGGTCGCGGCGAGCGCGCGGACGGTGCAGCGCAGTCCGAGGGCGGCGCCGATCGAGGCCATCACGTATGACAGCGCGGGTGTCAGCCAGCCATAGGCGGCGTGGTCCAGGTGTCCCATGGCCACCGGACGCTAGTCCGGGTGAGGCCGCGAACAAGGGGCGCATTTCGAAAGCCGCTGGAACTGCTGGAATATGACAGAGATACGTTCATCTTCGATCACGCCGCGTGCCACCTTGCACACGCACCGCAGGGCGGCCGGCGGGGCGGCCCGTGGGGGATCATGGGCTCATGAGCGAAGACCACACGCACGTGCAGGAGTTCTTCGGGGCGCGCGCCGACGGCTGGGACCGGAAGTTCCCCGAGGACGGCCCCGCGTTCGGCACCGCCGTCGCCGAATTCGGACTGCGGCCCGGGGACCGCGTGCTCGACGCGGGCTGTGGCACCGGTCGGGCACTGACGGCGCTGCGGGCCGCGGTCGGGCCCTCCGGGAAGGTGCTCGGCGCGGACCTCACCCCGCAGATGCTGGCCGCTGCGCAGCGGGCGGGGCGGGCTGCCGAGGGCGTGCTGCTGCTCGCCGACGTGGCCCGGCTGCCGCTGCGCGACGGGGTGCTCGACGCCGTGTTCGCCGCCGGGCTCATCGCCCACCTGCCCGACCCGGAGGCGAACCTGCGCGAGCTGGCCCGCGTGGTCCGTCCCGGCGGCCGGCTCGCGATCTTCCACCCGATCGGGCGCGCGGCCCTCGCCGCGCGCCACGGGCGCGAACTCACCCCGGACGACCTGCGGGCCGAGCCCAACCTGCGCCCGCTGCTGGCCCGGTCGGGCTGGGACGTGATCTCGTACGCCGACGAGGACGCCCGCTTCCTGGTGCTGGCCGTACGCGGCTCGTAGGCGGCTCGTAGGCGGCGAGCCAGAGGATCTCCCTCAGCCGGCCGCAAACGCTGCACCGCGCGTCCCTTTCCGTGGCGGGCTCCCAACTCTACGTGCAGGTGGCGGGCTTGGAATTCATCGCCCGCAGGCTCTCGACGCACGGGTTACCCGCTGGTTAAGGTGCGCCCGACGAGAGAGCTACAGGAGGCCAGGTGTCCGACGACGAGGGTGGCGGCTCCCTGTACGTGCTGACCGCCGTGCTGCTGACCCCGGCGCAGTTCCCGGGCATCCTGGGCGACGACTTCCCCGAGGCATGCTCGCTGCTGGGCGTGGCGCCGACCGGGGAGGGCTACGGGCTGGTGCTGGGCCAGGACGAGGAGGGCGCGCGCTGGACGGTCGTCGTGGACGACGTCTCGCTCGTGGCCACCGCCATCGCCTCCTGGGACTGCGGGATGGACTACGACCTGTCCCCCGACGAGCGGAGCATCGTCATCTCCCTGGCGGGCTGGCCGCTGGAGCTGTCGGTGGCCGCGGCGGGCATACCGGAGCCGCACGATCCGGAGCAGGGCGCGGACGGGACGGGGCGGGTGCCGCTGGCGCCTCCCTCGGCCGAGGCGTGGGGTCCGGTCCAGCGGCGGATGGGCGCCGACCAGATCGCACGGGAGTGGGCCGACTGGCGCGAGCGGGTGGCGACGGACGGAGGGGCCGCGGCCGCCGCGCACCCGGGGCTCGCACGGGCGCTGGAGGAGGCGCTAGGGTACACGCGGACCCCGCCGCCGCCAGGACGGGTGCGGTCCTCCTTCGCCGGCGAGGGCGCCCGGACGCTGCGCGTGGACGGGCCCGGCTGGTCGCTGGTGGCCCGTACGGGAGGAACAGGGGGTCCCGACGCGGCCTTCGTCCTGCTCGACGAGGAGCCGAGCGAGGTGCTCGCGGTCCCGCGGGACGGGGATCACGATCTGCCGCGGTTGCTGGCGGCGCTGGATCGCGTCGCGGTGCGCCCGGCCTGACGAGGGGAGAGGCCATGCCGGAGTTCGAGCCGGTGGGTGTGGTGGTGGGCGGTCGCGCGGAGGTGCGCGATGACGACTGGGGGCGCGAGACGGCGGTGATCCGCCTGGACGGCCTCCGGTTCGGCCCGGAGGCGCTGTACGGGCTGGAGGACTTCTCGCACGTCGAGGTGGTCTACCACTTCGACCGGGTGCCCGTGGAGAAGATCGAGACGGGCGCGCGGCACCCGCGCGGCAACACGGACTGGCCGCTGGTCGGCATCTTCGCGCAGCGCGGCAAGAACCGGCCGAACCGGCTGGGGCTCTCGCGGTGCCGGGTGGTCAAGGTGGACGGCCTGGACGTGCACGTGGAGGGCCTCGACGCGGTGGACGGCACGCCCGTACTCGATCTCAAGCCGTACATGGCCGAGTTCGGACCGCGCGGCGAGCTGCGGCAGCCGGAGTGGGCGACGGCCCTGATGCGCGACTACTACTAGGAGCCCGGTCGGCGCCCGGCCTCCGGGCGCCGACGGTGCCGCCACCGGCAGCGACCGCCCTCAAGGTCAAGATCCAGACACCTGCGGCCGAAAATCGCTCTGGATCCCCTCCCTCCGGAATGATCGAATCAGCCACGTCACTGACTCAACTGACTCAAAGGGCGCACACCGCCGCCCTTCGGTCCATTCTTTCGACGGAGGCCGCTCTCTTGATTTGCACGTCGTACATTGACCTGCACCGACAAGTCGCGCAGGACATCGACACGGAAATCGAAACCGCTCTGGAGCGACTCGGACCAATCGCGGCGATTACGAGGACCTCAGTTGCCAAGCTCTTGGAGCACCGCAAACTCAGACATCCCCTTTCGGTGCTGCCGCTCCTCACGCACGCCATAGAGACCGGGAATCCCCGGCCGGCCATGCCGCTGTCCGCCGTGCACCTGCTGTGGTGGACTTCGGCCTGCTACCTGGACGATCTCGCCGACGCGAACGGCGCCCGGATCTCCGGTGAGCTCACCGAGAACGAGGCCCTGCTCGCTTCCGTCATCACCGGTAACGCGCTGCCCATTCAGATCGTTTTGGACCAGAACCTCCCGGAATCGGTGCGCAGCGCCCTGGTCACCGAGATCCTGAACGGCTGGATCATCGGTGTCGACGGCCAGATAGACGACATGCGCGGCGACATCAGCCGAGCCACGCGCGCGTCGGTCATCGAGACGTACCGCGGCAAGTCCGGGGCACCGTTCGGGATGATCACGGCCATGGCCGCGATATTCTCCGGAGCCTCCAAGGAAAAGGTCGAGCTCTGGCGTGAATTCGGCTACATATTCGGCATCCTGTGGCAGATTTTCAACGACCAGGAAGACATCCTGTCCGGCCGTGACGAGGACCTGCTCAACGGCACCGTGACCTATCTCCTGGCCTCCGTCCTCGACGACGCCCCCGCCGATTCCAGGGACCGCATCCTGGGCCTGTGTGCCGCCGCCGGCCGCTCGGCCGCTGCCAGGGAGGAGCTCGCCGGCCTGCTGCGGACGCCCGTCGCCCTCGACCGGTACCGGGCCGAGATCGACGGATTCCGCGCCGAGGCGTACCGCATCCTGGACGAAGTGGGCGGCGACGAGACCTACTTGCCGGTGCTGCGCCACCTCGTGGACCACGCGTCCCAGATGCTCCTCGAAGCGGAGCTCGGTGTGGTCGGCGCGGTCAGCGCGGCCTGATCCGGCGGGGTGGGCCGGGCTCGGCGGGCAAGCCGGAACCCGGCCCCCTCGACGGGCCGGGGCAGTGGGGGCGGCGACGGGCGCGGCCCGGGCCGCCCCGGCGGCTTCAGCTGCTTCGCAGGCGGCTTCGCCGGCTTCAGCGGCCGATCTGCTTGCGGGATATACCCCGCACCCGACGCCGCTGGGAGGGGTCCAGCAAGAGGTAGGCCGCGGCAGGAACACCGATCAGCACCAGCAGCCCCGCCCAGAACCCGACGCTCCAGAACAACACGATCGCTGCCACGACTCCGGCAACCGCGACCTTTCCGCGATTGGACATGTGCGGACACCTCCTCCTTGCCGTCGACCACTACCCACATCAACGCGCGGCCTCGACCGGGCGTTCCCGGACCGCCGTGACGCAGCGAACAGGACCACCCGGCCCGGCGGCCGCTCCCCGACGCCTCCGGTCGGGTACTCTCGGCGGCCCTGTGCCCCGGTAGTCAACCTTGAGGGATGCGTGCTGCCCAAGATCCCCGACCTCATCCACTGCTCCGCCGTGTTCCTGCCCGCCGACCCGGGTGAACCGGCCCGCCGCGGCCGGATAGGCCTGTGGCGGCCCGACGGTCAGACCCTCGGCTCCGGCTCCGGAGCGGCCGGGTGCGAGGAGCTCACCCTCGTCTCCCCCGAGCTGCGCCGCACCACCGTGACCGCGCTCGTGCTGCCCGTCGACGAAGCCCTGCCCCTGCTCACCCGCGCCCGGGCCGCCGACGCCGCTTCCGGCGCCGCTGCCGACTCCGGCCCCGGCCCCGGCCCCGACTCGGCCTCCGCCCCGGCCACCGCGTTCTGGGGCGCCGCCGCCCTGCTGGCCCTCGGCTTCGTCTCGCGCGGTCGGCTGCTGCCCGGCCTGAGCCCCGCCGGCCACGACGCCTGGCGGATCGGGCCGCTGGACGCCGCCGACCTCGACGCCGTGCGGGAGCTGGCCGCCGCCATGCCGCCCACCGCGCACTGCGTACCCCTCAACGCCGACGGACCGCCCCGGCTCCCCACCCCGGAGCCGCTGCTGCGCGCATTCCTCGACGCCGTCGCCGACTCCCTGCCGCGCTCCCCCGCCGCGCCCTCGGCCGCCGGCGGGCCCGCTTACGCCGCCCGTCCGCCGATGCTCCACCCCGGACTGCGCGGCTGGGCCGCCGAGGTGGCCGCGGGCCACGACGCGGGGGTGCGCATCTCGCTGAGGATCGAGCTCGACGGGCCGCTCGACGAGGCGCCCGCCTTCCGGGCGGTCCTCCAGATGCACGGCGTGGCCGACTCCACGCTGGCCGCCGACGCCGTCGACGTCTGGGCAGGATCGGGGGCCGCCGCCGCGGCCTTCCCGCCCGGCGCCCGGATGGACGCCCTGCGGGCCCTGCGCCGCGCCGCCCTGCTGTGGCCGCCGCTGGCCCAGTTGCTGAGCGCGGCCGTGCCGAACGCCGTCGAGCTGGCCGACGAGGAGGTCACGGAGCTGCTCGGCGAAGCCGCCGCCGCGCTCGCCGCCGACGGGGTGCAGGTGCACTGGCCGCGTGAACTCGCCCGGGAGCTCGGCGCCGCCGCCGTCCACTCCCGCGCCGTCGTCACCTCCCCCGCAGGCTCCGGGTCCGCCCTCCCCTCCGGCCTGCTCTCCCCCGGCGCGCTGCTCTCCTTCACCTGGCGCCACTCCCTCGGCGGCCACGGCGACCTGACCCCCGCCGAACTCGACCGGCTCGCCGAGGCGAAGCGCCCCCTGGTGCGGCTGCGCGACCAGTGGGTCCTGATCGACCCGGCGGAAGCCCGCCGGGCCCGCGCCCGGCAGGGCCGCGAGCTCGCGGGCCCGGACGCGCTGGCCGCCGTACTCACCGGGTCGGCCGAAATCGACGGCAAGCGGGTCGACGTGGAGAGCGCCGGGCCCCTGGAGCGGCTGCGCGCACGCCTCACCGCCGAACCGGGAGAGCCCGAGGGACCCGACGCGCCCCCCGAACTGCGGGCCACCCTGCGCGACTACCAGCTGCGCGGGCTGCGCTGGCTGGCCCGGATGACCTCGCTCGGCCTGGGCGCCTGCCTCGCCGACGACATGGGCCTCGGCAAGACCGTCACCCTCATCGCGCTCCACCTGCACCGCAGCCGGCAGGATCCCGCCACCGGCCCGACCCTCGTGGTGTGCCCGGCATCCCTGCTGGGCAACTGGCAGCGGGAGATCGAGAAGTTCGCGCCCGGCACTCCCGTGCGCCGCTTCCACGGCCCGGGCCGCGAGCTCTCGGGCCTCACCGGCGGCTTCGTGCTCACCACGTACGGCACGATGCGCGTGGACGCCCCCGAACTCGCGGCCGTCCCCTGGGGGATGGTGGTCGCCGACGAGGCCCAGCACGTCAAGAACCCGCACTCCTCCACCGCCAAGGCCCTGCGCACCATCCCGGCCGCGGCCCGGGTGGCCCTCACCGGCACCCCCGTCGAGAACGACCTCTCCGAGCTGTGGGCCGTCCTCGACTGGACCACCCCCGGGCTCCTCGGCCGCCTCGCCACCTTCCGCGCCCGCTACGCCGAGCCCGTCGAGAGCGGCCGCGACCCGCGCGCGGCGGCCCGACTGGGGGCGCTCGTACGGCCGTTCCTGCTGCGCCGGAAGAAGTCCGACCCGGGTATCGCACCCGAGCTGCCGCCCAAGACCGAGACCGACCACACCGTCACGCTGACCCGCGAACAGGCCGTGCTCTACGAGGCCGTCGTACGCGAGACCCTCGCCGCGATCTCCGAGGCCGACGGGATGGAGCGGCGCGGCCTGGTGGTCAAGCTGCTGACCTCCCTCAAGCAGATCTGCAACCACCCCGCCCAGTACTTGAAGGAGCACGGCCTGAAGGAGCACGGACCGGGCGAGCTCGGCGCCAAGGACACCGCCGCCGTCCGCTCCGGCAAGCTGGAGCTCCTCGACGAACTCCTCGACACGATCCTCGCCGAGGGCGGTTCGGTGCTGGTCTTCACCCAGTACGTGGCGATGGCCCGGATCCTGGAGAAGCACCTGGCCGGCCGCGGGATCGCCTCGCAGCTGCTGCACGGCGGCACTCCGGTGCCGCGCCGCGAGGAGCTCGTGGACCGGTTCCAGGCGGGCGAGGTCCCGGTCTTCCTGCTCTCCCTCAAGGCGGCGGGCACCGGCCTGAACCTGACCCGGGCCGGGCACGTCATCCACTTCGACCGCTGGTGGAACCCGGCCGTCGAGGAGCAGGCCACCGACCGGGCCTACCGCATCGGCCAGACCCAGCCCGTGCAGGTCCACCGGATCATCGCCGAGGGCACCGTCGAGGACCGGATCGCGCGGCTCCTGGAGCGCAAGCGGGAGCTCGCCGATGCCGTCCTCGCGGGCGGCGAGGCCGCGTTGACCGAGCTGACCGATGCCGAACTGGCCGAACTCGTGGCGCTGCGCCCGGCCCCGGGGAGTGAGCTGTGAGCGAGGACGACGAGAAGACCTTCCCGGCGCTGCCGCCCGCCCCCGGCCGAGGCTTCGCCCGCACCTGGTGGGGCCATGCCTGGCTGCGCGCCCTGGAGGACAGCGCGCTCGACGGGCAGCAGGTCAAGGCCGGCCGCCGGTACGCGCGTTCGGGCGCGGTGGGCGCGGTCTCGGTGCGCCCGGGCGGGCTCACCGCGGTGGTGCGCGACCTGGACGGGTCGGCGCACCGCACGGACGTGCTCGTACAGGAGTTCACCGAGCCGGAATGGGACCGGCTGCTGGAGCTGGCGGCCGCCGAGTCCGGGTACATCGCGGCGCTGCTGGACCGGGAGGTACCGCCGGAGCTGGCCGAGGACGCGGCGGCGGCCGGGGTGGAGCTGCTGCCGGGCATCGGCGACCTCGACCCGCGCTGCGACTGCGGCGAGTGGGACCACTGCCCGCACACGGCGGCGCTCTGCTACCAGGTGGCCCGGCTGCTGGACCAGGACCCCTTCGTGCTGCTGCTCCTGCGCGGCCGGGGCGAACGGGAGCTGGTGGCGGACCTGGCGGCCCGCAGTGCCCCCGAGGCCCGGGAGGTCCGGGAGTCGCCCGCCGACGAAGGGATCCCCGCGGCGGACGCGTACGCGGCAGCGCGGGCGGGCACCCTGCCGCCGCTGCCCCCGCCGCCGGAGCTGCCGGAGGCGCCGGGCCAGCCGCCGACGCTGGATACCGAGACGGAACCGGAACTCGACGTGGACGCCGTGGAGTTCCTCGCACAGGCGGCCGCGAACGAGGCGCACCGGCTGCTCTCCCTGGCCCTGGCTCCGGGCCACGCCGACCGGTCCCCGACGGCCCCGTTGACCACGGACGAAGACGCCGTACGACTCACCGCCGAGGCATCCGATTTCCGGGTCCGCTCCCGCCTGGCGGTGGCTACCGGGAGGAGCCGGGCCGCCATGGACCTGGCCGTCCGGGCCTGGGGCTTCGGCGGGCCGTCCGCGCTCGCGGCGCTGGAGGACGACTGGGCGCCGGACCGGGCGGCGCTGGCCCGGGCGCGTGCCGCGCTCGCGGCGGCCTGGGCGGACGAGCGGGCCCCGCTGCTGCGCCGGGTGCGTGCCCGCTGGACCGGCACGCCGGAGCCCGGGGCGCCCGAGCCCGGGGCACCCGAGCCCGGGGCGGGCGCCGACCGCCAGCTGCGGCTGGGCCGCGAGGGCCGCTGGTGGCCGTACTTCCGCGAGGGGGACCGCTGGGTCCCGGCGGGCCCGTCGGCCCCGGACCCGGCCTCGGCCTGGGCGGCCCTGGAGGCTCCCGGGCAGCAGGGTTTCGGACCGGCCCGGCCCGCGTAGTGGCCGACGTACCGCTTGCCGGGTCCGGGTACCGGGACGACGATGGGGGCGCTCCGGGTACCCGGCACCACGGGAGGGTGACATGGACGATCCGTCGGTGGCGCTGCCGGGCGGGGCCGATCCCGCCGAGCGCACGCGCGAACTGCGCCGGGCGCACGCCGCGTTCACCCGGGACGGGCGCGTCGAGGCGCCGGTGCGGGCGGTCATCGCGCGGTCCTGGCGGCGGTGCGCGCGGGCCCGGGTCAGCCCGGAGTGCGCGCCGCGGGTGGAGTGGACGGAGCCGCAGCTGCGCGCGTACCGGACGGAGCATCCCCTCGCCCGGGTGATGCCCCTGTTCCGGGAGCTCGTCGGGGAGTTCGCGGCGCACGGGGCGCACCTGCTCGCCGTGTGCGACGCGCGGGGCAGCCTGCTGTGGGTGGAGGGCGAGCCGGACACCCTGCGGCGCGCGGAGCGGCTCGGGTTCGTGCCGGGGGCGCGCTGGGCGGAGACGGCGATGGGCACCAACGCCCCCGGCACGGCGGTCGCGGTCGGCGAGCCGGTGCAGGTCTTCGGGGCCGAGCACTTCAGCCGCCGGGTGCACCCGTGGACCTGCGCGGCAGCCCCGGTGCGCGACCCGCGCACGGGCGGGCTGCTGGGCGCGGTCGACATCACCGGCGGCGACGGGCTGGCCCACCCGCATTCCCTGGCCTTCGTGCGTGCGGTGGCACGGGCGGCGGAGGCCCAGCTGGCCCTGCTCGAACCGGGGCCGCCGACCGCCGGGGACACCCTGACCGCCCTCGGCCAGGACGAGGCGCTGCTGGTCACGGGCGGGCGCCGGATACGGCTCGGCCGGCGGCACAGCGAGATCATGGCGCTGCTCGCGCACCACCCCGAGGGCCTGTCGGGTGAGGAGCTGGCGATCGCCCTGTACGAGGACGAGTCGGTGTCACCGGTCACGCTGCGCGCGGAGATGTCCCGGCTGCGCGCCCTGCTGGGCCCGGCGGCCCCGCTCTCGCGCCCCTACCGCCCGGCCGCCCCGCTGGACGCGGACTTCACCACGCTGACCCGGCACCTGGCGGCGGGCGCCGTCTCCGCGGCCCTCCACCGCTATCCCGGCCCCCTGCTGCCCGCTTCCACGGCGCCCGGCATCGTCCGGCTGCGCCGCCGGATCGAGGACCAGGCGCGGGCGGCCGTCATCGCGCGGGCGGACGCGGGGCTGCTGGCCGACTGGGTGTGCAGTGCGTGGGGCGCGGACGACCGCGAGGCGTGGCGGGCCCTCGCCGCGGCGCTGCCGCCGCGGGACCGGTCGGCCGCGCTGGCCCGCGTACACGCCCTGGACCGCGAACTGGGCGCGCACGTGGACCACGTACCCGTGCACCGGCACACGTCACGCCGTGCAACGTATCCGCAACCTGCCCGCTCCTAGCCTCCCCCCGAGCGCCGGCCGACGGCGGCAGGCGCCCGGCAAGGGGAGGACACCATGGCCCGTTACGCTGCGCCCGGTACCGAGGGGGCGCTCATGTCGTACGCGTCCCGCTACGGCCACTTCATCGGCGGCGAGTACGTCGAGCCCGTCCTCGGCCGGTACTTCGCCAACCCCTCGCCCGTGACCGGCGAGACCTTCACCGAGGTCGCGCGCGGCACGGCCGAGGACGTCGAGCGGGCGCTGGACGCCGCGCACGCCGCCGCGCCGGCATGGGGACGTACCTCGATCACCGAGCGGTCCACGATCCTGCTGCGGATCGCGGACCGGATGGAGCAGAACCTGGAGGCCCTCGCGGTCGCGGAGACCTGGGAGAACGGCAAGCCGATCCGCGAGACCCTCGCCGCCGACATGCCGCTCGCCATCGACCAGTTCCGCTACTTCGCGGGCGCGCTGCGCGCCCAGGAGGGCGCGCTCAGCCAGATCGACGACGACACGGTCGCCTACCACTTCCACGAGCCGCTGGGCGTCGTCGCGCAGATCATCCCGTGGAACTTCCCGATCCTGATGGCGGTGTGGAAGCTGGCGCCGGCCCTCGCCGCGGGCAACACGGTGGTGCTGAAGCCGGCCGAGCAGACCCCGGTCTCGGTGCACTACTGGCTGAGCCTGATCGCGGACCTGCTGCCGCCGGGCGTGGTCAACATCGTCAACGGCTTCGGCGAGGAGGCCGGCAAACCGCTCGCCTCCAGCCCGCGCGTGGCGAAGGTGGCCTTCACCGGCGAGACCTCCACCGGACGGCTGATCATGCAGTACGCGGCGGAGCACCTCAAGCCGGTCACCCTTGAGTTGGGCGGCAAGAGCCCGAACCTCTTCTTCGACGACATCTGGACCACGGACGACGACCTGCGCGACAAGGCCCTCGAAGGCTTCACCATGTTCGCCCTCAACCAGGGCGAGGTGTGCACCAGCCCCTCGCGCGCCCTGATCGAGCGCGGCCGCTACGGCGACTTCCTCGACGCGGCCGTGGCCCGTACCGAACTGATCGTGCCCGGACACCCGTTGGACACGGACACGATGATCGGTGCCCAGGCGTCGGAGGAGCAGCTGAAGAAGGTCCTGTCGTACGTGGAGATCGGACAGCAGGAAGGCGCGAAGATCCTCACCGGCGGCGGGCGCATCGACCACGGAGGGGAGCTGGCGGGCGGCTTCTACGTCCAGCCGACCATCTTCGAGGGCGACAACCGCATGCGGATCTTCCAGGAGGAGATCTTCGGCCCGGTCGTGTCAGTGACCTCGTTCCAGGACTTCGACGACGCCGTCCGCATCGCCAACGACACGGCGTACGGCCTCGGCGCGGGCGTCTGGACCCGCGACATCAACACGGCCTACCGCGCTGGCCGCGCGATCCAGGCCGGCCGCGTCTGGACGAACTGTTACCACGCCTACCCCGCCCACGCGGCCTTCGGCGGCTACAAGCAGTCGGGCATCGGACGCGAAACCCACAAGATGATGCTGGAGCACTACCAGCAGACCAAGAACCTTCTTTGTAGCTATTCCCCTAAGAAGCTCGGCTTCTTCTAGAGAAGCGAAGTCCGCTGCCCGGGGCAGGCGTTACGTCCCTTGCAACACTCGTGACAGTCACTCCGGGCGATCGGATCGACGCCCAGGGTGCCCACCGCTTCGCCTGAGGCAGCCCTTCCGGACCAGTCACGGACCAACGGCATATCCTCCGCAGACCCGGGAGACAAGATCCTGGGCTTCGACCAGCGTTCTCCGGATTCCAAGACATCCGCTCTCGTCGCGCTTGTGCATGGTCAGGCAGAGGGGCCAGACATCGGGGTAGGTGTCGGGGCAGGAGGGCAATCCTCCTGCCCCGGACGTTGGCCTTCCTGCAGGCCTCCCAAGCCAGCGCATCCGCCCCTGCCCCGGCACGGGCAGCGACGATGCCTTGGTCGATACTTTCGAAGGCACGACAGCGGCACGGCCAGGCCAGCGGCCACGGCGGGGAGGCCTCTGAGGGAGGCCGGAATCTACCTGCGGCGCCCTTTCCGCCGGGCACGGGTAGTCCGCGATGGCTGTCGGCGGGCCGCCGTTGCGGCTGGTTCCGGAACGGTCTGACCGGGCTGGATGCGCACAGAGACAAGAGCGGCGGCAAGCATCCCAATGTCGCTCGCCTCGGCGAACCGGCGGTGTACTTCTGCAGGGGCCGTCATGAGTTGCCGATGCGTGGGCGGGTCGCTGAGGGAAAGACCGTAGCCGTACAGCACGAGCGCGCTGCCACGGTCGCGGGCTGCCAGCCGCCACCGGCCTGATGCCGTCGCATCGGCGCGGGCGATCACGGTGCCGTCGTCGTGCTCGAGGGTCAGGCTTCGGCCCGCGACGGTGAGCGTGAGGTGCTGCGGTGAGGGGATGGTCGGCTGCGGCCCCGTCAGACGACGCAGACCCTTGTCGCAGGCCCGGTGGATCTGCAGCTCGACTGACTCACCGTTCTCGAGCGAAGTTGCGCCGAGCATCTGGCGAGGCTCCAGGATAATCAAAGCTCTCGACGCCGGTAGCAGCTTCTTGATTTCGGGCAGGAGAATGTCCACGGTGGAGCGGCCGGCGAGGAAGCCGTAACCCGGGTCCGTGGACAGCGACAACACCGAATGGCAGCGAGCCTCCTCATACACGGCGCGCAGGTCCTCATTGGCCTGCAGCATCGGCGAGAACTCGGCAAGCACGGATTCGCCGGCCTCTTGTTGGAGACGGTGGGCGGTCTCGCCCACAACGGCTGACAACCGCGGTATCAGCCCCTGGTAGATCCTCTCCCACACGCTCGCGGGGTCATGCGGATCATTGAACGTCTTGTCCCTCAGGCGGGCAACCAACCCACGAGGATCCCCGTCGTGGGCGCCCTCGTGCACAGCGCGCCAGCCTTCATAGACCGCTTGCAACAGGATGAACCGCGCTTCGTCGGTGTCCGTCTCGTACGCCGGATTGTCGGCGATGCAAGTCTCTTTCAGCAGGCGCCCGAGCAACTGCACAGCACGCTGCTCCCCGGTCAGCACCCATTTCCATGCGGACTGACAGCCGACGTTGTGCACCAAGTGGTGAACGGCGAACCCGTGGAGGGTGTGGGGACCGGCATATGGCAGGAAGTCGGTGAATGCAGCATCGGCCTCGACCCATTTTCCCTGCAGAACCAACGCCTCCACCAAGAGACGCCTGAGGTCGGCTGTGCTCGAAGACCACGGTTCGGCACATCTGACCAGGGCCTTGGCGGCGGCATGCTGGGCGCGCTCTGCCTCTCCCCGCCCGATCAGGTCCTGGATCGCCAGGAGGTCCTGCGCCGTCCGCTCTTTCTCGGCTGAGGGCAGGCCCTTGGAATGGGCACGGAACCCCTTCAGCAGACCCTCAAGTCCAGGGTCGAACTCTCTGCGCAACTGCATCTGCAAGATCAAAGATGCCTGTGCCGGCAGGTCGGCGACGTTGTCGTGCAGGCGGCCCTCGAGTCGGCGCAGATAGGCCAGCACAGGACCCAGATAGGCGGCCATGCAGGCGGCGCTACCGTCCTGCTTGCGCAGCTGCACGAGATGGGCCAGCGACGTGCGCGCCTGGGCAGCCATCCCCTCGTCCGGGTTGCCAGCCTGTACCAACCATTCCAGTTCCAGCTTCAGCAGCCGCTGCGCGGACTCATACTGACCATGGGCATGATGGAATGCGGCGAGATTGCCCATGAGCAGAGCCGTGAACGTATCTGCTGTCCCTGCCAAGCGGATGTACCCGACAAGCGCAGAAGCATGCTGGGCCAGCTGCCAGCTCCGCTCCGGCTGGCCGGTAAGCAGGGCCCCACGCAGCCAGCGGTCCGTGTGGAAAGCGAGAACCGACAGAGCGGCCGTCGTCTCTTCCCCGGTCATTTCAAGATACCGGGCGATGATCTGCTGCAATACCGAGTTCATCGACACGGTGTCATCACTGCCAGGGAACGACTCGCCCCGGCCAGGCAGCGGCTCGTCCCACCGCACAAGGGAGACATCGAGCAACTCGCGCATGACCTCCCGTACTGGTACTCGGGCCTCATCGAAGACCAGCCATCCGGGAGAAGGTGGCATGCTCTCGGGCTCGTAGAACGCGCATGCCGCAGCCAGGTGCACCGGCACCCGGCGCGGTGCGAGCCAGCACAGCGCAGCCACCGTGACCAGAGTCGAATGCAGCAGGCCACGGTCGTGTGCACTGCTCGTCAGACGCTCCATCGTCAGCGCGACGGCTGCGGCCAGAGTCCGGGGGTAGCCGGGCGGCACTGACTTTTCATCATCGGCAGCCCGGTGCACCAGGGTCTCCGCATAAACAGCAATCCGCTCGACGCCCACCCGGCAGCTGACCAGATAGCCACACGCCACCTCGATAGCCAACGGCCAGTATTCCAATACGTCCACCAGCCGGGACAGCGCCGATGCATGCTCGGCGACCTCCTGCGCACCGACCGACAGCCGCAGCTGCAGCAGCTCAAGTGCTTCCTCGCGGCTCATCGGATCTAGATCGATGAGCCCATCCACCCTCGGCCAGTGACCACCCAGCGCCGTCACGATGACCCGGCCGCGCCCCCGCCGGGGAATCCAGGCGCCGACAACGGACGCGCTCGCGTCGTCGAGAACCATGAGCCAACGCCCCGGCAGCGACTGCAGCTCGGCGTGAACCCGCTCACGTAACAGCGTCGGATCCCGCACCTCTGTCTGCTCCGCCCTACCCGTGAGGTGCGCCAGGACCCGAACGAACGACGCCACCAATGACTCTTCGGTCTCAGCATCAACCCAGTACACAGCGTCATAGCGGAAGGCCTCAGCCGCGATGTACGCAGCAGCAAGACTGGATTTCCCCAGGCCCGACAAACCCGTGATGACACACGTCCGCACACCGTGCGCTGAATCCTGTCCACCCAGCAGCACCTCACCTACCTTCTCGACGAGGTGTGCCCGGTCCACGTCCGGGACCTGAGGCACCTGCCCGAACACGATGCCCAGATCCTGCCGCCCCAGAGCCGAGCGCAGTTCCTCATCACCGACCAGCACCGACCGGCGGAAATCGCTCACATCCCACTGAGCCAGACCGGGATCAGCCGCCCGACGCATCACCTCAGCCACCAGACAGCCCAGCACAAGCCCACCGGCCGGGCCGGACAACCCCCGCCCGGCCCTCTCCCGCTCCAAACGCAGCGCACCATGGAGGTCTTCACGCAACTGCTCATCACTGCGGCCATCGAACTCAATGCCCGCACGCCCCAAGCGCTCCCAGTGTTCCTCGGACAACGCCTGGCACAAACCCCAGGCAGCCGGAGCCCGTACCAGGAGTTCCTCGAGCCCCACCTTGAGAAGCGCTACGTCACCACCATGACGCTTCAGCAGCTCACCCAGATGCAGAGAACCTTCGTCCGGCAGAGCGGATGTGATCAAGCGGTACTGGTCAGCTTCGCAGCCGGTGACCAGATGAACCAGCACCGACACAGCCTCGCGTGCTCTCACGGTCCGCCCCGCACCAGCACTCTTCACTTGCACCGCAAGCAGCGAATGACCGGAGGCATCGACCAGATCGAAGTCGACCGAATCTACATGGTGGACGGATACCGCATTCCCGGGCCCCTCGACACGACAGGCAGTCACCTCCCCCTGCTGCATGCCAGCCAACAAAGCCTCTACCGTACGCAGGTACTGATACTGGAACCCGCGAGCAGCAACGCGCCCACCGTCGATCGCCACGCAACCCCCTTGTGTCAAGCCCTGCTTGCACGATTCAGAGTAGGCGTGAGGTAGGACAACGAAGGGCAGCCTGGCCATATGCGCGATGGCTTTCAGCCTGGAGAACTCCAGATGTGAGGCCGGCCTCCCTGACAGTTCTCCCGACCCCGCGAGCAGGGCCTGAGTTTGCGCGGCAGGTGACGCTACCGCCGCGCCTGGCCCCTCCGTTCCTCTGTTGCGCGGGCGGAATCGTCGTAGTCGGGGTCTGTGTCAGTGCGTCCCGCTAGGCTCGCAAGCCGAGAGCGATAGGGGAGTTACGTGCTCGACTGCGCGCTGACCACTGATGTCCCGCTGGGCCCCTTCCAAGACCACGCCATTCTGGTCTGCTCAGCGAAGGGCAAGAACTCCAAGCTGCACGCCCGTCTCACATGCACCCGACTTCGCGTCGACGGCGCCGTTACGTCCGAGGTGTCGCTGAACTCTGACACGGTCGGACGGATGTGCTCCAGCTGCGCGCACCACGGCGAATGGGGCCGCCCCCAAAGTGGAGTCGGCCTCTTCCTTCGTGCACTCGGCGGCGTCGGGCTTCTCTACCAACTCCAGCGGTACACCGAGGCGGACCCGGACTACGCGGTGGACCAGGAGGAGGTCGAACGCGCCGCCGAAGTGCTGCGCGGCGAACCCGTCGCCGAGGAGGACGAGGAGCATGATGACGAGGTCTGGGAAGTCCGCGCCGACGCCGAGCGCCTGCGCCAATCGGTGGTGTCCGCATGGCGTGATGCCGCGCGCAGTCTCCACCTCGCCCAGGCGACCATCGCTGCGTTCCCTTGGCTCGCTGACTGGGCCCGACCGAAGGTGACCCTGAAGGAGCAGTATCTGGAAACGCTGCGTGGGCAGGCGGCACTGTTCGTTACCCCCGCAGGGATCCTGGCTGCGGCGGCGGCTGCGAGCATGAACAAGCCCGACCTCCCCTCCGGCGAAGGTGCGTTCGCCGCCATCGGCGACAGCACGGAGGTAACCAGGCGGCTGCAGGCGATGTGGTCCGGCTGGCAGAACGAGGCCCGCAGCAGCTGGGGTCTCCCCGGCGACTCCTTGTTCACCCACGGCGCCGTCCATGACATCCGCCGCAGCCGCAAAGGGTACGCCGAAGCCCGAGTAGCGGTGGGTCTGTTGCTGGCTTCGTGGGAGGACGAGGCACGCCGGATCGCCAGTGCCGCGGACACCGGGGCAACGGCGGTGGTGACCGTACACCTTCCGGAGATCCAAGAGGATGAGACGTACGGGCCGGACCGGCACGAGAAGGGCCTGGTGGCCGGTCTCGACGAATGGACGATCGGGGTCCTCCTCACCCATATCACCGCCGCCGACTGGGGCCACCGCCGGCTCACCATCTGCGTGCCGCAGCTCATCGCCGACCGGCTGCTCAGCCGCTCCTCGCTCGTGCACTGTGAGCCCGCGACGCCCACACCCGAGGCCGTCGCAGCCGTGGCCGAAGCGAGCCCACTCGGCCCCGGCGTCTTCGACGACACGGCCGTTCACCAACGTCGACCCCTCACCGCGGACCACCTGCGGCTGCTGCGCTCGGTCGTATCCGCTGAGGACGAGCTGTACATCGTGTTTTCCACGGACGGCGGGGCAGAGGTCCTGCCGTTCCCGGAGCTCGAGCGGCGGGCCGCTTGTGGCTGGCGGGGTGTTCTCGTCGCCAGCTCAGCGGACCTGCCTGCCGCCCTGGTCGAACCATGGTCAGTGGAAATGGGTCAGCGGCCCGAGGACCAGGACAGGTGGTGGCCGGAGCACATGCGCAACGCTGACGACCCACTGTTCGGTGAGGAGCTCGGCCTCAACTCTGGTGCCCAGCAGGCTGCATGGCTCGTGTTCGGTGACGAAAGGCAGAGGCGCGAGCATAATCTGCGTCTACTCGCGGTCGCCCGTGGTGTCCGGGACCTTCGGAGTCTCGATGCAGGGTACGACGCAGTCGGACGCCCTCGCAGCCTCCCCAGTGCTGTGTGGCACGGACTTCTCGCCCACGGCCGAAACTTGGACCTGGAGCCGTTCGAGGCACCTGGGGGCAACGGGTGGAAGCCCGGTGGCAGCGGTATCCCTCTCGGGGTCCTCTCGGATGTCCAGCTGTACGCGGCCAACGCCGACCCCCGGTTCCAAGGCAAGGGGCACTCACCGTTCTGCTCCCACACCCGCGAACGCGGCGTCGTCGCCAGCGACGATCTACTCACCGTCGCGGACCTGGTCAGCGGCAAGGACTTCGACTGGTGCAGCAAATGCTCGGGCTACGCAATCCGCCGCCTGACCGACGCGCAACTCGCTCACTACCGCGCCGCCCACAGGCTCCACGACATCGCGCAGCAGCTAGACCCCGGCCGTGGCGGATACGACCCCGACCGTCCCAATCGGCTCGCCGAGCAGCTCCGGGCACTGGAGAACTGGAACCCCGGCGGTGAAGACCGCTACAGCGAGGACTCCCGCCGGTGGCGCCGTATGGTGCGCGAGTTGCTGGCCCGGGGCCACTCCACCCACCTCGACAACTCCTGAACCTCCCACGTGCAGAACTGATGAGGAGCCCATGGACAGCCCATCGGACAGCGCTCTGTCGCCGCAAGCACTCGGCGCTCAGCTGCTTGGCCGGCTCACTACACCGCTGCGGATGGCCGGCTGGAGCGAGGAGGCGCAGTGGTACGAGGAGGAGGAAACACTGGCCGACACTGCCCTATCGATGGGGCTGTCCCGCTCGAACTTCCACCTCCACGTCAGCTGGTATCCCGCGAGCCGCCGCCTCGTCGTCGACGACCCCACCGACGGCTGGGACTGGGTCGACAGCCTTCCCCCGCTGTTCCCTCTCGACGAACCGCTCAGCATCGACCTGAGCACCCATCCCACTCAGGCGGCGAAGGCCGAGGCCGCCCGTCGAGCCTTTGCCGCGGCTGGACTCCTCGACGCGACCCGGATCCAGCTGTCCAAGGGCGCATTGGCTCTGTGCAACAACCTGGTCCTGCTGCTCTGGGCCGACCACGTCCACGATTCGATTGCCCGGCACCGGCGAGGCAACAACGGCCGGTCCGCAATCGAAGCTCTCGGCGAGGAGTTCTCCTGGCGGATCGGCAGCGGACTGCGTACCTATCCGGTGATCGTCCCCGCCACAGTGCCGGCCGCAGCGGCCCGTGGCATCGCCGAATGGTGCTGGCGACGCGAAAGCAACGTCGAGGAATGGCACTTCAAGATCGACGACATCGCGATGGCGCGCGCCAACATCGCAGCCACCCGGGCCGTCCTGCCCCACGTCCACCCCGAAGGCGTCGACTGGCCGGCCGTGCGCCTCGCTCTCACCGCCCCTTCCCGTCGGCTCGCGAACGGCCCAGCCTTACAGAACATCTTCGAGGAGGGATGGGCTCCGATCCTCACGTCCATCCACCGGGAGATCGACCTCTGGCAGCAGGTCGACGAGAACCTCGGCCCGGAAGCTACCCTCCGCCTGCTCTCCATGCACGGCTCCCACACCGAGTCGATCGGCGAGTGGTGGGGATCCGGCTGGTACGAGTCGATGGTCCGCCGTGCGGTTGTCCGCGCGGCGAGCAACGGAAGCCTGCCAGCTGTCGTGCCCAGCGTTTTCCCCGATGTGGAGCACTTCGCCGAAGCGGCCGCCGGGCACCCCGACCTCCTCGACGACGACACCTTCTCCTGGCTCACCGAAGCCGTTTTCGAGGAAGGCTCTCTCCTCCGGAGCGCCGGCCTGCCGTCAACTACGGCAGTCACCCTTCCGGACTGGGCCGTGCAGGATCTCCTCAGCCTCCACACTGATGACGAAGCGACAAAGGCCCAGGAGAGTTGCAGTGAGTGATCCAGCCGACCTGTACGCCGTCCCATTGCCGCTAGTGCCGCGTCAGGCAACGTTTGCCCTGTCGTGATGTGACGCGCCGTCCGGGTGCTGTGCCGGGCGGCGTGCGACGGTCACCCTGTCCGGGTGGCGATACGAGTGCAGGTCCGTGAGATCGATGACGACGAGGGGCGGCTGCTGCTGCGGATCATCCGTCGGGGCATCGGGTCGGTGGTGACCTGGAGGCGGGCCCAGATGGTGCTGCTGTCCGCGCAGGGCATGCCCGTGGCCAGGATCGCCGAGGTGTCGTTCACCAGCGGCGACCGGGTCCGGGATGTGATCCACAACTTCAACACCGACGGCTTCGACTCGCTGTATCCGAAGTACAAGGGCGGCCGGCCCAAGACCTTCACGCTGCCCGAACGCCGCGAGATCAAGAAGATCGCAAAGTCCAAGCCCACCGAGCACGACCTGCCGTTCTCGACCTGGAGTCTGACCAAGCTGGCGGACTTCCTGGTCGCCGAGGGGGTGGTCGACGACATCAGCCACGAGGGCCTGCGCATCCTGCTCCGCGAGGAAGGCGTCTCCTTTCAACGGCTGAAAACCTGGAAGACCTCCCGTGATCCGGACTACACGGCCAAGAAGGCCCGCGTCGAGCACCTCTACGCGATCGCCGACGGCGAGGTCATACCCGAGGACGGCGAGCCCGAAGTCATCTTCTGCATGGACGAGTTCGGTCCCCTCAACCTGGTGCCCCACCCGGGCCGCCAGTGGGCCGAACGCGGCGGCAAGCACAAGGACCCCGACCGTGAACCCCGCCGACGGCGCCGGGCGACCTACAACCGCTACGGCGGAGTGCGGCACCTGTTCGCCGCCCTGGACCTGGCCAAGGACAAGCTCTACGGCCACATCAAGCCGATCAAGAGGCGGACCCAGTTCCTGGAGTTCTGCCGCTACCTGCGCAGCCTCTACCCGCCCGAGGTCCGGATCGCGATCGTCAGTGACAACTTCTCCCCGCACCTGACCACGAAGAAGTGCCAGCGCGTCGGCACCTGGGCGGAGGCGAACAACGTCGAGATGGCCTACACCCCGACCAACAGCTCCTGGCTTAACCGCATCGAGGCCCAGTTCACGGCCCTGCGCTACTTCACCCTCGACGGCACCGACCACGCCGACCACAAGGAACAGGGCAGCATGATCCGCCGCTACATCATCTGGCGGAACCGTCACGCCGACGACTGGCGCCTACGCGGCGTCGTCGGCAGGGCAAACGTCGCCTGAGGCTCAGCCGATTTTCTTGCGCATCTTCACCGAGGTCGTCTCGTAGCCGAGCGACTCGTAAAGGCCATGTGCGCCGGTGTTGAACCCGGCGACGCTGAGGCCCAGAGTATGAGCGCCCCGCGCCCGGGCGTATTCCTCGCCGAGGAGCATGGCCATTCGGCCCAGGCCCTGACCACGCTTGTCGGCGTCGATCACAATGTCCCAGACCCACCAGGCACCGGCGTCGTCACTCCTGTCCGGTCCGATCCAGAGGTAGCCGACGGCTACCCCGGCATCGTCGACCACGTCGAAGACCGCGTGATCCGGGGTCGGTGTCCCGGACGGAAAGGAGAGCGCCATGGTCTCGTCCGCCTGCCGGTAGGCGTCCTCGGACGTCTGCCCCAGAGCAACGAGCTCCTTGGCGTACTCGGCTCGACTACGTTCGAGCCAGGCAGGGAAGTGTTCGGCGTCCAGAGGACGGAGGGTCGCAGTCACCGGCCCAGCCTTCCACACCGCCGACGCCTGAGCGCTGTCACCCCCGCTCAGGCGTCACGGCACACGATCAACAGGGCAAACGTTGCCTGATCCGGCACTAGATAGCCAGCCGGCTCACGATCGCTCCCAGAACTTCCGAGCCCACCCCCATGCCCTTTACGTCAGGAGCGTCCGGACCAAGATCCGGACCAGTTCCGGACCAGCCCAGACCAACAGACCGTAGCAACTAACGTTTCCGCTGGTCAGTATGGGTGCCTCTCCTGTACCACCAGAAGACCAAGAATCTTCTGGTCTCGTACTCACCCAAGCGCCTCGGCTTCTTCTAGGCGCACACCCGAGAAACGGCGCCTGACCTGGGCTCTGCCCGTCAGGCGCCGTCGGCTCGCCCCTCTCCCCCCTCCGACCTGCGCTTTCCCGCGGAGCTGAACAGAATGCGTGGCGTCGCCCATCAAGGGCACGTTTCCGCAGGTCAACACGGTTCTTAGCAGGGGTCGGTTGCGGACGCTTTCACCCGAATGGCGGAACATGACGTGCCACCCACATGGGTGAAGATCAAGCTGATTGGTGCCCCAACCGGGCAATCCGTGAAAGGGGAACCACATGCGCATTCGAAGAATGCTCGCCGCCGTCGCAACCACGGCAGCCCTCGCCGGACTCGGCCTCACAGGCGCCGCGACCGCCGCCACCGCACAGGGTGTCCCAACGGCCGTCACGCCTTCCGAGTGCAAGCAGGGCGGCGGAACGCCCGATCTGACGGACAACCTCTGCAAGGGCGGCATGTACGACGGGGAGCAGATCGACTAACCCCCGCAAGGCGCCCCGCAGCCACGCGCCGCGGGGCGCTCCCGGACGCCGTCGCGCGCGCGAGCCGGGCCCGACAGACCGGGAAGCGACACGACCGCGTCGGTCAGCGGGTGCGGAGACTGCCGGTGTAGACGTCCGTACGGTTCCACGGTGCGCCGGAGTGGGTCTCGGTGAGCACCGCCCGTACTCCCTTGCCGTCTGCCACCAGGCCTTGGTAGTCGCCGAGGAAGTAGCCCCCGGCGAACGGCGCCTGCAGCCAGTCGAAGACCCGCGAGATCCGCCGTTCGGTCCGGAGCTTCGGGTTTCCGTGCTGCAGCGTGGCCAGTTGGTAGGCGGTGGGCAGGGTCGTGGTGTTGCCGGGCTTGAGGAAGCGCAGGTCGTAGTAGGTGAGCGCGACCGTGCCCCCCTCGACGACCGCGATCGACGGTGAGAAGGCCGGAACGCCCTCGGGGCTGATCAGCTCCGGGGTCCCCCAAGTGCGTCCGCCGTCGGTGGACCGCACGAGCTGGACGGAGTCGAACTTTCCACCGGAGAAGTCCGAGCCTTCGTAGGCCATGTACAGCGTGCCCGTCTCGGGGTCAACGGCCGGGCTCGGCAGGGTGGCCGCGGCGCGCAGCGGTTTGGTGGGGTCGTTCGGGTCGACCTCCGGTACGGAAGTGTCCCGGGCCACGGTGACCGGGGCGCTCCAGGTCTCTCCGGCGTCGGTCGAAGTGACCACCTCGTAGCGGGCTTCGAGGACGGTGCTCAGGTCGTCGGAGTAGGTGATCCGGTCGAAGAAGTCGTACAGCGTGCCGGTGCGCCGGTCGGCGACGATCAGATGGCCGATGGTCTGAGTGTTGGGCACGGTGCTGGTATCGACGAACGGCCGGGCCTTGCTCCAGCTGCGACCGCCGTCGCGGGTGAGGGAGATGTAGCCGGGACCGTCGAGGGAGCTGGGGCCGGGCGGGTCGTTGTCGAGGCGGTTCCAGACCTGGTAGGCGGTGCCCTTGCGGATCGGGTCGGCGGTGAGTGAGGGCTTGTCGTTGAAGAACGGCTGCTCGTCGACGTGCGTGGTGGTGAGGTTCTGCCAAGTGTGGCCGCCGTCGCGGGACGTGACGGCCAGGAGGGCACTGCGCGTGCTCTTCGTGAAGTCGACGCCCTCTCCGCCGGCGTAGACCGTGCCGTCCGGCCCGGTGCTCACCCAGGGGTCGGAGGCCCGTTCGTAGTCCGCGCCGCCGGGGGCGCACAGGCTGAACGGCAGCGTGCTCCGGTGGAAGGTGTGCCCGTCCGTGGTCCAGCCGGCCGCCAGGCCACGGGCGCCACCGTCGTTCCAGCGATCCTGCTGGAACACGGTGACCACGCGCTTGGGGTCGCGCGGATCGACGGACAGGTACGGCTCGACCTCGGTGCCCGGGTAGACGATGCTGTCGGGGGACCTCGCGCCGATGGTGCACTTCGCGTACGGGTCGCCTTGGGACACCTTGACCAGTGATGTGCCGTCGGGGTTCCTGTCTGCTGCTGCGGGAGTCGCGCCGGTGACCGTGACGAGCAGGAGCGCGGCGGTGGCGACGGCGGCCAGGGGCAGGAAGACGCGCATGCGGGATCTCCTCCGGGCCTGTCGGCCGGGGTACGGGACCGCCGTCCTCGGGGCGGCCTGGGACGCGGAGGGATACCGGAACGCGATGGTGGGGCGACTCCGCTTGGTCCTTTTCGGCGTTGCGGCCGATGCCCTTGATGGGCCGAACGACGGAGTCGTCCCCGTGGTCGTCGAGTGGCACGGCGGAGCCGACCGGCGGGTGCAGTGCCGGTCGGCTCCTGGGTCGTGCTGTTAGGGCGCCGTCTCGTAAGGTCCCCGGAGAGGGCCGTGGGCCGCGTGCCGCGGCCGTTCAGGACGGCGCTGAGCGTGGTGTCCAAGGCGGCGCGGACCGTCTCGAAGCGGTGACGGCCTTGGCTTCGAGACGGTCGGCGTCCACCATCGCGAGTGCCGCGGTGTCGAAACGGGCGCGGGCGATCCACCCGACGGTGGACCGGGTGCCGTCACTCCGTACCCGTCCTGCCGGGGGCACCGGCCGGGCTGGTTGCCCAGCTGTGCGCCGACCGGTCAGGTGATCGCCGGCGTGGTCCCGTCAGGCAGCGCGCAGGCCTCCCCGGCGTAGGGGCGTACAACGATCTGTCCGCCTGCGGCCGCGCAGTCGTCTCTGGAGATGTTCGGAGACGAGGCGGCCCCTGCGCTGACAGCGCCGACGGCGCTCATGCCGGCAAGGGTTGCCGCGGCCAGGGCGAGGCCCAGGACTCTCCGCATGCGCATGACTTCCTCCTCCTCTCAGGCGCCTTCGTCCGGCCTTCGGGAAGGACGAGCCTCAAGACGACGGCGCCCTCTTACTCAGCATGGGCGCTCCGTATGGGGCCCGCGCGGCGAGGCAGGGCGCCCCGCTCGGGCGGTGACTGCCCGGTGCGCAGAGGCATGACCTCACCGACCGGTCCGGGCAGGCCGAGCGGCGGGGAGAAGACGGGCCGTACCCGCCTCCGACCGGTGCCGGCGGGCTGCTTCCCCGCGCGCTCCGCTAACGCGGTTCGTAGGCCGCCGCCCGGCAGGCACCGGTCGCGGCGCCGCCCGCCACTCCGGCCTCGGTCAGCCCGGTCACACAACCCTGCAGGTCTCCGACCACGCCACGGCTACAGGCAGCTGTGACGGAGTCGGAATCGGTGGCACCGGCCAGTTCGGCCATCTGTGTGCAGGCGGGGATGTCCGCCCGGACCACGGGAGCGGCGAGGACCGCGCCACCGAGGGTGAGGGTCAGGCCGGTGAGGGCACCGGCGATACGGGTCGACGTGCGCATGGGACGCACCTGCCTTCCGGGTCGGTCGCGCGGTCCTGGTCCCGGCGGGCCGGATCCACGCGGTAAGGCCGCCTGGCGACGCTCGGTGAGTGGTGCCCCGGCCGACGGGCTCACGGACTGGCCGCACGATTCTGCGTCGCATCCGTGGAGCCGCACCGGGAGGTGGTCGCCAAGGCCGAAGGAGAGGGCCCCGGACCGGATGGGACGCACTCGGACCTCCACTCGCGGGCCCCTCACTCCAGCGTCGCATCCTCTCCCCCGGCCGTCCTGGGCATCCGCGGGAGCGGCCGCGCTGAGCAACCGCGATTGCGCGAGGCGCGGCAGCCGGCCCGTGCGGCGGCCGAGGTGGCCGGCCTTCGCTTCCCCGCGAGGTACCGGGCCGCCACCGCTGTGGCATGTCACGGCGGGCGCCAATGGGAGGCCAAGGGGTCGCCGTGGAGAGGAAAGCCCGGCAGGGCCGTGCGGGCGGCGGGTGGTCCTTGGCACTGTCAACGCGAGTTTCGGCTACGCGGCGCTGACGGCTTTCCAGGCCGACCCCATGTCCGACGAGTCACCTCTCGTCCGCAGCCTGCGGGCCGCCGTCGCCGCCGCTCCCGAAGACGTGCCCCTGCGGCTGCACTTCACCGAACTGCTCCTCGCGGAGGGAAGGCACGAGGAGGCCGTCGCGCAAGCCGCGGTCGCGCTGCAGCACGCGCCGGGCGACGAAGCCGTACGGAACCTGATGGTCCGCGCCATGCAACTGCCCACGGCCGGCACGCGACCCCCCGGCGACGTACGCCTCGCCGACGTCGGTGGCATGAGCAGGTGAAGGACCGGCTCGAAGCCGCCTTCCCCGCCCCGATGCGCAACCCCGAACTCCGCGCGCTGTACGGCAAGTCGCTCCGTGGCGGCCTGCTCCTCTACGGCCCGCCCGGCTGCGCCAAGACGTTCATCGCGCGGGCCGTCGCCGGCGAACTCGGTGCCGGCTTCATGTCGGTCTCGCTCTCCGACATCCTCGACATGTACATCGGCACCTCGGAGAAGAACGTCCACGACATCTTCGAGGCCGCCCGCCGCCAGGCGCCCCGGCCCGGGCGGCGATCCTCCGCTACCACCTGCGCGAGCGCCCCATAGACCGACCTGGCGGGGTCCTGCGCGGCCGCCTTCGCCGCGGAAGGCCAACTCACGCGGCAGCGGCACTCCGATTCGGCCGAGCGCCGGCACGCCCAGGAACGCCGGGCCGCCCACGAACCGGTCCTCGCCGGCCCGAATATCCCACTTTCAGGTCTGGTGCGCGATTGGTCAGTGCCAACTTCTGACGCGCGCCATGGATGGACCAAGATCCGGGCCATTCACGGGCCACTCCCCGGCCGACTCTCGGTCCGAACCAGCACCGGGAGTCAGGCCGCGACGAGCTCCTGTTCGCGGTCCGGCGTCGTGGCCTTGGGCTTCTTGTTCGGCAGCGAGAGCCGGAAGACCTTGTGCCACGCCGAGTACACCTGCTTGGGCAGCGGCCCGGTGACGTACTCCAGCTCGTACTTCTCGAACAGGGCGCGCACCTTCACCGCGACCTCGGCGTACCGGTTGCTCGGCAGGTCCGGGAAGATGTGGTGCTCGATCTGGTGCGACAGGTTGCCGGTCATGAAGTGCATGGCCTTGCCGCCGCTGATGTTCGCCGAGCCCATCATCTGGCGCAGGTACCACTGGCCGCGCGTTTCACCCTTGATCGACCGGCGCTCGAAGACCTGCACGCCCTCGGGGAAGTGCCCGCACATGATCACCGAGTGGGACCAGATGTTGCGGACCAGGTTCGCGGTGAACGTGGCGGCGAGCGTGGTGAGGAACGACGGGCCCGAAAGCAGCGGGTGGATCACGTAGTCCTTGAGCACCTGCTTGCGGATCTTGCGGCCCACGGCCCTGGCCCGCGCGCGGAACTCCGGGTTCTTGCGGCGGTGCTTGGACAGGTTCCTGCCGAGTTCCAGGTCGTAAGCGGCGATGCCGTACTCGAAGAAGCAGGCGTTGATGAAGTTCCACAGCGGCTGGCCGAGGTGGAACGGGTGCCACTTCTGGTCCTCGTCGACGCGCATGATGCCGTAGCCGAGGTCGTTGTCCTTGCCGATCACGTTGGTGTACGTGTGGTGCAGCTCGTTGTGCGAGTGCTTCCACTGCTCGGCCGGCGAGACGTGGTCCCAGTCCCAGGTGGTGGAGTGGATCTTCGGGTCCCGCATCCAGTCCCACTGGCCGTGCAGGACGTTGTGGCCGATCTCCATGTTCTCCATGATCTTCGCCACCGACAGGCCGGCGGTGCCGATCAGCCATGCGGGCGGGAAGAACGAGAACAGCAGCACGCCCCTGCTGGCCAGTTCGAGCTTGCGCTGCGCCGAGATGACCTTGCGGATGTAGGCCGCGTCCTTCTCGCCGCGACTGGCGATCACCTCGTCGCGGATCGCGTCCAGCTCGCGGCCGAGCTCCTCGATCTGCTCCGCGGTCAGGTGGGCGGTGGGGTCGATGGCGGTCAAGGTGCTCCTACCGTTCGATGTCGCAGGGGCCCGCCGCGGCGGACACGCAGGTCTGGATGAGGACGCCAGGCTCGGCTTCGGTGATCTCGCCGGTGCGCAGGTCGCGGACGGCGCCCGCCGTGAGCGGTGTGACGCAGCCGAAGCAGATGCCCATGCGGCACCCGGACGGCATGAGCACGCCGGCCTCCTCGCCGACGTCAAGCAACGGCGTGGCGCCGTCCGCGTGGACGGTCTTGCCGGTGGTGCCGAACGTGACCTCGCCACCGTCGCCGGTGACGACGACGCCGGGGCGGAAGCGTTCGGTGTGCAGGCGCTCTGGTACGCCGTGCTCGGTCCAGTGGTCCTCGGCGGCGTCGAGCAGGCCCGCGGGCCCGCACGCCCAGGTCTCGCGCTCGGCCCAGTCGGGGACGAGTTCGCCCAGACGGGCGATGTCGAGCATGCCGTCCGTGTCGGTGTGCAGCTCGATGAGACGCAGCTTCTTGTCCGCGACCAGGTCGTGCAGGTCGTTGCGGAAGATCACGTCGTGCGGCTGCGGTGCGGAGTGGACCATGACGACGTCGTCGAACTCGGTGTCGCGCAGCATGCCCATCACCGGCGTGATGCCGCTGCCGGCCGTCAGGTAGAGCACCTTGGCGGGCCTGGCCTCCGGCAGCACGAAGTCACCGGTCGCCTGGTCGAGCTGGATCAGCGTGCCCGGTTCCGCCCTGCGGACCAGGTGGTTGCTGACCTTGCCGTGCGGGATCGCCTTCACGGTGATCGTGATCCTGCCGTCCCGGCGGTTCGTCGGCGAGGTGACCGAGTAGGCGCGCCACAGGCGCACCCCGTCGACGTCGACGCCGATCCGTACGTACTGACCGGCTGTGTGGCCGCGCCAGCCCCGTCCCGGCCTGATCACGATGGTCGCGGCGTCATCCGTCTCGGGTTGCACGGCCTCGATGCGCCCCCGCAGGTCGGCGCCCGCACGGAGGGGGCTGACCAGGTCGAGGTAGTCCGACGGCAGCAGCGGCGTCGTGACCATCTCCAGCAGTTTCCACGCCCTACTGCGGAGGGCTGCACTCGTCATGACCCCAGCTTGATGTGCTTCAGGGGGTAAAGTCCTGTCCGCAGGACGTGAATCTGATCGGTTAAATTGTTCGCAGGGAACAAAAACGTGAGCCATGCAGTCCGGAGGGCCAGCGAACTGGTCCTGGATGAGACGACGGTCATCGCGCTGCGGGCCGCGCTGAGGACCACCGCCGACGAGGTCGTCCAGGCGATCATCGACGAGGTCCCGCCCTACGCCAACGCCCTTTCGGGCCGCATGGGCGCCACCATCCGCCGGGCCGTCCGCACCGCCCTGGGCCTCTACCTCGACCTCGCGAGCGGGAAGGCCACGGGCAGCGACGCCGGCGAGGCGGCCTACGAGCTGGGCCGCGGCGAGGTCCGCGACGGCCGTTCGATGGACGCCCTGCTCAGCGCCTACCGGGTCGGCGCCCGCGTGGCCTGGCGGGGCCTGGCCGCGGGTGCCGTACCCGCAGGTCTGCCCGCCGCCCAGGTCGCCAAGTTCGCCGAGCTGACCTTCGCCTACATCGACGAGCTCTCCGCCGCGAGCGCCGCGGGCCACGCCGACGAGCTGGCCGCGCGGGGCCGGGCCCACGAGCGCCACCTGGAACAACTGGCCCGCGACCTCCTGTCCGACGCGGGCCCGGACGTGCTCCTTGCCGCTGCCGGCCGGGCCGGGTGGCAGCCGCCGGTTTCGCTGACCGCAGTCCTGCTGCCCGCCGCCCAGGCCCGGCCTGCCTACCGCGCGCTCGACCCGGGCACCCTCGTCCTCGACGATCTGCCGGACGGCTCCGGCGTGCTGCTCGTCCCCGATGCCGACCGGGCACACCTCCTGAGGCAGCTGCCCGACCGCACCGCCGTGGTCGGCCCGGCCCGGCCGTGGACGCGTGCGTCCGCCTCGTACGCACGAGCCGTGCGCGCGCGCTCCCTCTCCCCCGACATCCGCGACACCGAGGACCACCTGCCCGAGCTGGTACTGAGCGCCGACGCGGACGCGTTCGCCGACCTGCGTGCCCGAGCCCTCGCACCGTTGCGGACCTTGCGGGCCGCGACCGCCCGGCGGCTCGAGGAGACGTTGCGGGCGTGGCTGCTGCACCAGGGCAGGCGGGACGAGGTGGCGGCGGCGTTGTTCGTACATCCCCAGACCGTCCGGTACCGGATGTCGCAGCTGCGGGAGCTGTTTCCGGATCTCGGGTCGCCGCACCGGGTTCTCGAACTGACACTGGCGGTCGGCCTCCGGGTGGGCTGACGTGTTTCCCGTCCGGACTCACACGGCGGCGGGGTGCAGAGTCGCCTCCCCCATCACCTCGATGCCTGTGCGCTCCCCGGGCCGAGCGGCGGTGGGGCTGGGGACCCGGACGTCGATGGGCTCGTCGATGCCGTCCACGGCAACGGTGACCATGGCGTCGTGACCGTAGAAGCGGACGTCGGTCACCGTGCCGGCGGCTTCGGCCGCATCGGGGGCAGTCAGTCGGAGCTGCTCGGGCCGGAGCAGCACCACGCCCTTGCGGACCCCGCCGGGCGGGTCCGTCAGGGGGATACGGCCCAGCACGGTGGCCGCCATGCCTTGGTCCGCGGTGCCGGAGACGAGTACCGCGTCACCGACGAAGGCGGCGACCCAGGGGTTGGCGGGGCGGCTGTACACCTCGTGCGGTGTGTCGCACTGGGCTACGCGGCCGTCCCGTACGACGGCGACGAAATCGGCTGTGGAGAGGGCCTCCTGCTGGTCGTGGGTGACGAGCAGGGCGGTGGCTCCGGTGGCCCGCAGGGCTGCGCGTACGTCGGCCCGTACGCCGGTGCGCAGGGCGGCGTCCAGGGCGTTGAACGGCTCGTCGAGGAGGACCAGGGCGGGCTGCGGTGCCAGGGCCCGTGCCAGAGCGATGCGCTGCTGCTGGCCCCCGGACAGCTCGTGGGGCATGCGGTCGCCGTAGCCGGCCAGACCGACGAGTTCGAGCATCTCCTCCGTGCGCCGTCGGCGGGCGGCCCGGTCGGGGCCGCTCAGGCCGAACGCGACGTTGCGGGCCACGCTGAGGTGCGGGAAGAGCGCGCCTTCCTGGGGCACGATGCCGATGCGGCGGCGTTCGGGCGGGAGGTGGACTCCGGGGCCGCTGAGGACGTGTCCGTCGAGGGTGACGGTACCTGCGTCGGCGCGCAGGAAGCCCGCGATGATGCGCAGCAGCGTGGTCTTGCCGCAGCCCGAGGGGCCGAGGACGGCGGTCAGTGCACCGCCGGGGACGGCGAGGTCGAGGCCGTCGAGGACCGGCGCCGCGCCGGGGCCGTACGCCTTGGCCAGTCCCGCGATCTGCAGGTCGGTCATGTGCGGTGCCTTCCGAGGAGGTAGGACGGGATGGCGGCCAGCAGGATCAGCGCCGCGGCGTAGGGCGCGGCGGCGGCGAAGGATCCGGTGCCGGTTTCCGTCCAGAGGCGGGTGGCGAGGGTGTCCATGCCGGTGGGGCGCAGCAGGAGGGTCGCGGGCAGTTCCTTCATGCACACGACGAAGGTGAGCGCGGCTCCGGCAGCGACCCCGGGGGCGGCCAGCGGCACGGTCACCTCGCGCAGCACGCGCAGCGGGGAGCGGCCGAGGGAGCGGGCGACGTCCTCCAGGACGGGCGGGGACTGGAGGACGGCCGCGCGGGTGCCGGCCACGGCTACGGGCAGGAAGAGCACGGCGTACGCGCAGACCAGCAGCGGGAGTTCCTGGTAGATCGGTTCGGCGTAGCGGACCGCGAAGAAGACGAGGGACAGCGCGACCGTGATGCCCGGCAGGGCGTGGCCCGCATAGGCGGACTGCTCCAGCAACGTGGCTGTGCGGCCGCGGTAGCGGGCGGCGATCACCCCGACCGGCAGCGCGAGGAGCGTGGTGAGCGCGGCGCCGGCCGCGGCGACGCCGAGGGTCGTGGCGGCGGTGTCGAGGAGGGTGTCGGGGTCCCAGGTCGCGGAGTTGCCGACGGCGAGCCAGTACCCGAGCGTCGCCAGCGGGGTGAGGACGGCGACGCCGGTGACCGCCGCGCACCAGGCCAGGGCGGGCACCCGCCAACGGCCCAGCGGGGCGGGGACGGCAGGGCGCGCGGTGCCGCCGCCCGTCCTCGCGTGGCCTGCCCGGCCCCGGGTCCGCGCCTCGGCGGCGACCAGCAGGATCGTCACCACCACGAGGACGACGCTGAGCGCGGCGGCCGGGGTGCGGTCGAAGCTGGCCCGGTAGGAGGTGTAGATGCCGCGGGTGAAGGTGTCGTACCGCATCAGGGAGACGGCGCCGAAGTCGGAGAACACGTACAGCGCGACGAGTACGGCGCCACCGGCGGCCGCGGGCCGCAACTGCGGCAGCGTCACCCGCAGGAAGGTCTTCAGCGGTCCGTGGCCGAGGGATCGGGCGACCTCCTCCTGCGCGGGGTCGGTGCCGCGCAGCGCGGCGGTGACGGGCAGGTAGACGTACGGGAAGCTCACCAGCGTCAGTGCGAGGGCCGCGCCCGTGAAGCCGGCCATCTCCGGGAAGGCGGACAGCCAGGCGAACGCGGCGACGTAACTGGGCACGGCCAGCGGCAGCGTCACCAGCACCGACCAGGCGCGGGCGCCGGGCAGGTCGGTGCGCACCGTCAGCCAGGCCAGCGAGACGCCCAGAACCAGGCAGGCCGCGACGACCACGGCGGCCAGTCCGAGGCTGCGGCCGAGCAGTTGGGCGGTGCGGCCGTCGGCGATGACGTCCCAGGCGAAGGCGGGGCCGCGCTCCATGGAGCGGACGGCGAGGTAGCCGAGCGGGAGCAGGGCGAACACCGCGGCGACGGTGGCGGGGACGAGCAGGACGGCAGGCGGCCGACGCCCGGCACGCGACCGCCCGGTCGGCGTGGCGGCGCCGGCCGGGCGGTTGGCAGTGGCGGGATCCGTCGGCGTGACGGGATCCGTGGAGGGCATGAGGGTCAGACCATCCCGGCTTCCTGGAGCATCTTCAGGGTCTCCTGGAGCGATTCCAGCCTGCCGAGGTCGATCTTCGGGGAGTCCAGGGAGGCCAGTGGCGGAAGGCCCTTGACCGTGCTGGTCACACCTGCCGCGAGCGGGTATTCCTTCGTGTCCTCGGCGAAGTACTTCTGCGCCTTTTCGGAGAGCAGGAAGTCGACGGCCTTCTGGGCGGCCGGCGCCTGGTCGCTGCCCTTGATGATGCCGACTCCGGCGGTGTTGACGAGGCCGCCCGGGTCGCCGCCGGGGAGGAAGTGGATCTTCGCCTTGACCTTGGACTCGCCCTTTTCGGCGACCTGCTCGTACCAGTAGTAGTGGTTGACGAGGCCGAGCGAGACCTCGCCCTTTCCTACTCCGTCGAGCACCTTCAGGTTGTTGTCGTAGACCTTCGGCTCATTGGCCTTGAGGCCCTTGAGCCAGGCGCGGGTGGCGTCGTCGCCCTCCAGGACGCGCATGCCGGTGACGAAAGCCTGGAAGGAGGCGTTGGTCGGGACGTAGCCGATCTTGCCCTTCCATTCCGGCTTGACCAGGTCGTGCACGCTGTCCGGAACCTTGGAGACCTGACCGGGGTTGTACGCGAGGACGCGGACACGCCCGGAGGTGCCCACCCAGTCGCCCGCGCCACCGCGGAAGGCCTGGTCGACCTTGTCCAGCGACTCCTGGGGCAGCTTCTCCAGCAGGCCCTTGCCGGAGAGGGCGCCGAGGGCTCCCGCGTCCTGGGAGAAGAACAGGCCTGCCTTGGTCTTGCCGCCCTCCTCCTGGATCTGGGCGGCGAGTTCGGCGCTCTCGCCGTAGCGGACGGCGACCGTGGTGCCGACGGCCTTCTCCAGCTCGTCGAGGAGCGGCTTGACGAGCTTCTCGTTGCGGCCGGAGTAGATCACGAGCCCTGCGTCGTCCTCGTCGACGCCGCAGCCTGCGGCGGCAGGGAGGAGGAGTGCCGCCGCGAAGAGCGCGGTCAAGCGTCGGACCAAGGGGCGTCGCATGGGAAGCCTTCCTGCAAGGGCAGCGGAGAACCGAGTAACGCCCCCATAAGTAAGGTAAAGCTAACCTAAAGGTCAAGGGTGACGCACGCAACAATTCCGCCGCGCCGACGCGTCGGCGGAGCCGACCCTACCGCTTGTTTTTCTGTGGATCTTCAATGAACCATCTGTGACGTTCCTGTGACTATCTGGCGAGGTAAGGCTTTCCTAAGATGCGCCCGTGACAGTCCTTCCCGACCTGTTCCCAGGCACCACGTCCGTCCCGTTCGCCCTCGGCCTTGCCGCGCACGGCGACCGGACCGCCGTCATCACGGCCGACGGTCGGGTCAGCTACGCCCAGCTCGCCGCCCGAGTCAATGCGACGGCCCGCCGCCTCGGCGCCGAACGCCGCCTGGTCCTGCTCGTCGGCGCGAACACCCTCGACGCCCTCGTCATCCACCTCGCCGCCCTCGCGGCCGGGCACCCCGTCCTCCTGGTGCCGGGCGACCACCCTGAAGCAGTGCAGTCGCTGATCGACGCGTACGACCCGGACATCGTGGCCCGCCCGGACGGCGGCGGGCAGTGGCTGCTCGACGAGCGGCGCCCGGTCTCGGCCCACACCCTGCACCCGGACCTCGCGCTGCTGCTGAGCACTTCCGGCTCCACCGGATCACCCAAGCTCGTCCGGCTGTCACACGAGAACCTGCAGTCCAACGCCGAGTCGATCGCGCAGTACCTCGGCATCCGGGACACGGACCGGGCCGCCACCACCCTGCCCATGCACTACTGCTACGGCCTCTCCGTCATCCACAGCCACCTGCTCCGGGGCGCCGGGCTGATCCTCACCGGCCTGTCGGTCGCCGACAGCTGCTTCTGGGAGCTGTTCCGCACCTGCCGCGGCACGGCCTTCGCTGGCGTCCCGTACACCTTCGACCTGCTGGACCGGGCCGGCTTCGCCGACATGGAACTCCCCCATCTGCGCTACGTGACCCAGGCGGGCGGACGCCTGGCGCCCGAACGGGTCAGGCGGTACGCCGCACTGGGCCACACCGCCGGCTGGGACCTCTTCGTGATGTACGGCCAGACCGAGGCGACGGCCCGCATGGCCTACCTGCCGCCGGAGTTCGCCGAGACCCGACCCGAAGCGGCCGGCATCCCCGTCCCCGGAGGCTCGTTCCGACTCGACCCGCTGCCGGACTGGCCCGAGGAGGACACCGGCGAACTGGTGTACACGGGCCCCAACGTCATGCTCGGCTACGCGCACACCCCGCAGGACCTCGCGCTGGGCCGGACCACAACAGAGCTGCACACCGGCGACATCGCTCGGCTCACCCCCGGCGGGCTCTACGAAATCGTCGGCCGTCAGAGCCGGTTCGTGAAAATACTCGGCCTGCGCATCGACCCCGCGCAGGTCGAGACGATGCTCTCCCGGCACGGGGTCACCGCCCTGTGCGCGGGCGACGACGAACACCTCGCCATCGCCGTCGCGGGCGCTCGCGAAACCGACGCGCGGCGGATCCGCAGGCTCGTCGCCGACGAGTGCGGACTGCCGGCCCGCGCGGTCCGCGTCCACATCGTGGCAGATCTTCCCCGCCTGCCCACGGGCAAGCCCGACTACCCGGCGGTGCGCGCACTGAGCCGCCCGGCCCCCACCGCGCCGCCGCCCGGGCACACCCTCCCCCCGGGCAACAGCCGTGGAGACCTGTGCCTGCTCTACGCCGAGGTGCTCGACCGGGCGAACGTGACAGAAGACGGCTCGTTCGTCAGCCTGGGCGGCGACTCGCTGTCGTACGTCGAGATGTCGCTTCACCTCGAAGAGCGGCTCGGCCACCTGCCGGCCAACTGGCACACGACGCCGATCCGGGACCTCCGGGCGTCCGAGCCGCCGGCCCGCCCCTCCCGCACGCGCGTGCTGGAGACCAGCGTCGCGCTCCGCGCCCTGGCGATCTTCTGCATCGTCGGGTCGCACATCCACGTGTTCGGCATCAAGGGCGGAGCCCACATCCTGCTCGCGGTCGCCGGGTACAACTTCGCCCGCTTCCACCTCACCACAGCCGACCGACGCGAACGCGTGCGCCGGGCCTGGGCAGGCATTGCCCGGGTCGTGGTGCCGAGCATGACGTGGATCGGCTTCGTCCTCCTCCTCAACGACGACTACACACTCGCCAATCTCTTGCTGCTCGACAGTGTTCTCGGGCCGGAAGACCTCAAGACAGGCATGCACTTCTGGTTCATCGAGGCCCTGGTGCAGATCCTGATCGCGGCCGCCGCCCTCCTGTGCTTCCCCCTCGCGGACCGGATGGAGCGCCGTTTCCCCTATGCCCTGCCGCTGGGCCTCGCGGCCCTTGGGCTCCTCACCCGCTACGACCTCGTCGGCCTGCCCGCTCGCGCCGAAATGCCTGATGCGGTCACCGTGTTCTGGCTGTTCGCGCTCGGCTGGGCGGCAGCGAAGGCGGGCAGCGTACGCCGGCGCCTGTTGGTCACCGTCTCGGCATTGGCCACCGTGCCGGGCTTCTTCCCCGGCGACCCCGGCCGGGAAGTGATCATCATGGCCGGCTTCGCGCTCCTGGTGTGGGTGCCCACCCTGCCCAGTCGGGAGCGCGTCAACCAGGTGGCAGGCCTCCTGGCCACGAGCTCGCTGTACATCTACCTGACCCACTGGCAGATCTTCCCGCTGATCGACGGATACTCACGGCACCTGGCCTTCCTGGCAGCGCTCCTCTTCGGCGTCGCGTACGCCGCCGGCGTGAGCCGCCTGTCGAAACTGCTGCCCACCTTGCCGTCACTGGCTTCGTCCGTGTGGCGTGAGCGCGACAGCACCGTCTTCCGCCCCCGGGCGACGCAGCTCGGGACGCCTCCGGTCAGGTGCAGCAGTCGCAGCCGGGGTGGCAGCCGCAGGCATCCGTGAGGGTGTCGGCGGACGGCTTCGCTGTGGCGGGAGGCGCGCAGCAGCCCTTGCCCCGCCAGGCGTCTCGGCCTTCCTTGAGTGCGATGGCGGCGATGACCAGGGCGGCGATCGGGTCGGCCCAGGACCAGCCGAGTGCGGCGTTGAGCACCAGGCCGATCAGGAGTACGGCGGACAGGTAGGTGCACAGAAGGGTCTGCTTGGAGTCCGCGACCGCGCTGGCGGAGCCGAGTTCACGCCCGGCGCGGCGCTGGGCGGCGGAGAGGAACGGCATGACCGCCAGCGACAGCGCGGCGATGACGATGCCGGGAATCGAGCGGTCGGCTTCCCCCGTGCCGGTGAGCGCGCGGACGGCGTCGAAGGTGACGTAGGCGGCGAGGGTGAAGAAGGAGACGGCGATGATCCGCAGGGTGGTCTTCTCGCGTGCCTCGCGCAGCGCGTGGTCGCGGGCGGAGAACTGCCAGGCGACCGCGGCGGCGGAGGAGACCTCGATGACGGAGTCGAGGCCGAAGCCGATCAGCGCGGTGGAGGACGCGATCGTACCGGCAGCGATCGCGACGATCGCCTCGATGACGTTGTAACTGATGGTCGCGGCGACCAGGAGGCGTATCCGCTTGGCGAGTGCGTCACGGCGGGCCGGGGACGGCCCGATGGATATGGAGGCCATCAGCAGCAGCCCTTCGTCCCCGCGTCCGGGCAGGTCTTGTCGTGCTCGACCGCCACGACGGCCTGGCGGAGGTCGTCCAGGGCGCGCCCGAGCCGGGTGTCCGCCAGCTCGTAGCGGGTACGGCGGCCATCAGGGGCCGTGACGACCAGGCCGCAGTCCCGCAGACACGTGAGGTGGTTGGACAGGCGCGTGCGGGAGACGCCGATCGCGTCGGCGAGGTCGGAGGGGTAGGCGGGGGCCTCGCGCAGGGCGAGGAGGATCCGGCAGCGGATCGGATCGGCGAGCGCGCGGCCAAAACGAGCCAGCACCTCGATGTCGGAGGCAACGGTAAGCACAACCCGACAGTACAGCTGAAGCTGAATCCACGAAACCGTGGACTGTTTCGACCTGGGCGGGCATCCTGCCCCCGGACACATCGACAGGGGTGAACGGGGGCGCGCCGTGGAGACGGTGGACGTGGACGGGGTGCGGATCGCGTACGAGCGGAAGGGGCACGGGCGGCCGGTGGTGCTGTCGGGTGGCACGGGCATGCCACCGGCGGCATGGGAGCTGTGCGGGGTGCGCGAGGAGCTGGTGCGGGCGGGCTTCGAGGTGATCACCTACGCCGCCCGCGGCGTCGCCCCTTCTGACGCTCCCGCGCCGCCGAACTACTGGCCCGCACCCGCCCGGACCTGATCTCCTCCGCGGTCTTCATGGCCGGCGCCGGCCCGATGAACGGGGTCCTGGAGGCCGTCCTGGCCGCGGAGAGCGAGCTGATCGCCCTGACGGGCCGCCTGCCCGCCGCGTTCAGCCGACTCCAGACCCTTCTGTCCAGCCTGCCGCCCGCGGTCCTGCGCGACGACGAGAGCCAGACCCGCTCCTGGCCGGAACTCCTCGGCGCCCAGGAAGCGGTCTGGACCTCCCCCGAAGGAGAGGCCGGCCAGTCCACCGCCTCGGTCGGCTGGCTGCGCGACCCGCAACTGACCGCCCAGGCCCAGTTCGCCGCAGTCGTCGGACCCTGAGACGGCGCCACCGCGCCGCGCTGCCGCCACCGGCCGTTCAGCGGGCCGCGCCCGCGCGACGGCCGCGCGGGACCCCGCCGTTCACGATGCGCGGCAGGATGCGACCCGACTCATGCTGGCCGGCCGGGCGTCGGCAGGAGTGTCGATTCCGAGGCACAGACCGCCGCACGCCACCCGGACCCGCGCCCAGGCGTACGGCCGTGCCCCGGTCCGCGGCAAGTACGTCGACCTGGTTGCCGGGGCCGAACTCCCCCCGGGCGACACGACCTTCGCCATCGGCGCCGGTACGGGCGTACTCGCAGCCGCCCTCGCCCACCGCGCGGGGCCGCCGCATCGCCGCCCTGGCTGCCGGGCCGTCCGCACACGCCACTGGACCTGGCGGAACGCCTCGGACTGCGCGCGGCCGGACGGGATCGCGGCAGCGGGTCTGCGGGTGCTGTCCCGCACGGATGCCAAGCCGCGCCACCCGCGGTCGAGATCACCTCACTGTGGCGCCCCGGCCCAGAAGGCAAGACCGACGCGTCGACACCCCCACTACTCAGTGATACCGTATAGCGGTACTCGGTACTACGGAGTACCTCTGAAAGCGGGGAGGACTCGCGATGGACGACCTGACAGAGATGTTGAAGGGCACGCTCGAAGGGTGCGTGCTCGAAATCATCGGCCGCGAGGAAACCTACGGGTACGCCATCACGCGCCGGCTGAACGAGCTGGGCTTCGTCGACGTCGTCGAGGGGACGGTGTACACCATCTTGCTGCGCCTGGAGAGGAACAAACTCGTCCAGGTGACGAAGCGACCATCCGGCGTCGGCCCGCCGCGCAAGTTCTACGCGCTCAACGACGCCGGACGCGCGGAACTCGCGAAGTTCTGGACGAAATGGCAGTACGTCTCATCACGCATCGACAGGCTCAGGGAGGGCTAGAGATGAACTTCTGGGAGACCATCACCGGCAGCGATCTCACCAGGGAATGGAAAGCGTTCGAAGCCCGGGCCGAGGCCCTGCCGGACGACTACCGGGCGGCGTGGGAACAGATCAAGGGCCACCTCCTTCCGCACGGGGACTTCACCGGCCGCAACCTGATGCCGATCCTCGACGCCGCCCTGGGACTGCTCGAGGAAACAGCGGCGGACGGGCAGAGCGTCCACGAGGTCCTCGGCGACGACATCCGGGGCTTCTGCACGGCGCTGGCCGGTGGAGAAGGGGCTCGAAGCTACCGCGACCGGTGGCGCGAGCAGTTGAACAGGAACGTCGCAAGGAAACTGAACCGGCTGGGAGGCTGACGTGAGCATCCAGGACATCATCGAGGGCAAGAAGCAGTGGCGGGCGCACACGGCCCGGGTCAAAGCGCTCCCTCCGGACTACCAGATCGTCTACAAGGAGATGCAGAAGTACCTGTTCAAGGTCGGACCGATCGACCTGCCTGACGGGCCCCTGCTCCCCGGGATCGTCGACTTCTTCGAGGAAGGCGTCGCCTCGGGCAAGGGGGTCTTGGAACTCATCGGCACGGACGTCGCCGCGTTCTGCGACGACCTGATCAAGGACTCGCGCACCCATGCGGAGGCCTATCAGGAGTCCATCGGCAGGGAACCCGGCACGGCCGAGAAGTAGCAGTCGCCGCCCCCACACCAGTGGGCGTAGTAGCCCGCCCGCGCCCGTCGTTCGCCTCGGCGCAGTGCGAACAGGCGCGGGCGGGCCACCGCAGGCCGCGGCACGTCCCGACATCTCCCACCCCCCTGCATCTCCAGCCTCCGAAAGGAAGCCGCCATGCCTTCATCTGTCATGCCCACATCCAGTCGGGGTGACGGTCGTCCGTCATCGACCGCCGTCTCGGCCGTCGGGCTGCGCAAGTCATACGGCGAGAAGCTCGTCCTCGACGGTATCGATCTGCACATCCCGGCCGGCTCCGTGTTCGCGTTGCTCGGCCCGAACGGCGCCGGCAAGACCACCGCCGTCAAGATCCTGTCCACGCTCATCACCGCCGACGCCGGTGACCTGCACGTCGGCGGGCACAGCCTGGCCGCCGACCCGCAGGCGGTACGTGCCGCGATCGGTGTCACCGGGCAGTTCTCCGCCGTGGACGGCCTGATCACCGGCGAGGAGAACATGCTCCTCATGGCCGACCTGCACCACCTGCCCAAGCGCGAGGGACGACGGGTCGCCGCCGAACTCCTGGAACGCTTCGACCTGGTAGAGGCCGCGAAGAAGCCCGCCTCCACCTACTCCGGCGGCATGAAGCGCCGCCTGGACCTCGCGATGACGCTGGTCGGCAACCCGCGGATCATCTTCCTGGACGAGCCGACGACCGGCCTGGACCCGCGCTCCCGCCACAACATGTGGGGCATCATCCGCGGCCTCGTCTCCGACGGCGTCACCGTCTTCCTCACCACCCAGTACCTCGAAGAAGCCGACGAACTCGCCGACCGCATCGCCGTACTCAACGACGGCAAGATCGCCGCCGAAGGCACCGCCGAAGAACTCAAGCGGCTCATCCCGGGCGGGCACGTCCGGCTCCGCTTCACCGACCCGGTCGCCTACCAGTCCGCCGCCGATGCCCTGCGCGAGGTCACCCGGGACGACGAGGCACTGTCGCTGTCCATCCCCAGCGACGGCAGCCAGCGCGAACTGCGCTCCATCCTCGACTGGCTCGACTCGGCGGGCATCGAGGCGGACGAACTGACCGTCCACACCCCCGACCTCGACGACGTGTTCTTCGCACTCACCGGCCCCGCCAACGTCCCCAACCAGCCCAAGGAGACCGCCCGATGAGCTCCCTCGCCCTCGCCGTGCGCGACTCGAACACGATGCTGCGCCGCAACCTCCTGCACGCCTGGCGCTACCCGTCCGGCACCCTGAACCTGCTGCTCACGCCGATCATGATGCTGCTGCTCTTCGTCTACATCTTCGGCGACGTGATGAGCGCCGGCATCGGTGGCGGCGGCGCCGACCGCGCCGAGTACATCGCCTACATCGTCCCCGGCCTGCTGCTGATGACTGTCGGCAGCACCGTGATCGGCGCTGCGGTGTCCGTCTGCACGGACATGACCCAGGGGCTCACCGCCCGCTTCCGCACGATGGCGATCTACCGGGGCTCTCTGCTCGTCGGGCATGTCGTCGGCGGCGTGCTGCAGTGCGTGATGAGCGTGGTCCTCGTCGCCGCCGTCGGGGTGGCAATGGGCTTCCGGTCCACGGATGCCACGGCACTGGAGTGGATCGCGGCGTTCGGGCTGATCACGCTGTTCGCCCTGGCACTCACCTGGATCGCGGTCGGCATGGGCGCGGCCAGTCCGAACCCCGAGGCGGCCGGCAACATGGCCATGCCGTTGATCCTCCTGCCGCTCATCTCAAGCGCCTTCATCCCGGCCGGCACGATGCCGGGCTGGTTCCAGCCGATCGCCGAGTACCAGCCCTTCACCCCCGCCATCGAGACCCTCCGCGGCCTCCTCCTCGGCACGGAAATCGGCAACAACGGCTGGATCGCGATCGCCTGGTGCGTCGGCCTGACCGCACTCGGCTACCGCTGGTCCACGGCGCAGTTCAACCGCGACCCGAAGTAGCCGTTCCTCACCGGAACTCCGCCAGCCGGCGCCGCAGCCCGAGCACCGTCAGCCCGGCCGTGAGCAGCAGCGCCGCGCCGGCGGTCGGGGCCTGGGTGGTCAGTGCCCCGCGGCCCTCCTGGACGGCGAGGTCGAAGTGCGGCTGATTGATCGCGGTGACCTGGTCCAGGGCCTTCATCCACTCGCCGCTACCAGCTGCCGGAAAGCGCGGTCGTCGCGCTGGTAGACGGCGTACGCCTCGACGGTCTTCTCGGCGGCTTCCCGCTCTCCGGCGAAGGTGATGTTGTCCAGTTCGCGCCGGTACTCGCCGGTGAACCGCTTGTCCTCGTGGTTCTTCCGGTACGTGGCCCAGGTGTCGGCGAGCTCCCGGTCGTACGTGCCGAGTCCGGCGGTCGGGGTCCAGGAGGTAGCGGCTCTCGTCGGCGTTGGCGTCGTAGTCGAAGGAGTCCCGGCGGGCGACCTTCATCCGGTCGTAGGTGATCGTGAGCAGCTGGGCGCCGCACACCACCGCCAGCACGGCGCAGAGGGTGGCGGCGATCAGCAGCACGCCGAGGACGGCTTCGGCGGTCCTCTGCACGACGAGGTCGGCCCTCGCGGCGGCGTACTGCCGCTCGTACACCGCATTGTTGGCATCGACGAGCTTGCGGGCCTCCGGCAGCAGCCGCTGGGCGAGGAGGTCGGTCGCGGCCCGGTAGTCCTCACGGGCGCCGCCGGCCTTTGTGTACGACTCGTCCAGGCGCCCCTTGCCGGTGCCTGAATCTCCGCTGGAGAGCAGGATGTTGGCGGTCTGCGCGTCCATGTCGTTGAGCGCGAGGTTCAGCTGGGTCGCGGAGATGGTGCGGGGTGCGTTGCGCAGGGCCGTCTCGTCCCAGGTGGTGGCCGCCCCCGTCGCGGCAACCGCGAGCAGGATCAGCAGCCCGGCGACGAGGAGCACGCACACCGCGCGGGCGAGACGCAGCCGACCGGGCAGCGTGGCCGAGTACCGGTCGCCGATCAGGCGCGCCGGCCGCGCGGCGATGCGGGGAGGCCGAGTCCCCAGCTCCGCTCCTTGCGGGTCCCCTCCGGCCGGCGATCGCGGCACTCCGCCGCCACGGACCCCGGGCGCGGGGGGCTCCGCGACAGCCTCCGGGGCTCCCGCTGCCGCCCGGCTGTGCTCCGTACCGGCGGTGGATGTCCCGGCCAACTGCGCTGATAGCGTTGCCCCTTGAGCCAGGGGGGAGAAGGCAACACGTGACATCGAATGCGTTTCGTATCGGCGGAGATCTGGAAGTACGGCGGCTTGGGTTCGGGGCCATGCGCTTGCCGACGGAGCCGGGCCCGGCCCGTGAGACCTCTCTCGCGGTCGCCCGGCGGGCCGTCGAGCTGGGCGTCACGCTGATCGACACCGCGTATCTGTATGGCGGGGGAGCCAACGAGGAACTACTGGCCGAGGCCTTGCACCCTTACCCGGACGATCTGCTGATCACCACCAAGGTCGGTGTTGCTCGATCGGGCCCCTCAGGTGAGTGGAAGCTCGACGGTCGGCCGGCTGTTCTGCGCGATCAGGTCGAGCAGGCACTGGGCCGACTGCGCGTCGAGCGGATCGAGCTGCTTCAGCTGCACCGGATCGATCCGGAGACACCGCTCGCCGACCAGCTCGGCACGCTTCGGAACCTGCGGGCCGAGGGCAAGATCGGTCGGATCGGCCTGTCCGAGGTCACCGTCGACGAACTCCATCAGGCACGGCAGATCATCGACGTCACGAGCGTGCAGAACCGCTACAGCGTGCTGGACCGCGAGCATGAACCCGTGCTCGCGGCCTGCGAAGCGGCAGGGATCGCGTTCCTGCCGTGGCGCCCTGTCGCCTGGGGGGATTCAGGGGCGAGCGCTGAAATCGCCGCCGTGGCGACCGAACTCGGCGCCACCCCCACGCAGGTCGCTCTCGCATGGCTCCTCGGCCACTCCCCGGTCATCCTCCCGATCCCGGGCACCGCCCGGGTGAACCACCTGGAGGAGAACCTCGCCGCGGAACGCCTCCACCTCACGTCAGCCCACCGCGATCGCCTCGACCGGCTGACCGACCTGGCATAGGGCTCTGCCCGTACGGGATCACGCCGCCTCCGCCTGCCTGCGGAGGATCTGACGGCGAGCCGGACCCGTGGCGTGGTGGACGTATTCGCGGGTCAGGCGGAAGCCTGCCGACCAGGCCAGGAGGCGGCTGGGGCGGTTGTCGCGGGAGCAGGTCCAGCTCGGGGTACGGCCGCGGGCGGCGATGTCCTCGCACAGGGCCGTGACGCAGGCCAGTGCGAGGTGCTGCCGGCGGTGGCCGGGGTCGGCCAAGGCGGCGACGTCCTCGTAGCCGCTGCCGAGGAAGTAGGTGCAGGCCAGGGAGAGGGCCCGGCCGCGGTGGAAGGCGCCCCAGCCGCGGCCGGAGGCGGCGAGCTGCTCCGGGCCGCCCCAGGTCTTGTGGATCCAGGCCGTCTCAAGGGCTCTGACGACCCCTTGATGAGGCCTTGATGACTTTCGGCAAGTCCCGGGGTGCGGGCCATCGGCGCGCTCGGCTACCGGGCATGCCGGGCTTGCGAGCAGTAGCCCGCTGGACGGCCGCCGTGTTGCGTCTGGTCCTCTATGCCGGGCCGGAGGCCTTTGCGTCCAGCTCGGCGCGTGCGCCGTGCCGGTCCTGGAGCACCAGCCGTCGGAGGCCCTCGTTCGGCCCTTGCACGTGAACCAGGCAGTCGGTCCGTACCCGCTGCTCCCGAAACAGCCCCCGCGCGGCAATCCAGCCGTCGCCGGCGCTGATCCGGTCGGGCAGCAGGATGGTGAACAGCAGGAGGGCGAGGAGGGCGCCGGAGCAGACGACAGCGCACCGCACGGCACCCGGCCAGTCCTGATCACGGAGCGGAAGCGGCTCCTGCGCCTGTGTGCGCATGCGCCCGGTGTCCCATGGAGCCGAGCGTAGGGGCGTGAGGGTCCCCGCCGGGGATCTTGACGGCCTTCCGACGCGTCGCGCATGCGATCCTGACGCCGTGGGCTGCTTACGCCGATTGCCCGCCCCGAGTGCCGATCTTCAAGTGGCCGGAATACGCTCCCGCCGTGCCGAGGGTGACGGAAATGCTGAAGCGCTTGGTGGTCGGGCGGGCCAAGCGGAGTGAGGAGCTGGGCGAGACGCTGCTGCCCAAGCGCCTCGCGCTGCCGATCTTCGCGTCCGACCCGCTGTCCTCCGTCGCGTACGCCACGCAGGAGATCCTGCTCGTCCTCACCCTCGGTGGCCTGGCCTACCTGCACTTCACTCCGTGGATCGGCGCCGCGGTCGTGGCACTGATGGCCGTGGTGGTGCTGTCGTACCGCCAGGTGGTGCGTGCCTACCCGAGCGGCGGCGGTTCGTACGAGGTCGCTTCCACGAACCTCGGCCCCTCGGCCGGTCTGGTGGTCGCCGCTTCGCTGCTGGTCGACTACGTGATGACCGTGGCGGTCTCGGTTGCCTCCGGGGTGGACAACATCATCTCGGCGGTGCCGGAGCTGGCCGACCACCGGGTCCTGATGGCGCTGGGCTTCGTGGCCCTGCTGACGGCGATGAACCTGCGGGGCGTGCGCGAGTCCGGCCGGCTGTTCGCCGCGCCCACGTACCTGTTCATCGGCGGCGTGCTGATCATGGTCGGCACCGGCCTGCTGCGCTACCTCCTCGGCGACGCCCCGGTCGCCGAGAGCGCGAAGTACGGCATCACTCCGGAGGAGGGCGACGCGGACCTGGCCGGGCTGGCCCTGCTCATGCTGGTGCTGCGCGCGTTCTCCAGCGGCTGTACGGCACTGACGGGCGTGGAGGCGATCTCCAACGGCGTACCGGCCTTCCGCAAGCCGAAGTCGAAGAACGCCGCGAGCACGATGGCCTCGATGGGCATCATCGCGATCACCATGTTCGCCGGGGTCACCACCCTCGCGATGGTCTCCAAGGTCCACATCGCCGAGGACGCCTGCCGCCTCACCGGCCTGGCCGACTGCGAGGGCTACACCCAGCGCACGGTCATCGCCCAGCTCGCAGCGGCCGTGTTCGGCGGCAACAACAGCTTCGGGTTCTACTACATCCAGGCGGCCACGGCCCTGATCCTGATCCTCGCCGCGAACACCGCCTACAACGGCTTCCCGCTGCTGTCCTCGATCCTCGCCCAGCACCGCTACCTGCCGCGCCAGCTGCACAACCGCGGCGACCGGCTCGCCTTCTCCAACGGCATCCTGGCCCTGGCCATCGTCGCCGGGCTCCTGCTGTACGGATACAAGGCGAACGTCACCAGCCTCATCCACCTCTACATCCTCGGCGTCTTCACCTCCTTCACCCTCTCCCAGTCCGGCATGGTCCGGCACTGGAACCGCGCACTGCGCACCGAGACCGACCCGGCCCTGCGCCGCCGGCACCAGCTGGCCCGCCTCATCAACGCCACCGGCGCGCTGGTCACGGGCCTCGTCTTGGTGATCGTGCTGGCCACCAAATTCACCCAGGGTGCCTGGCTGGCCGTCCTCGCCGGGATCCTGCTGTGGCTGATGATGCGCTCCATCCGCCGCCACTACGACCGCACCGCCGCCGAACTCGCCGTGACCGACGCCCGCGCGGAAGGCATGCTGCCGTCCCGCGTGCAGGCGATCGTCCTCGTCTCCACCGTGCACAAGCCGACCCTGCGCGCCCTGGCCTACGCCCGCGCCTTCCGGCCCGACCACCTGGAAGCGCTCACGGTCGCCGTCGACCGCGACTCCCTGGCCTCCCTGCGCAAACAGTGGGACGACTTCGAGATCGAGGTGCCGCTGAAGGTCCTGGAGTCCCCCTACCGCGAGATCACCAAGCCGGTCGTCGAATACGTACGCTCCATCCGGCGGGCCGGTCCCCGCGATGTCGTCGCCGTCTTCATCCCCGAGTACGTCGTCGGCCACTGGTGGGAGAATCTTCTCCACAACCAGTCCGCCCTGTGGCTCAAGAGCCGCCTGCTCTTCACCCCCGGCGTCACCGTCACCAGTGTCCCCTGGCAGCTGTCCTCCGCCGTCATCGCCGACCATGCGGCCGCCCGGGCTCCCGGCTCGGTCCGCCGCGGCGAACCCCCCAACCCACCCGAACACGCGGCCGCCCGCACCGCACCGGGGGACCCCGACGGGAACTGACCGCGACGGCCCCTTCCGGCCTTGAGGACCGACCCAGCGATGGGCGGCTGCCGGCCCGATTTTACGGAACCCATCGAAACGTTCGCGGACGGGGGCTCAGGTACGACCTGCCAGAGGGGCAGACTCCCACGTTTGCCGTGCACTTGACGGATCACGAGCCGCCCAAGCCCCCGTGGGAGTCCCGGCATGAATCCGAAGGAGGCGGTCACATGGGTGCGGCAGCACTACCACTCCCGTGCGGTCGAAATGCCGTGGCAACGGCGGTTCATCCGCCAGGTCCACGCCGCCGACGCGTCCGGCTCGGGGTGATCCGCGGGCCGGCCCCGTTACATGCTCTTCATGCCTTGTGCATGGTCCAGGTGCGGCTCCCCGACCCATGATCGGCTGACCACCCGCAGTCGCCCCCGAGGAGCAGTCCCATGCCCAGCCGCCGTACCTTCCTGGCCGGTTCGACCGCCGTGCTCGGTCTGACCACCGCCACCGGATCACAGCAGGCCGCGGCCTCGGAGGCGGGGGACGGCCAGGTCGGCAGGCCGCCGAACGTCGTCGTCGTCCTTGCCGACGACCTCGGCTACGGCGAACTCGGCGCCTACGGCCAGAAGCTGATCACCACACCCCGCCTGGACCGGCTCGCCGCCGAGGGACTGCGCTTCACCGACGCATACTCCACCGCCGCCGTCTGCGCACCCTCCCGCTGCTCCCTGCTGACCGGACTGCACACCGGCCACTCCACCGTGCGCGCCAACCCCTCCTCCGGGGGCCAGGGCTCGCTCACCGCCGCCGACACCACCTTCGCCCAGGTGCTCCGGGCTCGGGGCTACCGGACGGCCCTGGTCGGCAAGTGGGGGTTCGGGCCGGAGACGGCCGGCCAGGACAGCCATCCGGCCGCCCGCGGGTTCGAGGAGTTCTACGGCTACATCACGCACGGCCACGCCCACGAGTACTACCCCGAGTACCTGTGGCACAACGATGCCAAAGAACCCATCGCCGCCAACGCCGGCGGCGCGAAGGCCGTCTACGCCCCGGACCTGCTGGAGCAGCGCGCCCTGGAGTTCATCGACGCCCATGCCGACGAGCCGTTCCTGCTGCTGCTCACCCCGAACGTGCCGCACGCGCCCAGCGACGTACCCGACACCAGCGCGTACGCCGATCGCGGCTGGACGGCCGCGAACAAGGGGCACGCGGCCCAGGTCGGCTATTTCGACGGCCTGGTCGGCAAGGTGGTCGACCGGCTCCGCGCCCGCGGGCTGGAGCGGGACACCGTCGTCCTGGTCACCAGCGACAACGGCCCCCACGAGGAGGGAGGGGTCAACCCCGACCTGTTCGACGCGAACGGCCCGCTGCGCGGTTACAAGCGCAACCTCTACGAGGGCGGCGTACGGGTCCCGCTCATCGCCTGGGGCCCCGGCCGGGTCAGGCAGGGCACCAGCGACCGTCCGACCCCGCTGACCGACGTGCTCCCCACCCTGGCCGAGCTCGGCGGCGCCCCCTCCCCCACCGACGTGGACGGCCTGTCCGCCGCTCCCCTCCTCGCCGGCAGCACCGACTCGGCCCGCCACGGCCACCTGTTCTGGTTCCGCGACGAGTGGGGCGTCACCAGCCGAGCCAACGCGCAGGACAGCAAGCGCGCCACGTGGCTGGCCGAGGCGGTCCGCCGGGAGAACTGGAAGGCCGTCCGGTTCGCCCCCGAGCGGGACCACAGCCTCCCCGACGACAAGTGGCAGGTGGAGCTGTACGACTTGGCCACCGATCCCGGCGAGACCCGCAACGTCATCGACAAGCACCCGGCGAAGGCCGCCGAACTCGTCGCGCTGATGCGCTCCTCCTGGAAGGACACCTATCCCCGCAAGCCGTTCGGCACCCGGCTGACCCTGCCCAGGCTGGCCGTCCCCGGTGAGGCGTTCACCGTGACCGCCTCGCTGGACAACGGCTCCGCACGGGCCTGGACCAACGCCGCGCTGGCCCTGCGCGCCCCCGCCGGCTGGACCGTGGCCCCCGCCTCCCCGGCCACGGCGGAACAGCTCGCCGCGGGCGGCCGCCTCACCGCCTCCTGGCAGGTGGTCCCGCCCGCCGACGCCGCTCCGGCGACCGCGTGGGCGCTCACCGCGGAAGGCACCGCCGACACGCCGTCCGGGCCGGTCCGCTATCCGGCTACGGGCACCGTCCCGACGCCGCCGGCCGCCCCCGTCCGCGACTCGTACCTTTCCGACCTCACCTGGATCAGCGCCGCCAACGGCTGGGGGCCGGTCGAGCGCGACGCCTCCAACGGCAAGAACGCCGCCGGCGACGGCCCGCCGATCTCCTTCGGCGGTACGACGTACCCCAAGGGCCTGGGCGTCCACGCGCCCAGCGACATCGCCTACCACCTCGGCGCCGCCGCCACCCGGTTCACCTCGCTGGTCGGCATCGACGACTTCTCCGCCAAGCAGAGCAGCGCGGGCGCCACCCGCGCCAAGGTCTACGGCGACGACCGCCTGCTGCTCACCACCCCCACGCTCACCGCGGCCACCGGCCCGGTCCGCGTCGACCTGGACGTCCGCGGGGTACGCGTCCTGCGCCTCGTGGTCGAGGACGCCAACAACCGCACCTCCTTCGACCACACCTCCTGGGCCCTGGCCCACGTCACGGTGGGGTGATCGTTCCGGCACACGGGCCGGGGAGGCCGTTCCGGAGCGTCGCTCCCGGACGGCCTCCCCGGCTTTTCGCGGCTCAGCACTCAAGACGGCTGTGTCCACGATGCGGCCGCGCCCTTGCTGCGGCAGTCTCCTTCGGGAAGTATCCCTACCAATCCGATGGGAAAAGGGGGATTCGCGTCTCCCGGCCACCTGCCACCTGCCACCTGCCACCTGCCACGGCCATCGACAACGTTTCGGAGCAGCCCAGATGATCCCCGCCATCCCGCACGGCCCCGCCGTCCGCGCAGCCCAAGTCCCGTGCCACGGCGCCCCGGCCCGCAGGTGACGCCCATGCCGACACCATCGAGCACACCCGCAGAACGGCCCGTCGAAGAGCGGCGCCACGCGCTCCTGCGGGCCGCTCGCGACGTGGCGGACGACCTCGCCGCGGACGCCATCGCCCGCGACCAGGCGGGCCTGCCGCCGATCGACGAGAAGGCACGGCTGGGCGAGGCCGGCCTGCTGGGGGCCCTCACCCCGCCCGGGCCCGGCCGCGGGGCGGACTGGCTCACCGGATGCGCCGTCATACGGGCCGTCTCTGCGGCCGACAGCTCCGTCGGCGCCGTACTCGCCCGTCATTACGTCCACACCTGGAGCGGACGCTTCTACGCGAGCGACCACCAGGCGGCCGCCCTCGAAGAGGAGTCGCTGCACGAGCAGTGGCTGTGGACCGGCGCGGTCCGCACTCCCGCGCCCGACGAGGACACCCGGGCGCCGGACCTCACCCTGAGGCCGCGCGGCACCGGCCACGTACTGAACGGCCGCCGGTCCGTGGACACGGCGGCGACCGTCGCCGACCAGATCGTGGTGGACGCCGTCTGTACCGTGACCGGCGACATCCTGGTCGTGCGGATCCCCCGCGGCACGCACGGCGTGACCATCGAACCCGCCCCCGACCGGCTCGGCCAGCGCGTCGCCGGCGCGGGCGAGGTCGTCCTGGACCGCGTCGCCGTCACGCCCGGACAGCTGCTGGGACGCCGGCCGCATGACGAGGAGTCGGCCGCGCCCTTCACCGCGCTCGCCGAGCCGGCGCTCCGGCTCGCCCTGTGCCACGTGGCCATGGGCATCGTCGAGGGCGCCCTCACCGAAGCGCGCGACCTCAGCAGGGGCGGCCGTGCGCACCGCCTGCCCGGTGAGGACCCGGACCTCCTCCTGACGTACGGGGAGCTCGCCTCCGCCGCGCAGACGGCCACCGCCGTCGTCCACCGGGCCACGGCCGTGCTGGCACGGGCCCTCGACACGGGCTCCCACCTCGATGCCGAGGAACCCGCGAGCGTCGCCGCACTGGTCGCCACGGCCGAGACCGTGACGTCGAAAGCCGCCCTGGACATCACCACTCGGGTGCTGGAGCTGGCCGACGCCCCGGGACTGGACCGCTTCTGGCGCAACGCACGCGTGCTGACCGCCCACCACCCGGTCACGCGTCGGCTGCGGGCCATCGGCGAGCACTACCTCAACGGCTCCCACCACGCCGTGGCAGCGGCCTTCCACTGACACGGGGCGCCGCACGGGGCGCCACGCAGGACGCCCACCCGCGACGAACGCGGGCCGAAGCCGTACGGGATAATGTGCCCATGCGGATCTCAGCCAGGGCAGACTACGCCGTACGCGCCGCGCTGCAGCTCGCAGCGGCGCAGGAGGGCGGGCCCCTCAAGGCCGAGGCCATCGCGGACGCCCAGGACATCCCGCACAAGTTCCTCGAAGGCATCCTCAACGACATGCGCCGGGGCGGCCTCGTACTCAGCCAGCGCGGCGGCAACGGCGGCTACCGGCTGTCCAAGGCCGCCCACGCCATCAGCATCGCGGACGTCATCCGCGTCGTGGACGGACCGCTCGTCTCGGTGCGCGGGGTCCGGCCCCCGGACCTGTCCTACACCGGGCCCGCCCAGTCGCTGCTCCCCTTGTGGATCGCGCTGCGGTCCAACGTACGGGAGATCCTCGAGGGCGTGACGCTCGCCGACGTCGCATCGTCGCACCTGCCCGCCGACGTGTCCGCCCGGACCCACGCTCCCGGCGCCTGGACCAATCCCTAAAGCACACCCCGTCCGACCTGCGTCTTCTCACTGAGCAAGACAGGTATGTCCGCGATATGGGCACCCTCTTGGGGCGAATGGCGCTGTCTGCCAAGATGCCTACCAAGCCGGTGGGAAAACTAGGAATCAGGGAGGTCGCCGCCGTGAGCACACTGCCCCGCGCAGGCCGTCCGATGACCCTGCTGACCACGCGCCGACACATCGACCTGGTTCGTACGTCCAGCTCCATCTGTCGCGCTTCCTGACACCACTCCCGAGGCCCGGCTCCGTGCGCAGCGCCCGTCTGTGAACGTGCCACGCCGCTCTCCGTCTGCCGCCGGGCCCCGTTGGCCGATCCCGCCGCCCCATTCACCTGCGTGGGCGGCGTGCCCCGCATCCGCGACACCTTTCCGCTCCAGCCCGCGACGGCAAGCCCCGTCACCGACGGCTCGGAGCGGGTGCCGGCGTACCCACTTCCCCGCGTCGTGCCTCTCCGTACCTCCTCGAACACCCCAACCCGTGAAAGGACACCTCCGTGTCTGCCGCAAGACCGCTCACCCTGCTGCGCGCCCTCGCCGTCACCGCGACGCTCCCCCTTCTCCTCACGGCCTGCGGCTACGGTTCCGAGGCGAAGAAGGAAGAGGACAAGAAGGCCAACGTGGCCACCACGGACGGCAAGAAGCTGTCGGCGTCCGAGGTCCGGATCGGCTACTTCCCGAACCTGACGCACGCCACCGCGCTGGTGGGCCTCCAGGAGGGCCTGATCCAGAAGGAGCTCGGCGAGACCGCGATCAAGCCGCAGGCCTTCAACGCGGGTCCGTCCGAGATCGAGGCCCTCAACGGCGGCTCCCTCGACATCGGTTTCATCGGCCCCTCGCCGTCGATCAACGGCTACGTCAAGTCCAAGGGCTCCAACCTGCGGATCATCTCCGGTTCCGCGTCGGGCGGCGTGAAGCTGGTCGTGAACCCGGACAAGATCAAGACCCTGGACGATCTCAAGGGCAAGAAGATCGCCACCCCGCAGAAGGGGAACACGCAGGACGTCGCGTTCCTCAACTGGATCTCCGAGAAGGGCTGGTCGGTCGACCCGGAGTCCGGCAAGGGCGACGTCTCCGTCGTCCGCTCGGACAACAAGGTCACCCCGGACGCCTTCAAGCAGGGTTCGATCGACGGTGCCTGGGTGCCCGAGCCCACGGCCTCCAAGCTCGTCTCCGACGGC
>NZ_JBFBFP010000008.1:0-244207 GCF_040684275.1 Streptomyces sp. NPDC091371
GCCCGGACAGCACTCCCCACTCCACATCCGTCAGCTCATGACGACGCACCATGCCGACATGATCCCTCATCAGAACCATTTGAAGACACGGCCTAGGCGCCATCACCGAATACCTGGACGCCCACCAGGCCAGGACGTTGTGGCATCTGTTGAGGACTGGCAGCGCCCAGCTGAGCGCACCGCCTGAGGGCGCCGTCCTCGCCGCAATGGCGGCCGCCGGCACCGAGGAAGCAATGGAGGCCCTCAAACTCGCACGCACCGGCAGCCCGTACGGGGACGCGTCGGAGGCACTTCTGAGGACCCTGTCGGTGCCGCCCGCACCAATCGCCAAGATCGCCGACATTGGCGTGGACTCGCTGCGCTGCGCCGCCCTAACGGTGCTCCCACCCTCACAAACGATATCGGCAGAGGAGACACTGAGTGTCATCCGGACCTTCCGGAGTCATCACTTCGCCGTAGAAACGCTACGGGCACTGCTTCCCCGGATTGCCGTCGACCAGTTGGCAACCGCCGAGTTCCGGGCGATCTCCGAGACGCTCAGCCTGCTCGGGGAGCACCCGGAGCTTGACGACATCCTGCTGCGCCATCTGACCAGGATCGCGGCCCGGGACGGCTTCGAGGGTGCGCGCAACGCGGCCCGGTCTCTCCATCCGCTGCCACGGGCCCTATCGGATGCGCTGGCGGCAGTAGCAACCTCACGTGCGGGTTGCCAGATCACATGGAGTACGGGCACCGGGAGCGACCTCGCAGACGCCGTCCTGCATGAACTGATCTCGGCAGACGACCCCGAACGGGTACTCGCCGACCACGTTCCGCGTCAGTTGCTGGAGGTCGACTCCCGCCTGGGGAGGCTGTTCCTGCTCGCCGTCCCGGGAGAGATGCGCCGCGCACATCTGGATGGCCTGCTGCCCGCCGGGTTGCTCAGGGGTGAGAGCCTTTTCTACAAGAGCGACCTATGGGCGAAAGCGTTGGCCCGGCTGCTGACGGCCTTCGACTCCACGCAATTGGATCGGCTGTTCCCCATCGCTTCGCAGCACTGGGTGGGGGACGTGCGGCTGTCCCCCGTGGCACGCGGGAACCTCTTGGCGGCAGCGGCGGTGAGGTACGCCGAACTCGGTGAGACGGCCGCGGCGTTCGCCTTGCTGCCCGGAATTCCTTTCGCCACCGAGCGGTCGCACGCCCTTGCTGGCATGGCCGAGTTCCTGCCGGCCGCGAGCCTCGTCCGTTGGGCGGAGCACGTGACGGCCGAGATGGGCGGCTTCGGCTCAGGAGCCTTCGGCCCGCGTGCGGTCGTATGGGCTCGGGCGGCCAGCCGCTGGGAGGAACTCGGCCTCTCCGACCGTTGGCTGATCGTCCGTACGTGGCTGCGGCAGGTGCAACACAGCGGCCGCGAGGACCTGGCGGCCGACCTGTTGGGGCTGTCGCCGCTGCTACTCAGTGTGGGCGGGCCAGAATTGGGTCCTGGTATTTGGGAAGAGTTCGGCTTCGTGATCCGGATCTGACCGCCAGTCCGAGGGTGGGATAGAGGGTGACGGTAGAGAGATCAACGACGCCGTCGGGACTGGACCTGCTCGCGCCGCTGGCGCCGGTCGTCGGCAACCTCTACCCGGTGTTCGCCTCCCACTTCGAGCCCTTCGCCGTCGACGAGCGGCGGCGCTCCGCTGCCCACGGTCTGGAGTACCTCCTTCCGATCTCCGGCAAGGCCATGGCCTACGCGTCGCTCGACGCCGTGTCCGAAGAGGCCGTCGTGGTGATGGCCGAGGTGAGCGCGGAGACGCCGGTCGGCGACGTGATCGCCGCCTACCTGTGGAGCAGGCGGGTTCTGGCGCGGCTGCGGCCCCCCGGACTGAGCGACGCCACCATGCTCGCGTCCTTCGGACAGCACCTGTACCGGCTCCTGGAGGCGGGGCTCAAGCGGGAACTGGCCGGCCGCCGTCTCGAAGGGCTTCCCCTGTGCCTCGCGGTGGGTGCGCCCTGAACATCAAGTGGAACGCGGGACTGCGTAACTCCGGCCTGTTCCAGGACGTCTGGGTGCCACCGTTCCCGAACGACGCGGGATCGGCCATCGGTGCGGCCGCCGCGTCGATCGTCCGCCACGGGGGACCGGCCGCACTGGACTGGTCGGTGTTCAGCGGCCCGGCCCTCGAACCCGCGGACACCGCCCCCGCGCACCGGCACTCCCGACCCTGCACAGTCGAGGAACTCGCCCAGTTGCTCCACCCCAGTCGCGAGCCCGTGGTGGTCCTGTCCGGCCGGGCCGAACTCGGGCCCCGCGCTCTCGGACACCGCAGCATCATCGCTCCCGCCGACGGCAAGGACATGCGGCAGAGGCTCAACGAGATCAAGGGGCGGGAGTGGTACCGGCCGGTGGCCCCCACCTGCCTGGAGGACCGCGCCGCCGAGGTGTTCACACCCGGCACCCGGGACCCGTACATGCTCTTCGAGCACCGGGTGCGGCCCGAATGGCGCGACCGTGTTCCCGCCGTCGTACACGCCGATGACAGCGCCCGGCTCCAGACCGTCGGCCCCGACCATCCGCTGCTGCACCGGCTGCTGACCGCGTACGAGGCGCTGTCCGGGCTCCCCGTCCTGTGCAACACCAGCGCCAACCTCTCCGGCAGCGGCTTCTTCCCCGACGTGGCGTCCGCGATGAAATGGGAAGGCACTCACTACGTGTGGTCCGAGGGCACGCTGTACTGGAACAGCAGTACCGTTCCGGCCACGCCGTGAGCCTCCAGACCTCCGGGGGAACGGGCACACCGGCGCCTTCGGCCTGGCCGGAGCTGCTGAACCGGCTGCGCGGCGACACCGACCCCGTGCTGTGGCGGGCCGCGGCCGCCCGGCTGCGCGCCGAACCGGACGCCGCCGCGGGGCTCGGCGCCCGCGCCGTGAGTCTGGCCCTGCTCTCGACGGCGACGACCGACTTCTACGCCGAACTGCTTCCCGTAGCCGCGCTCAAGGTCGGAATCGACCTGGCCCTGCACCGGTTCCCGTACGGATCGGTCGAGCAGGAGCTGATCGGGCCGGCCTCAACCCTGAGTGCGGCCCGGCCCGACTACGTCTCGCTCGCCGGGACCCCCGCCGACCTGGCCCTTCCGGATCCCGATGGTGATCCGGAGGCGGCCGTCCAGACCCTGGTACGGCGGTGGACGGCCTGCTGGGACCACATCCGCTCCGGTCCCGGCAGCAGGATCCTCCAGCACACCTTCACCGTCCCCGACGAGGACCCGTACGGGAACCTCGGCTGCCGGGTACCCGGCGCACCGGAATGGCTGACCACCGAGGTCAACCGCGAACTGGTCCGGCGCGCCGGGGACGACGTGCTGATCCTGGACTGCGCGCGGCTGGCAGCCAAGAACGGCCGCGACTCCTGGTTCGACCCACGCGCCTGGGCCATGCTGCGGATGCCGGTCTCCGCACGGGCACGGCCCGTCCTGGCCGCCGCCACCGCCGGGGCGCTCGCCGCGGACCTGGGGCTCACCCGGCGCTGCATCGTCGTCGACCTCGACAACACCCTGTGGGGCGGTGTCCTGGGCGAACTCGGGCACACCGGGGTCGTGCTCGGCGAGGCCGGGACGGGGGAGTGCTTCCGGCGCTTCCAGGACTACCTCCTCGCCCTGCGCCGCCGTGGCATCGTCCTCGCGGTGGCCGGCAAGAACGACGCCCCGCTCGTCGACGAGGCGTTCTCCCGGGTACCCGGAATGCGTCTGCGACGCGAACACTTCGCGGCCGTGGTCGCCGACTGGCGGCCCAAGTCGCAGCAGATCCGGCAGATCGCCGGGCAACTCCGCCTCGGGCTGTCCTCCCTCGCCTTCGCCGACGACAACCCGGCCGAGTGCGCGGAGGTCCTCGCCGCCCTGCCCGAGGTCGACGTCATCGCCCTGCCGCCCCATCCGGCCCAGTACGTCCGTGCGCTCACCGACCGTCCCACGCTCGCGGCGGCGCCGCCGAACTCCTTCGACCGGCAGCGCGCGGCCTCGTACGAGGCACTTGCCCGGGCCGAGGCCGTGCGGGACCCGGCAGCGGCAATGGAGGAGTTCCTCGACTCCCTCGACATGTCGGCGGCCGTGGCCCGGGCGACCTCCGACGACCTGCCCCGTCGGCCTGCTGATCCTGCACATCGGTGAGGGCGGAGTTGCCGAGATCGACTCGTTGCTGCTCTCCTGCCGGGTCATCGGGCGGACCGCGGAACGACGGCTGCTGGCCGCCGCTTCCCGCATGGCACGCGATGCCGACTGCAGCCGGCTCGTGGGCAGCTATCGGCCCACCGCCCGCAACGACCTGGCAGCGGACCTGTACCCGCGACTCGGCTTCCGTCCTGCCGCGGGCATCGCGCCGGTGCCGCAGGCGGACGGGGACGACAACTGCGTGCGCTACATCCTCGACCTCGCCGCCGGCCCCGTACCCGACACCCCGCACATCCGCGACACCCTCCGAGTAAGGCCATGATGAGCACCTCCGAGCCGGACATCACGCCCGACCATGCCGTCCTGCAGTCGTTCGCCGAGACCGTGGGGACGCAGGCTCCCCGGGGGGTGGAGACCACCCCGGCCGACATCGCCGCCTGGGACTCGCTCGCCCAGGTCCACCTCGTCGCCGCCATCGAGACACGCCTCTCGGTCACCCTCCCGGACGAAGCCCTGACCACCCGGACGACCCTGGGGGACCTGGTCGCGCAGGCGCACCAGGCCCTGGGCAGCCGCAGCGCGGCGCGCTGACCGGGCCCGGCGGCACCGCATGAAGCTGCGCTCCACCGACGCGGAGGCCTTCGCGGAGGCGAGTGGCGACCGCAACCCGTTGCACCTGGATCCGTCCTTCGCCCGGCACACCCCCTACGGACGGCCCATCGCGCACGGTGCCCTCGTACTGCTCGCGGCGCTCAGTTCCCCGCCGTCGGCCTCCTCCGTACCACCGGCCCGGCTCACCGCCACCTTCCACCGGCCCGTGCCCCTCGACACCACCGCGGACGTCAGCGTCGAGGCATGCACCGATTCGACCGGCCACATCGGCACCGTCCGGTTCAGCGTCCGGTGCGAGGGCGCCCTCGCACTGACCGCCCAAGCCCACTACACGCCTGAGCAGGACTGCACACCGCCGCCCGCCGGCGATGACCCGCGGCCCCACGTACCGCCAGGCCCGCCACTGCGCCACACCCTCGCCGAACTCCAGGGGCTGGCCTGGCAGGAGCCGTACCGGCCGGACCTCGCGGCCCTGCGCAGGCTGTCCCACCGACTGGGCGGCGTGGGTGTCTGCGATCCGGTCCTGGCATGGCTCGCCTGGGCCAGCTGGGCGGTGGGCATGCGGGCTCCGGGCCACGACGCCCTCTTCACCCGCTCGCGCTCGCCCGGGTCCCGGCGCCGGAACCGGAAGCGGCACCATCGCCCGCCGGTCCTGTCACCCGGCTCGGTGTCGCCTCGACCGGCCCCCGTACCGGGGCCGTGCGGGTACACGGCAGCTACTGCCCCGACGGCGCGCCCGGCGCCGATGCCGTGCTCGACGCGTTCCTGCTCCGCCCCGTCGCACCGCCCACCCGCGCCTCCGTCGCCCGCCACATGCTGCCCGGCCGCGCCCTGGACGGGCGCAATGTACTGCTGGTCGGCGGCAGTCGCGGTCTCGGTGCCGCCCTGGCCGGCACGCTCTCCACTCAAGGTGCCACCGTCTGGATCGCCTACCACCGCAGCCAGACCCATGTCGCAGGACTGATCCGCGAGTTCGGGGCGGACCAGATCAGACCCCTGCGGTGCGACGCTGCCGATCCGCACGCTCTGGACCGCGCCGTCGAGCCGTTGCGCGCCCGCGGCGGAATCGACGGCCTGGCACTCCTGGCGACCCCGCCGCTGCGGAACCTCCCCCTGCACCCCGATGCGACCTCCGCGCACCTCGACTTCGTCCGCGACAGCCTCGCCCTGGTCATGGCCCCGCTGAGCGTGGTGGGCCCCCTCCTGGCGCAGGGCCGTGGCTGGCTGGTCGCGGTTTCCTCCACCGCCGTCACGGAACCGGTGCCGCACTGGCCGCACTACCTCGCGGCCAAGGCGGCCCTGGAGGCCCTCACCGCCGACTTCGCCCGCGCGCACGACCTTCCGGTCCTGGTGCTCCGGGCGCCGAAGATGCGTACCGATCTCGTCAACGGCCCCACGGCCGCCATCGGAGCCGTGCCGACCGAACACGTGGCCGCTTCCGTGGTCCGCTGGGCCGTCGACGCACCCCGCGCCGGTGTCACCGTCGTCGTACCACCGCCGGTGGCCTGACCCTGGACCGGCCATACGGGGGTCAGGACTTCGGCAGCGTGTTGACGTGGTTCGTGCCCGCGGCGTAGAAGCCGTCCACCGTCTTCTGGACGTCCGCCTGGGAGACGGCCTCATCGGCCTTGTAGTAGAACCAGTTGACCTTCATGTTCCAGGTGCGCGGACCGCTGCCGGAGGTGAGGTCGATGAACCAGTTGCTGAAGTGGATGTCCATCTTCTCCCGCGCGACGTACTTGCCGGAGCTGCTGAACACCTCCTTGCCGTCCAGGGAGTAGACGACCTTCCCGTTCATGGCGGTGATCATCAGGGTGTGCCAGCCCTCGAGGCGCTGCTTGAGCGTGTTGTGGACCCGGTCCGGCGGATCGGCCTTGAACCAGGTGACGTTGTCGAGTCGCGGACCGACCGAACCCCAGCCGCCGTTCGGCAGGTACTCGAAGTCGAGTTCGCTGTAGTTGGCGGAGGCGTCCGAGGGGGAGATCGGGAAGAAGGTCTGGACGACGTGGTCGCCGCCCCGACCGCTCGCGGGCTTGTCGCTGAAGTAGACCCGAGCGGCGAAGGTCCCCTGGAAGAGGTTCGTGGCGGTGCTGTGCACCTCGACCTGCTTGGTGCCCTGCTGGGTGCCGTCGGTCGTGGACTGCAGCTGCAGGACCTTGCCCCCCTGGGCGGTCGTGTCGGAGGGGAAGCTCGCGCCGGCGGTGTTCCAGGTGTCCTTGATCCCCGGGCCGCCCTCGCCGCTGCGGACCTCCCAGCCGTGGGAGGCGAGCGCGGGGTCGGCGGGGCCGTTGTACTGGAAGTTGTCGAACATGGTTCCCGGCGGTCCGGTCGGGGTCGGCGAGGCGCTGCGGGAGGGCCCGGCGGCATCGTCACCCCCACTGGACGCGGGGCCGCCGGAACACGCGGCGAGCACGCACAAGAGGGCGGGCAGCGTGAGCGCGGTCCACGCGCGGCGACGAGAGGTGCGGCGGGGCTGGCTCACACGGGCTCCTTGGGGCGTAGAGGCGGTACCTGTACACGCCCTTTGCATGAGGATCATTGTCTGATCGGATGAGGGGGTCATCCTAAGACCTGGGGTGACCGTTGCTGTGACCGCCCGGGCGCGACTACTGGCCGGTACTGCCGATCGGCATTTCGATCCGGTCACAACGTCAGAAGAGATCATCCTAAATACAGACATCGAGCCCAGGCCGATTCGGGCCGGTGCACTAGCGTTCGCCCTGCGATCCCGCGGTATACGTACCCTGCACTGAAAGGCCTCGCAAGGTGCGCCCAGTCATCACTCCCATCGAACGCGGATCGTCGTACCAGGTTCCGCCCGAAATGTCCGAGCCTGACTTCTCGGACCACGAGGAGCCCGCTCCAGCACCGGTGTTCGTCGACCAGTCGGGTACGCGCGGGCGGCTGCTGCGCGGCTTCGCCTGGCCGGTCTCCGTGGTCGGCGCGATCCTCGCGGTCGCCATGGGCAGCAGCCTGGTCGGTGGTCAGGCGGACGCCCCGGCGATGGGCATACCCGCGCCGCCCGCTCCGGCGCCCTCACCCGCGCCATCGCTGTCGCCCACCACCTCGACCGCGTCGCCCTCGTCGTCCTCGACGTCCTCACCCCGGACGCCCACCTCGTCCGGGACCCCCCAGACGAAGAACTCCGCCGGCACATCGAAACCGGCGACCACGCCGTCGAAGCCCGGAGCCAACACGTCGAAGCCCCCGGCCAACGTGCCTCGCGCGGCAACGCCTTCGGGCCGGCCACCGGCCAAGCAACCCTGATCGTCCGCACCACCCATCTCCAGGAGCGCCATTGTCCCGCCACCAGCGCCGCCGGCAGTCCTTGCTGAGGCCGCGCCGACTGGCCGCGCCCCCGCTGCGCTTCTTCATGCCGCTCTCCTTGCTGGCCTGCCTGCTCGCGCTGCTCGTCCTGCGCGGTCTCGCCACCAACGAGGCGTTCCGCGACACGCGAATCGCGGACTCGGTCGACAAGACCAGCGTGCCGCGGAACCTGCTGGAGGGCGGCCCGGTCATCGACGCTCGCGGCAGCAAGAACGCGAACCCCGTGAGCTACAAGATCCCGGACCGCACCGTGGTCCTGAGCTTCGACGACGGCCCCTCCCCGGAGTGGACCCCGAAGATCCTGGAACTGCTCGAGTCCCGCAACGTCAAAGCGTCCTTCTTCGTGACCGGCGCGATGACCACGCGCCATCCCGACCTGATCCGGGACATCGTCGCGGATGGTCACGAGATCGGCCTGCACACCTTCACCCACCCCGATCTCGTGTACCAGTCCCGCACCCGGGTCACCTGGGAGCTGGCGCAGACGCAGCTGGCGCTGGCCGGCGTCGCGGGCGTGCACAGCGCGCTGTTCCGCCCGCCGTACTCCTCCAAGGCCTCGGCGCTCGACGACTTGACCTATCCGGTGGTCAAGTACGTCGGCGCGCGCGGCTATCTCACCGCGTTCATCGACAAGGACACCGACGACTGGAAGCGCCCCGGCGTCGACGCGATCGTCAAGGCGGCGATGCCGTCCAAGCCCGGTGAGGGCGAGATGATCCTGCTGCACGACGCGGGTGGCGACCGCAGCCAGACCCTCGCCGCGCTCGAGCAGATGATCGACAAGCTGCAGGCCGAGGGCTACCGCTTCACCACCATCTCCGACGCGCTCGGCGCCTCCAGCGCCACCGTGCCGGTGCACGGCTACCAGCTGTGGGCGGGCAAGGGATACGTCTGGGCCACCCAGTTCGCCGTGCACACCCTGCCGGTGCTGATCGGGCTGCTGGCCGTCGTGGGCTTCCTCAACTTCGGCCGCTTCGCCCTGATGCTCGTTCTCGCACCGCTCCACGCCCGCCGCGCCAAGCGGCCGGACCGCTGGGGGCCGCCCGTCACCGAGCCGGTCACCGTGCTCGTCCCGGCCTACAACGAGCGCGAGTGCATCGCCAACACCCTCAACTCCCTCGCCGCCAGCGACTATCCGATCGAGGTGATCGTCATCGACGACGGCTCCTCGGACGAGACCGCGGACATCGTCGAGGAGATGGACCTGCCGTTCGTCCGGCTGATCCGCAAGGAGAACGGCGGCAAGCCCTCCGCGCTCAACGCCGGTATCGCGGCCGCCTCGCACGAGATCATCGTGATGATGGACGGCGACACGGTCTTCGAGCCGTCCACCGTGCGCGAACTGGTCCAGCCCTTCGCCGACCCGGGGATCGGCGCCGTCGCCGGCAACGCCAAGGTCGGCAACCGCGACAGCCTGATCGGCGCCTGGCAGCACATCGAGTACGTCCTCGGCCACAACCTGGACCGCCGGATGTACGACGTGCTGGGCGTCATCCCGACCATCCCCGGCGCGGTCGGCGCCTTCCGCAAGGAGGCCCTGCAGCGGGTCGGCGGGATGAGCGACGACACCCTCGCCGAGGACACCGACATCACCATCGCGGTGCTCTGCGACGGCTGGCGGGTCGTCTACGCCGAGCACGCCCGCGCCTGGACCGAGGCTCCCGCCAGCCTCCAGCAGCTCTGGTCCCAGCGCTACCGCTGGAGCTACGGCAGCATGCAGGCGATGTGGAAGCACCGCAGCGCCGTGACCGCCCGCGGCCCGGCCGGGCGCTTCGGCCGGCTCGGGATGCCGCTCATCGTGCTGTTCGGCGTGGTCGCCCCGATGCTGGCGCCGCTGGTCGACCTGTTCCTGCTGTACGGCGTGCTGTTCGTGGACGCCACGGTCACCCTCACCGGCTGGGGCAGTTTCATCCTCGTGCAGGCCGTGCTGTCGTGGTACGCCTTCCACCTCGACCGCGAGAAGCCCTGGCACCTGATCAGTCTGCCGATCCAGCAACTGGTCTACAGACAGCTGATGTACATCGTCCTGCTGCAGTCCGCGATCACGGCGATGACCGGTGGCCGACTGCGCTGGCAGAAGCTCCGGCGCACCGGCGAAGTCGCTGCACCGGTGGAGGCCTGACCCGTGACTTCACCCCTCGACTTCGGGCGCATCCAGGACACGATGCAGATCCGCGTCCCCGCCCCCCGGCTGCCTGAGCCGTGGCCCGAGCCGGAGCCCGAGCCGGAGATACCGGCCAAGCGCACGGGCGGCCGGGACCGCTATCTCGACCTGCTGCGCGCGCTGGCACTGGGCCGCGTGGTGCTCTACCACAACTTCACCTGGGCCTGGCTGCCCCTCGTCTTCCCGTCGATGGGCGTGATGTTCGCGCTGGCCGGCTCGCTGATGGCCCGCTCGCTCAGCCGGCCCGCCCTGAGCGTGATCCGCGGCCGACTGCGCCGCCTGCTGCCGCCGATGTGGCTGTTCGGCGGCATCATGATCACCCTCCAGATCCTCGACACCTGGGGACCCGGCTCCGACGGCCACGCCAACTGGTGGTGGGGCAAGCTGGCCTTCTGGATCCTGCCGCTGAGCAATCCGCCGTACGCGGAAGATCTGCCCGGTTTTGGCTTCCTGGAAGGCACCTGGGCCACGCAGATCATGGTCCCGCTCTGGTACCTCCGGGCCTACCTGTGGTACGTGCTGCTCTCGCCGCTGATGCTCTGGGCACTGCGACGCATGCCCCTGGTGACGCTGTTCACGCCCCTGGCGCTGACCATCGTCATGGGCACGTTCTTCGCCGACCAGGAGTTCATCTACAGCCGTGTCTGGGAGACCGCCGGCGACTTCACCATGTTCGGCTCGTGCTGGATCCTCGGCATGGCCCACCAGGAGGGGCTGCTCAAGAAGATCCCGCAGTACGTGGTGCCCTCCATCGCGCCGCTGATCATGGTGGCCGGGTTCTGGTACCTCCAGACCCGGCCCGTCGATCCCGCAGAGGCGACCGACATCGAGACCTGGCCGATCGCCCAGGCCCTGTGGTCCCTTGGCTTCGTCGCCATACTGCTCCACGTGAGCCCGTCCTGGGACGAGTGGCCCAGGCGGCTGGAACGCTGGAACGGCCTGGTCAGCCTGCTCAACGCACGCGCCGTCAGCGTCTACCTCTGGCACAACGTCGCGCTGGTCGCCGCCGTCCCGCTGATCGACCTGCTCTGGGGCGTCCCGTTCTTCGAGACGAACCTCTCGTGGCTGCTGGCCAGCAAATGGCTCATGCTGCTGGTGGCGATCCCGCTGATCGGCCTGCTGGTGCTGACCTTCGGCTGGATCGAGGACGTCGCCGCCAAGCGCTCGCCGCGGCTGTTCCCGTACCCGCGCCGCCAGCGGGGCAAGCGCCGGGCCGACGTCTGACGGCGGGGGCAGCCGGGCTCCTCATCGAACCTCCGGGTTCCCGCTGAGGAGCTCTGGCTGCCGGTCAGGCCCGGTGCACGCGCAGGCCCGAGTCCGTCAGGGACTTCTCGTGGTCGTCCGTGAGGCCGTCGTCGGTCACCAGGTCGTGGACGTCGGAGAGCGGGCAGAGCGATGCGAACGTCACCCGGCCGACCTTCGTGCTGTCCGCGAGGACGACCGAGCGCGTGCTGCTGCGGATGAAGGCGCGGTCCGTCTGGGCCTCCATCTCGTCGTGCGTGGTGCAGCCCTCCTGGGCCGTCAGGCCGTCGACGCCGATGAAGGCGATGTCGAAGTGGTACTGGGAGAGCATGCGGTCCGCCGCCGGGCCGACCAGTTCGTAGCTGGCCGAGCGGGCGATCCCGCCGATCACCACCAGGCGGACCTCCGGGCGCACGATCAGTTCGGCCGCGATGTTCACGGCGTTGGTCACCACGGTCACCCCGCCGCGCTCGGCCAGGATGCGGGCGAGCTCGGTGGTGGTCGTGCCGCCCGTGAGCCCCACCACCGCGCCGTCCGGGACCAGTTCGGCGGCGACCCGGGCGATCCGCCGCTTCTCCTCCTGCTGCTTGTGGCTGCGGTGCCGCAGGGGCAGTTCCATGTTGACCGAACCGGTCACCGCACCCCCGCGGGTGCGGTGCAGCAGCCCCTGGTCGTGCAGCTCCTGGAGGTCCCGGCGCACGGTCGCGCCCGACACCCCGAGCAGCTCGGCGAGCGCGTGCACATCGGCGCTCCCCGCCTCGGTGACGTGGGACAGGATCCGAGCGGCGCGATCAGCTTTGAGCATGAACGGAGTCTAGCCCCGCCCATGGCGGGCGCACCGGTGTCCCGGTGCGCCCGCCGGGCGGTGCCGGATCAGCCGCCCGCGGCGGCCGGGACGCCGGTCGCGGACAGTTCGGCCGCGCTGGTCCACGGACCGCGGCCGCCGGCCTCGGTCAGGGCGCGCAGCCGCAGGTAGCGGCCCGCCCTGGCCGGGAACGCCACCGACTTCTCCGAGGCGGTGTCGGCCCAGGTGCCGGTGGCCACGGGGGTGCCCCAGGTGCCGGGGGAGTCGGAGACGTAGACCTCGTACTGGCCTATGCGGCCGTTGATGCCGCCGTCCTGCCGGGGCAGGTAGCGGAAGGAGTCGACGGCGTACCGGGCGCCGAGGTCGATCTGGATTTCGTGCGGGAGCGGGGCGGGCTGCGCGGAGGACCAGGCGGTGTGCCAGATGCTGGAGGTGCTGCCGTCGAACGCGTTGGCGGCGGCCCCGTTCTCGGCCGAGGTCTCCTGGCTGTCGGCCGAGACCAGGCTCCAGGAGGCCTTGTCCAGCACGGGCGAGGAGCCGCCGCCGGTCGTCGGCGCGGGCAGGGTCGCACCGGACAGGGTGGCCGTGAAGGCGCCGGTCTGGTGGCCGGCCTTCACCCACAGGACGCCGCCGCGGTCGGCCGCGTCGAAGAACCAGCCGGTGGCGGCGGAGTCGTAGGCCGCCTTGGAGGCGAGCTCGGCCAGCTGTCCGGAGCCGAGGGCCACGGTGCTGGGCGCGCCGCCGAGGTGGACGTTGAACTCGTAGCCGCGGCCGGCCGGCTTGCCCGCGTAGGAGCCCACGCTGGCGCCGACGTCGACGGTGACCGTGCCGGTGCCGGAGGCCGGTGCGTTCATGGTCACCTTCTGGGTGGCCGAGGCGCCGTTCTGGTAGGCGCGGGTGATGCCGTCGTCCTCGTACAGGGTGAAGGTGGAGGTCCCGGACGGGTACAGGTCGTAGGTCAGCACGTCGACCGGCTTCTCACCGCTGTGGTTCATCTGCGGCCACATCGGGACGATGCCGCCGCCCTTGACGAACACCGGCGTCGAGTCCAGCGGTGCCTCGTGGCCGTTGAGCGTCTTCGGGCCCTGGTACACCGTGCCGGTCCGGTAGTCGGTCCACGTCCCGGCCGGCAGGTAGATGTTGTCCCGACTGGTCGTGCTCGACGTGATCGGCGCCACCAGGAAGGAGTCGCCCGCCATGAACTGCTGGGAGGTCGCGTTGCCCTGCGCCACCGGGTCGTCCGGGTACTCCAGCACCAGCGCCCGGGTCGAGGGCACGCCGGTGGTGCTGGCGACCTGGCTCATCGTGTACAGGTACGGCATCAGCCGCATCTTGGTCTGCAGGGCCTTGCGGTTGGCGGACAGGTACGGCTCGGAGAACCGCCAGGGCTGCTTGTCCTGGTAGCCGGCGGACGGGTTGGTCGCGCCCCAGCCGGACATGGTCATGAACGCCGGGGTGAAGGCCTTCCACTGGAGGTCCCGGGTGTAGGTCTCCGGGCTGCCGCCGAAGATGCCGTCCACGTCGCCGGAGGCGTAGTTGTGGGCGGACAGGCCGGCGCCCACGACCGCGGGGACGGTCCAGCCCATGGTGGCCCAGTCGCCGCTGGTGTCACCGGTCCACACGACGGCGTTGCGGTGCGTGCCGGCCCAGCCGTCGACGGTCCAGACGAAGCGGCGGCCGTCGGAGTTCTTCTCGATGCCGTCCACGGCCTGCCGCACCCCGTCGAAGGCGTACTTGTAGCCGCCGCCGATCCACGCCACGTCGGTCTTCACGGCGCGGGAGCCGGCGGTGCCGACCTCGGTGGCGATGTCGGACAGGCCGGTGGAGGTCCACAGGCCGGTGTGGAAGCCCTTGGCCTTGAGCGCGTCGACGGTGGACTTCAGCGGCTGCGTGTAGCCGCAGCCGTAGCCGTCGTTGGGCAGGAACCAGCCCGAGGGCATGTCGGCGGCGCGCGCGTCGTTCGCGTACCCGACCACGTCCGGCGTGGTCTGGTGGCGCGGCCTGCTGTGGTCGCCGCGGTAGTCGGGGTTGGACGCGTTGAAGCAGTCGGCGTTGCCCAGTTCGAGTCCCCACTGCGGGGCCAGGAACGGCTTGCCGGTGACGTCGGTGTAGGCGCCCAGTACGCCCTTGAGGCCGTCGCCGACGAAGTAGTACGCGTCGAAGCGGTTCTCGTTCTGGGTCGTGGCGACCGGGCTGGTGAACGCGTAGGAGCCGGGCGCCCAGGTGTTGCGGAGCACTCCGTACCCGTGGGAGGACATGTAGAACGGCGCCGGGCTGGCGTTGCTGTTCTCCTTCCAGGTGTTGTCGCCCGCGATCGGCACGGTCATGTCCCGCAGCGCCCAGGGCCCGAGCCGCAGGCCCGTGCCGTAGAACTGCTCGCTCGCGCCCCGCGCCAGGTGCTGCGTCGTCCGGGACTTGGTCCAGTCGGTCGGCGCGGACTCCTGCCACAGCAGCGTCCCGTCCGGCCGGTAGGCGGCGAAGGTCAGCGGGTTCTTGTTCACGCGGAGGGTGACCGCGCCGGTCTTGATCTGATGGTGGGAGCCGGCGTCCGACGCGGTGACGGCGGGGGCGGGGAACGAGGTGTTCACCGTGATGTCGCTGCCCGCCGGGTCGGTGAACTTGCCGTCGGGAGCGAGCCAGATCCGGAAGACGTCACCGCGGACGAACACCACGCGCACCGCCGCGCCCGAGGAGGTGGAGATGGTCGAGGTCGCGCCGGACTGGCTGAAGCCGGTGACCTGGCCTGCCGTACGGCCCGCAGCCGCCTCGGCCGGTGCCGGTCCGGCCAGGGCGGTGGCGGCCGCGGCCACCAAGGCCGCCACCAGGCCGACGGGCAGGGAGCGACGGCGCATGACACGGGCGACGGCGCGTGTCAGCCGACTTCGTGCGGTGCCACTCGATGGAGGCATGGGAGTCCCTCTCGTATGGGGGGTCGGAGGAGCTGTGCGCGTCACCGGTGCCGCCCGGTGGCCTTCAGGACGCCCAGCAGGCGGGTGACCTCGCCCGCCACGGCGGTCCGGCCGGCGCCGAGGTAGCGGCGGGTGTCCACGAGCCGGGGGTCCCCGGCGAGGGAACGGCGGACGGCATCGGTGAAGACCTGGTTGAGATGGGTGGCGATGTTGACCTTGGTCATGCCGTGCTCGACGGCCCGCGTGAGGTGCCGGTCCGCCACCCCCGAGGAGCCGTGCAGGACCAGGGGCACCGGTACGGCCCCGCGCAGCGCGGCGATCCGGTCGAAGTCGAGCTCGGCGTCACGGGTGAGCATGGCGTGCGAAGTGCCGACGGCTACGGCGAGCGCGTCCACCCCGGTGGCCCCGACGAAAGCGGCCGCCTCGGCCGGGTCGGTGCGGACGCCCGGCGCGTGCACGCCGTCCTTGCCGCCGACCTCGCCGAGTTCCGCCTCCACCCAGACCCCCGCCGCGTGGCACCGGGCGGCCACCTCCGCGGTGGCGCGTACGTTCTCCTCGTACGGCAGCGCCGAGGCGTCGAACATCACCGAGGAGAAGCCCAGGGAGACGGCCTCGGCGACGAGTCCGGGCGAGGTCGCGTGGTCGAGGTGGACCGCCACCGGGACCGCGGCCGCGCCGGCGACGGCCAGGACGGCGGCGCCGAGCGGGGCGAGGGCCCCGTGGTAGCGGACGGCGTTCTCGCTGATCTGCAGCACCACCGGGGCTCCGGCGGCCTCGGCCCCGGTGACGATGGCCTGGGCGTGTTCGAGCTGGATCACGTTGAACGCCCCCACCCCGCGCGCGGCGCTCGCCGCGGGACCGACGATGCGGCCGGTGCCGGTCAGGGTCACGGGCGGGCCTGTCCGTCCAGCAGGTCCCGGGCGAGCAGGGCCGCTCCCCGGCAGCCGGCCTGGTAGCCCAGTTCGGCGGGGACGATCACCGGGCCCGTCCGGAAGCCGAGCCGGTCCTCGACCGCCCGCCGCAGCGGCGCGAGGTAGGCCTCCCCGGCCCGGGCGAGGCCACCGCCGATCACGATGCGCTCGGGGTCGAGGAGGGTGATCGCCATGGCCAGCCCGTCGGCCATGGCCTCCACGGCCTCCCGCCAGATCGCGGCCGCGGTCCACTCCCCGGCGGCGGCCCGCTCGCCCACCTGCCGGGCGCTGACGTCCTCCTGCCCGGTGGCCGCGGCGTAGCGGCGGGCGATGGCGGCGGCCGACGCCACCGTCTCCAGGCACCCGCGGCCGCCGCAGGGGCAGGGCTCGCCGCCTGGGCGGACCACCACGTGGCCGAGTTCCCCGGCCCGGGAGTCGCCGCCGGTCAGCGGGCGGCCGTCGAGCATCACGGCCGCGGCGATGCCCGTGCCGACGGGGACGAACAGGAAGTTGCGGCTGCCGCGGCCGGCGCCGCTGCGGGCCTCGGCGAGCCCGCCGGCCCGGACGTCGTGGCCGAACGCGACCGGTATGCCGAGGTGTTCGGCCAGCCAGAGCCGCACCGGGGTGTCGCGCCAGCCGAGGTTGGCGGCGAACACCGACGTGCCGTACTCCTCGTCGACGAGGCCCGGGACGGTGACGCCGGCGGCGGCCGGCCGGAAGCTGTCGGCCAGTTCGGCGGCGCAGCCCAGGAGGGTGTCCATGACGGCGTCGGGGCCGTGCTCGGCCTGCGTGGACCAGAGCGCGCTGTGGAACAGTTCGCCGTCCGCGTCGGCCACGCCGCCCTTGATGAAGGTGCCGCCGACGTCGAGCGCGATCACGGCGGCACCCCCGCCGGGTCGCCCGCTGCGCCGGCTCACGGCTGGGTCAGCACGATCGAGCGGGTGAGGTTGCGCGGCCGGTCCGGGTCCAGGCCGCGGGCGGTGGCGAGTCGGACGGCCAGCCGCTGGGCGCGGATCAGGTCGGCGAGCGGGTCCAGCGTGGTGACGGACACGGTGGCGCCGGTGGCCAGCACCTGGTCGACCAGCCCGGTGGGCGGCTCGCCGAAGAACCACACCAGGCTCCCCGGCGCGGTGACGCTGACCGGGCCGTGCCGGTACTCCATGGCGGGGTACGACTCGGTCCAGGCGCCGGCCGACTCGCGGAGCTTGAGGGCCGCCTCGTGGGCCAGGCCCACCGTCCAGCCGGTGCCGAGGAAGGTGAACTGGGTGGCCTCGGCGGCGCCGTGGGGCAGTTCGCCGGTCAGTGCCCGCTCGGCCTGGCGGGGGAGGCCGGCCGGGGTGAGGCCGAGGTGGGTGCGGAGCAGGACCAGGGCGGTGGTGGCGAACCTGGTCTGGACGACGGACTTCTCGTCGGCGAAGCCGAGGTCGACGACGGTGTCCGCCGCGGAGCGGATCGGGGTGGCCAGGTCGCCTGTCAGCGCGGTGGCGGGTGTCGGGGCGCAGCCGCCGAGCGCCGTGAGCACCTCGGTCGTGGTGCCGGAGCGGCTGATGGCCAGTACCCGGTCGTAACGGCGGGTGACGGGGAACTCGGAGGCGGCGAAGGCGTCGGTCTGGCCGTGGCCGGCGCCCTCGCGCAGCGCGGCGTAGGCCTGGGCCACGTACAGCGAGGTGCCGCAGCCGATGACGGCCACCCGCTCGCCGCGCTCCGGCAGCCCTTCGGGGGATGCGCTCTCCATGACCCGCCGCCAGTACTCCGGTTGGCTGGCGATCTCCTGCTCGACGTGCGTCATGAGGGCCTTTCCGTGCGCGTCCGCGCACATCCTTCGGGGGTGTCGCTGATCGGTGGCTGCGTAAACATGCTTACAACGTTCGGTGATCGAGCATGTTCAAGCACGCGTGGAGCAGCTTCGGGGGTCGGTGCGCGCCCCGTCAAGTCATCGGCCGGCCGGAGTTGCGGGCTGCGGCGGTCGGAACGTGGGTGTGGAGTCTGCTCATTGACCGCTTGACAATGACGGTATTTGGCCATCATCGAGCAGTTTCGTGCACGGACAAGGAAAGGCCGCGTACGGATGACATCCGTACGCGGCCGAGGTCCTGGAGCGTGGCCGGTGTTACGGCCGGTCGGTGAGTTGCGCGAGGCCGAGGTTCTGGCAGAGGTTCCGGCCGTCGCCCGGGAAGACGGCGGCCTCCCCCGACTCCAGTACGCACGCGGTCAGGAGTGGCACCCGTCCCTGCCCGGGCGTGCCCGAGGGGATCACCAAGGGCTCGCCGGGCCGCGCGGTGGGGGAGGCCATCGACCCCGGCGGCATGAGGCCGGCTTCCCACAGGCCGGCACAGGCGCCGACCGCGGCGGAGACGGTGGCGCTGATGTCCCCGGGCGGGGGGCCCTCTGCGGGCTCGGCCATGGACACGTTGTTGTAGTGCGCGGTCAGGTCGGCCGCGATGAAGCAGCGGACGCTGTTCGGCTCCGATGCGGGCGAGCTGCCCAGCAGGGTCGTTGCGGCGAGGGCGCCGCCGGCCAGGGCGAGGAGAGCGCCGGGCACGGCGTAGTAGACCAGGCGCTTGCGGGAGCGGCGGGGTGGTGTCGAGGCGTCGGGGGTGGGCTGCTCTTGCCGGATTTCTCGCATCAGGTGCTCCTCGAGCAGGAGTCGGCGGTCCTGGGGGAGGGCCGGGTCGCCCGGCGCCGGCAGCAGCCGGGCCAACTCCGCATGATCGAGCGGCTCCTGCCGCCGCCACGGGTTGAGCGTCATCGGTTCCACTCCTCCATCGACCGGGCCGCATCGGTGCGGCCGTCCTGTGTTTGTCCGTCCCCGGCCAGGGGTTCCCTGTTCGTTCTGACGGCCTGCTGCCTCTTCAGCTCCTTCGCGGCGAGCTTGCGCAGCCGGGTCCGGGCCCGCGCGAGCCGCGAGCGGACCGTCCCCACCGGCACGCCGAGGGCCTCGGCGGCCTCCGCGTAGCCGAGGCCCGACCACACGCAGAGCGTGAACACCTCGCGCTCCGCGCGCCGCAGCTGCGCCAGCGCCGTGTGGGCGGCCTTGATCTGCTCCGCGTCCGCGATCCGCCCGACGAGTTCCTCGGCGAAATCGGGCAGGGCGTCCCGTGCGGGCATGCGCGACAGCGCTCGCTCGTGGCGCCGGGCCGCGCGCGTCATGTTGCGCAGCACGTTGGTGGCGATCCCCATCAGCCACGGCCGGGGGCTGTCCCCCTCGTCGCGCAGTCGGTCCCGGAGCCGCCACGCCTCCAGGAAGGTCAGGGAAACGACGTCCTGGGCCATCGCCCAGTCACCGGTCACCCGCACCGCGTGCCGGTAGACCAGTGGGGAGTGGTCGCGAAACAGCTCTCTGAACGCCTCGGGCTCCCCCGCCCGCAGCCGGGCGTGCATCAAAAATTCCACATCCAGGCTTGTCCGCGCTCCCCGAGGCGTTCCCGTGATCCGCACCACACCGCAACGTACCGGCCGTCTTCCGCGGCGGGACGTACGAGGCCCCCGCCGGGTCCGGCTCCCGCCCGGGCTTGCGGCGCGGACGGCTGGGGCTATGGTTCCCCCGTGCGCGTACTGGTGGTCGAGGACAACGATGCTCTGCGGTTCGCCGTCACCGCGGCGTCGCGCGGCGGCGGCCTGACCGGAGGAGCCCGCTGATGGCGCCGCCGAAGCGCCCGGTCCGGTCGACGAGCCCCTTCCAGCGGGCCGACCGCGCGCTCACCTACCTCGTCCTCCTGGCCGCGGCACGGGGCGAGCGCGCGGAGGCCGCGCGGGAACTCGCGGAGATCGAGGAGGCGGTGGGGGCGACGCGGGCCGCGTCCGCCGGGCGGATCAGGCCGAAAGCCGAGTCCCTGTGGGAGCAGGCCGTGGGGATGCTCGGCTTCAGGGCGTCCGGATGGTTCGTGATCAGCGGCCTCGTCCTCGTGGGCGGGCTGCTCCTGCCCCGGTCCGAGCCCTGGGGCTACGCCAGCGTGACGGTCGCGGCGGTCCCCGCCGCCCTGTTCGTCTCGCGCGAGTGCGGCCACGAGATCGCCCGCTCGGCGCTGCGCCGCGCCCGCCTGACGGAACGCGGCCGGCGCTGGTACTCCCGCGTGCAGCACGACGGGTTCGTCGTGCTGCTGGTCCTGCCGCTCTGGGCGGCCTGCGCCGCGACAGTCCAGCCCTGGGCCCTCTGAGGTCCGGGCCGGCGCGCGCCGCGGCTACAGGCTGAGCGCGTCCTCCGCGTTGTCGACCCACGGGGTCACGGAGTTCTTGTCGGGGGAGACGTACAGGCCGGGAGTCGACGCCTTGAGCGGTGTCTGTTCCAGGTCGGACTCGGTGTTCATGGTCATCGCGATCCAGTTGACGGTCTTCCCCTTGCCGTCCTTGGCGCCGCCCATGAGACCGGCGTAGGCCGTCTGGCCCGGGGCGAGCCGGAGCGCGGCCTCGATGCCGGGGGCCGTGCCCCGCTCGGTGGCCTGTCCGTCCAGATCGCCGAAGGTCACGACCGGGTGGCCCAGCGCCTTGCACGGCTTGGTGCCCTTGTTGGTGATCTTCAGCAGGTAGCTGCTGGTCGTGGGGTCCGCCAGGCTGGCGGTGAACTTCAGGTCGTTCGTGCCGCAGGGGAACACGTTGAAGTCGGGGTCGGACGGCGCGCCCTTGCTCGGGGAGGCCGGGGGCTTGGCCGCCTTCGACGGTGCCGCCGTCGCCGACGGTGCGGCGGACGCGGACGTGGTCGGGCTCGCGGTCGGCGTCCCGGTCCCGGCGGCCGCGTCGTCCTCGGCGGGCCCGCAGGCGGTCAGGGCCAGGGCGGAGAGGGCGGAGAGGACGACAGCGGCTCTGCGTACGTTGCTCATGGTGTTGCTCCCCTGAATGCGGGGCGCGAAGTGCGCCGGCTGAGCACCAGCGTCCCGCAGGGGCTTCACAGAATGGTGACGGTCTCTCGCCGAGTCCACCACGATCGCTCCGACGCGCCGTCCGTCAGTACTCGGCCGCCAGGGAGAGTTGACGTTCGCGGTCCTGCTTGAGCAGCTGCGGGATGGCGCCGCTCGGGGCCACGCCCAGCTCGGAGAAGAGCAGCTCGCGGTAGTGGCGGTAGCGGCGGTGGGCGTCGGCCACCTCGCCCGCGTACAGGCACGATTGGACGGCTATGCGCCGGGGGCCCTCCCGCAGCGGGTCGGCCTGGGCCGCGGCGTCGGCCAGTTCGAGCACCGTGGAGTGCTGCCGGCGTTGCAGGAACGTCTCGGCAAGCTGCTCGAGCGTCTGGACGCGCTGCAACTTCCACTTCTCCTGGAACGGCACGAGCCAATCGTGGTCCCAGCCGTGCAACAGAGGGTGCCGCAACACGCTCCACGCGTGGGGCATCCATGCGCCGCCGACCGCTCCTCCACCGGTTCCCGACACCGCCGAGACCAGCCGTGCGGCCGTTCTGTAGTCCACCTCCACGTGGTCGGCCGGCGCGACGGTGGTGTGCGTGGTCTCCAACAGCCCCGGGGTGGCCTGGTTCAGGCGCCACAGGGTTTGGCGTAATCGGGCCCCTGCCCGGGCCGGCGGGACGTCGGGCCACAGCCGCGCGGCCAAGTCGCCGCGCCGCATCGGGCGTTCGCCGAGCACCAGGGCCACCACGAGCCGCTGCTGGATGTCGCTCAGTTCGGCGACCCGCTGATCCGTGCGGCATACGAAGCCTGGCAGAAGCGATATGTGCACGATGCCGGAGCCTGTGGGGTTCATCGCACCTCTCGGGTCGTCCGACGGACCGTTGGCCGCCGACTGGGCGTGTCAGTGATCTCCGGTGCTGATTTCCACGGTCGCTTCACATGAGCTTCACAAGAGCTGTGGTATGAGCGTGAGGCACGGCATGGAGATCGTCAACACCCCCGCGTGGCCGGTTCCCGACGCCCGGATCCGGTGCCCGGCCGGGTGCCTCACGGAGTGTCAGAAGTGGTGCCGGCACAGGCTCCTCGAGTGTCGCCGGAGCCGGTGCCACCCGCGCGCGTATGTCCCGGTCATGCCTCCGGGACAACCCACATTCGTGGGGTTGTTTCACCGAACCGCCACGCGCAGTCTCGGTTGCGTCCCGTACCGATCGTGACAGCGAAGGGTTGGAAACATGAGCTTCAACTCCCTGGAGTCTCTCCGCGCGGCCGGCGTCATCGGCGGCACGATGGCGCCCGCACTCGAGGAGTTCTACGCCAGCCTGACCCAGGAGGAGACCCAGGTCCTCATCTCGACCAAGAACCGCCTCGCGGCGATCCTCCCCGACGTGGTGGCGCACTCCCAGGAGTGGTCCTCGCCCGAGGCCGCGAAGGAGGGCTTCGACGCGGCCATGCTCTGTGCCTGCGGCATCTGGTCCGGCTCCGGCGAAGCCGCCCAGTAGGACCACAGTCCACGGGCGGGGCCCGACGGCCACTCGCGTCGGGCCCCGCCTGTGCCAGCCCAGAGAGGGAGGCGCGATGCGCGGGAATCTGGTCCGGAACCTGTCGTCGTTCGACGTGCCGGAAGACCTGACGTACTTTGTGCACGACGAGGACCACCTCGTGGTCAATCCGGAAGTGGGCGCCCGGTGCGTCCTCGACGGACGCGAGTTCCGGGTCCTCCAGGCCCTGGCCGCGGCCCGGGCCCGCGGCGAACAGCCGTCGCTGGAGCCGAGCGGCGAGACGGAGCGCGTCCTCGCCAAGCTCATCCTGAACTGGATCGTCTACTTCAACGGCAACAAGCCCCGGATCAGGCTCGGTGAACCGCCGCTGCGCATCGCGTACTACGCCATCACCGACGGCTGCAACCTGCGCTGCCCCTACTGCTACGCGTCATCGGAGAAGTGCCTGCCGGGCGAGCTCGACACCGCCGAGTCGATGGACCTGGTCTCGCAGATCGCCGACTTCGGCAGCGAGACCATCGTCTTCACCGGCGGGGAGCCGATGCTCCGCAAGGACCTGTTCCGGATCGTCGAGCACGCCAACGGCACCGGCATGAAGTCCAACATCATCACCAACGCGACGATGATCCGGACCGAGGCGACGGCGAAACGGTTCGCCGAGCTGTTCAACATGGTCACGGTGAGCCTGGACGGCGGCACGGCCGAGACGCACGACCGGACCCGCGGCAAGGGCGCGTTCGCCAAGACCCACCGGGCGGTCCAGCTGCTCAACGAAGCCGGCGTGGCCCCGGCCATCAACCACATCGTCACCTCGGACAACATCGACGAGCTGGAGGGCTTCGCCTCGTTCCTCGACGGGATCGAGATCCACAGCGTCCGCCTGATGAACCACAACGACCTGGGCCGGGGCGCCGGCGACGAGTACGACTTCGGCTGGCAGGACCACCTGCGGGTGCAGCAGCTCGTCTGGACCTCGCCCGTCGCGGGCAAGTTCAAGCCCGACGGCCCGAGGCCGGTGACCGCGTGCTCGGTCAAGGGCAACTGCGGCATGGGCGGCAACGAGATCTACATCAACTCCCTCGGCGACATGTACCCGTGCAAGCTCGTCACGGGCAAGGGGGAGTACGCGGGCAACATCAGGCAGCAGCGGCTGTCCGAGATGTACGCCAGTCCCGTCATGGCGGCGATGCGCAGGAGCACCGTGTACGGCGGCGAGTACCACGCCGACTGCGAGAAGTGCTACATCAAGGCCAACTGCGGCGGCGGCTGCCGGGCCGCGCACATGTCGGAATCCGGTGACCTGCGGCGCAACAGCCGCCACCTGTGCCGGATCCTGCGGCACGGCATCACCACGCAGCTCTGGCAGGAAACCGGGGTGAGCCGTGCGGAGCTCGCCCTGAAGGACCTCGACATGACGGTGCCCCGTATGGTCGCCACCGGCGAGGTCCACGCGGTCCACGAGCAGTGGAAGACCTACGTCCGCACGCCCGAGCCCGCGATCAAGGTCGGCGAGCTCATCCCCATCATGCCGGTGAACAGGAGGTCGGGCGATGTCCCCGCACATCAGCATCAGTGACGCGGTGATCTGGCAGGAGAGCGGAGAGGGCATCTCGCTCTACCACACCGAGTCCGGCGAGTTCCGCACCCTGAACGCGTCCGCGGCCCAGATCTGGGCGCTGCTGGAGGAGGACGGGGACCGGGAGGCGGTCATCCGCAAGCTGTCCCTCCTGTTCGGGGGCAGCAACACCGTGCTGACGGCCCGCATCCGCGCGGACGTGGACGCCTTCATCACCTCCATGATCGAGGCGGAGCTGCTCCAGGAGACGGAAGCGGGCCGGGCGGCCGCGCGGCCATGACCAAGGCCGTCGTGCTCGGCGGGGGCTTCGCGGGCGTCCTGGCGGCCAAGGTGCTGTCCGGGCACGTCGACGAGGTCACCGTGGTCGAAGGCGGCCGGTACCCGGCCGCCCCGGGCATCCGGACGGGGCTGCCCCAGGCGCACCACAGCCACGTGCTCGTGACCGCCGGCGCCGAAGCCCTGGACACGCTCCTCCCGGGAACCCTGGAGGAACTCCTCGCCCGGGGTGCGCACCGACGGGGCCTGCCGGACGGAGCGTTGATCCTGAGCTCGGACGGCTGGTTCCGGCGCCACGACACCGGCGCCTTCGTGGTCTCCTGCAGCCGCTGGCTCATGGACCACGTGGTCCGGCAGCGGGCGCTGGCCGTCGGCGCGGTGGCGGTGCGGGAGGGCACCCGGGTCCTGGGACTGGCCGGAACCCCCTCGCGGGTCACCGGGGTCGTCGTCGCGGGCGGGGACGGCGCCGCCGAGACCGTCCACGCCGACCTCGTGGTGGACGCGACGGGCCGGCGGTCGCGGGCCGGGCAGTGGCTGGCGGCCCTCGGCGGGCCCGGGGTCGGAGAGGAGGTGGTCGACCCGGGTCTGGCGTACTCCACCCGGATCTACCGGGCGCCCGCCGGCCTTGCCGACGAGATCCCGGCGGTCATGGTGCACCCCCGACCGGAGCCCGGCCGGCCCGGGTACGGTGCGACGCTGTTCCCCATCGAGGGCGGCCGGTGGATCGTCACGCTGACCGGCACCCGGGCCGCGACGCCGCCGACCGACGCGCAGGGGTTCACCGACTGCGCGTACGCGCTGCGTTCGCCGATCGTGGCGGAGCTCCTCGCCGCGGCCGAACCCCTCGGCGGGGTCCGGCCGTACCGCGCCACCGCGAACCGCAGGAGGTTCTTCGAACGGCGGCCCCCGACCGAGGGCTTCCTGGTCGTCGGCGACGCGCTCACGGCGGTGAACCCGGTCTACTCGCACGGCATGTCCATCGCCCTGCTCAGTGCCCTGCGCATGGACGGCGAGCTGGCGGCGCGCGGCGCGGAGCCCGCCGTCCTGCCCGCGCTCCAGGCCGCCGTGGCGGAGGTGGCGGACAGGTCGTGGCGGATGGCGACCGAGCAGGACCGGGTGCGGGCCGGCTCGAACGGCGCCGGGGCCGCCGAGTCCGCCGGGGCCGCCGGGGCCGCCGAGTCCGCGGTCGGCCGGCAGGCCAGGGCCATGATGGCCACGGCCGTACTCGGCAGCCCGGCGCTGATGACGCAGCTCTTCCGCGCCCAGACGCTGGTTCCCCCGCGGGCCGTTGCGGACCCGCCCGCCCTCCGGGCGCCGTCCGCCGGCCCGCGCCCGCGCCCGCCGCTCGACACCGACGCGGCGGTCGCGCAGTTCCCCGGGCTTTCCGAGTGGTGGTTCTCGGGAGGCCGACGTCAGCAACCCAGCCGGGAAGAGAGCCGTGACCACTGAAGCCGCAGCGCTGATTCCGCACTCCGTCCTGTTCGGCAACCCGTCGTACCTGGTGCCCGAGATCTCGCCGGACGGGACCCGCCTGCTCTACCTGGCACCGGACGACGGCGTGCTGAACGTCTGGACGGCGCCGGTGGACCGGCCGGACGAGGCGAGGGCCGTGACGCACGACCGGGGCCGCGGCATCCGGACGTACGGCCTCTGCCACGACGACCGCACGCTGTTCTACCTGCGCGACGACAACGGCGACGAGAGCCGGCGGCTGTACCTCGTCGACCTCGACTCCGGCGAGGAGCGCTGCGCCACACCGTTCGACGGCGTCCAGGCGCGGGTGCTGGCGCACAACCGCTGGCACCCCACCACCGTGCTGATCGGGCTGAACAAGGACCGGCCCGCCCTGCACGACGTCTACGCCCTGGACCTGGTGACGGGCCGGCTCACCAAGGTCGCGGAGAACCCCGGCTACCTGAGCTGGATCATCGACACCGACCTGCGGGTCCGCGGCGGCACGAGGATGCGGCCCGACGGCGGCACGGCCGTCTTCCTCGACCCCGAGGACGGGCCGGACGCCCCGGACACCCAGGACGGCGGGCGGCCCTGGCTCGACGTGCCCTACGAGGACGCCGTGGGCACGCGCGTCATCGGCTTCGCGCGCGACGGCGCCACCTGCTACCTGCTGTCCTCCATCGGGGCCAACGCCACCCGGCTGTTCGAGATCGAGGTCGCGACGGGACGGCGGACCCTGCTCGCGCAGGACCCGGTCTACGACGTCCAGCAGGTCGAGCTGGACCCGGTGAGCCGCCGGCCGCAGGCGGTGCTGTTCGCCAAGGACCGCGCCGAGTGGGTCTTCCTCGACGAGGAGTTCGGCAAGGACCTCGAACGGATCCGCGGCGAGCTCGCGCTCCGGGCCGTCGACGGCGAGGTGCACATCGACCGCACCGACCGCTCCGACCGGCTGTGGACGGTCTCGGTGGTGACCGGCGCCGGCCCCGTCCTCTACTACGTGTACGACCGGTCGGACGGAAGCCTGCGCCACCTCTTCAGCCACCAGCCGGAGCTGGAGCGGTACCGGCTGGCCCGGATGGAGCCCTTCGCGTTCACCGCGCGCGACGGGGTCGCGGTGCACGGCTACGTGACCTGGCCGCCCGGCCTCGAACGCCGCGGCCTGCCGGCCGTGCTGAACGTCCACGGCGGCCCCTGGGCCCGGCACACGTTCGCCTTCGACGAGGAGGCACAGCTGCTGGCCAACCGCGGCTACGCGTGCGTCCAGGTCAACTTCCGCGGTTCCACGGGCTACGGCAAGCACTTCCGCAACCTGGGCGCCAAACAGTGGGGCGCAGCGATGCAGACCGACCTGCTCGATGCGCTCGGCCATCTCGCCGCGGACGGACGGGTCGACGCCTCCCGGGTCGCCATCATGGGCTGCTCGTACGGCGGGTACGCGGCGCTGGTAGGGGCGGCGTTCACTCCGGACGCGTTCACCTGCGCGATAGCCCTCTGCGCCCCGTCGAACCTGCTGACGATGCTGGCGGCCGGGGCGCCCACCCGGACCCCGTTGCAGGCGTTCATGCACGCCCACGTCGGGGATCCGGAGACCGAGCGCGACATGCTGTGGGAGCGGTCCCCGCTCTCCCGGGCCGACGAGATCCGCATCCCGGTCCTGGTGGTCCAGGGCGCGAACGACGTCCGGGTGCCCCGCGCGGAGGCCGAGCAGATCGTCGCGGCGCTGGAGGCCAACGGGCTCGCGCACGAGTACCTGCTGTTCCCCGACGAAGGGCACGGCCTGGCCCGCCCGGGCAACCGGCAGGTCTACTATGCCGCCGTCGAACGGTTCCTCGCCGCGCACATGGGATGAACGCGTCCCGTACGCCGTGCCCTCACGCCCGGGTCAGGACCGCCCGCAGCAGGTTCGGCAGGTGCAGGCGCGTCTCCGCTTCCTCGTGGGAGGACCGTACGAGTCCACGGCCGAGCAGCGTGCCCAGGTCGTCCAGCACCTGGTTCACCGGCCGGCGCAGTGCCTCGGCGGCCTCGGGGACCGTCGGCGCCCGGTCGAAGCCCGCCAGCTCCCGGAGGATCGCCCGACGAGCGGTGTCCAGCTGCTCGAAGCCCGCCCGGACCAGGCCGCCGACCGTCTGGGGGCCGCCGGCGGGCCGCGCCGCCACCGGCAGGTCGAGCAGGTCCGGCGGCGGCAGGTCCGCGAGCTGCCGCAGGCCCAGCACGCCGGATCTGGCGGCCGCCGCCTCCAGCGCGACGGGCAGGCCGTCCAGCCTCCGGCACAGCCGCACCACCGCTGCGGCGTCGGCCCGGCCGAGCGTGAACCCCGGCCGGACCTCCGAGAGCCGGTCCACGAGCAGCCGTACCGCCGGCACGCCGATGAGGACGTCGAGCGAGCCGGTCGTGTCCCAGTCCGGCCCCGGCACGGCCAGCGGCGGGACCACGGTCCCCTGCACCCCCGCGACGTGCCACGGCGCCCGTGACGTGCTGACCACGCGGATGCCCGGACAGTACGCCAGCAGCTCCTCCACGCCGACGGGGCTCCCGGCGTCGGCGACCCCGTCGAGCACCAGCAGCACCTCGTGCCGGCCGATGAGCCGGCAGACCGCGGAAACGTCCTCCGCACCCGATTCGACCAGCAGCCGCAGCGACTTCAGCAAGGAGCCGAACGCCGTGCCGTGACCGTCGAGGTCCACCGAGCCCGCCCCGATCCACAGCACCGGCCACCCGCGGCGCGAGCTCAGCCGGACCGCCACCTCCGCGGCCACCCTCGACTTGCCCGATCCGGGCAGCCCGGACAGCGAGATCATGCGGCGGTGGTCCGAGGCCAGGGCGCCCACCATGGCCCGCACCTCGACGTCACGCCCGAGCAGCGCGTTGACCGATCTGGGCACCGCCAGGCCGGGATCGGCCACTGGCGGAGCCTGTCGCCGGCTGCCCAGGCCCGAGCCGACGAACAGCTCCCGCGTCAGGCCCTCCAGCCGCAAGGCGTCCGCAAGCAGGCGGACGGTCTGCATCCGCGCGTTGACCCGGCCCGACTCCAGCGCGCGGATGGTCCGCGGGCTGATCGTCGACAGGTCGGCCAGCGTCCGCTGCGTGAGGCCGGCCTGGATACGCTTGTGGCGCAGCAGTTCGGGAAACGAAGGCGCTTCGGCCTCGGCTCTGTTGACCATGGGCGGGAGCGTAGGCAGGGTCCGTTCCGGCAGCGTCGCCGCCGCGTCGCCGGCCCGTCTGCCGGCCGTCTGCCCGCCGTCTGCCGACCGTCTGCCGAGCGTCTCCGGCCGCCGTCAGCCCGGCTTCGGGGCGGCGTGCGCACGCCGGTCGAGCAGGTCCAGCGAGATGCTCAGCAGGGACACGGCCAGCGGGTCGGACGCGTCCATGACCGCGTGCTCCGACAGCCGTGCCACCAGATCCCCCATGCGCGGCGCCGCGCTCGCGGCCTGCTCGCTGCGCCGCAGCAGCGCGAGGCTCAGCGCGGCCTGCGTGGCGAGCAGGCCCAGCAGTTCGATGTCGTCCAGCTCCCGGCCGGGGGCGTTCGCGTCGTGCGCGTGCCGGTCCAGCACCTCGATCACGCCGATGCACTCCCCGTCCGCGATGAGCGGGGCGGCCATGATGCTCGCCGGAACGTAACCCGTGGAGGCCGCGGCGTCGCCGGCGAACTGGTCGGTCCCCGCCACGTTGTCCGTGATCAGCGGCTGGCCGCTGGCCGCCACCCAGCCGGCGATGCCGGTGCCGGCCTCGAAGCGCTTGCCGACCAGGGCCTGTTCGCCTTCGCCCGCGACCGCGGCGAAGACCAGCTCACCGGTGTCGGGGCTCACCATGAACACCGACGAGGCGGCGGCACCGTAGATGTACCGGGCGACCGCGACGACGGACTGCAGCAGTTGGCGTTCGGTGGCCATGAGCTCGTGCGACCAGGGCTTCATTCTCCGCCTCCTTGGACCGATACGTTTGCGGCGCAGTGATACAGGACGCTCTTGAGCTGGAACGGCGTGAGCCACGGGTGCTTGCTCAGGACGAGCGCGGCGATGGCCGCCATGTGCGGCGCCGCGAAGCTGTTGCCGGTGTTGCGGACGGTGCCGCCGCCCGGGCTCGCCACCGGCACGCGCACCCCCCGGGCCCGGAACTCGACCGGCGGCGCCGCGTTGTAGTAGAAGCGCATGGAGTCCGGCTCGGCATGGCTGGCGACCGAGATCACCGAGGCGAAGTTCCACGGGAAGCTCTCGATCGGCAGGTTGTGCGCCGCCGCCACCACGGTCGTGCGGCGGAAGTAGGCGCGGTCGCACAGCTCGCCCAGCCGGTCGCGGAACTCGGCCCTGTTCGTCGACAGGCTCATGCTGACGACGTCGAACCCTTCCTCGATGGCGAAGGCGAGTCCGGCGATCAGCGCGGAGGCGCTGCCGGACCTCCCGTCGCCGAGGACCTTGAGCGAGCTGAGCGAAACCGCCGGCGCGATACCGCGGATGATCCCCGCGCACGCCGTGCCGTGTCCGGCGCCGTCCTGCGGCTCGCACTCCTCCACGCGCGGCGCCCGGCCCTCGGCCGTCACCACCCGCCACGCCCGCTCGACCGGGCCGACCAGCGGATGGGACCCGTCCACGCCGCTGTCCAGCACGCAGACGCGGACTCCTTCACCGGTCGCGCCCTCCCAGGCCCAGCGGGAGTCGATCCCGTCGAACAGGGCCGTGGGGAGGGGCTCGCCTGGATCACCGTCGGCCGGCATGCTCCACGCGGGCATCCCGGACGCGTGCGGCAGCCGCTCGCGCCGCCAGGGCGCGACCCCGTTCACATCCATTCCCGCACCTCCTCCAAGGGCTTCGTGGCACCGGCCGCGGCGTATCCGGCGACGGCCCGCCCGGCCATGACGAGGGCGTCGGACCGGTCGCCCAGCCGGCGCCGGGCCCGGGCCAGATCGAAGAAGACCTCGCCGCGCAGGCACGGGTCGTCGACGTCCTCCAGCAAGGCCAGCACCTCGGCGCGCATCGGGTCGGCCCGGCCCTCCTCGGCGGCGATCAGCACGGCTGCCGCCATGCACAGGACCCGCCCCCGTACGTCCATCTCCGCACGCCGTCCGAGGAGCCGCGCGATCTGGCGCGCCGCCTCACCCGCCCCGGCGTCGCCACGGGCGCACGCGCGCGCCGCCTGTACCCGCATGGTCAGCGCGACCGGGATGTAGCCGGCCTGCGCGAGCGCGTCGGCGGCGCCGCGGAAGCGCCGCTCGGCCTCCTCGTGCTCACCCTCCAGCGAGGCGGCCAGCCCGGCCACCTGGTCCACCAGGACCCGACCCATGGTCAACCGGAGCTGTGCCACGACGGATTCGGCCTCGGCCAGTGCCTCGCGGGCCCCGGGGCGGTCCCCGGTCAGGGCCAGGCAGCGGGCCCGCGCGGCCAGCGCGGGCAGCGCCAGGAACCGGTCGGCGGCGAACCGGTCCAGGAGCTCCGCGCAGCCCGACAGCTTCTCCGCCATCGGGGCCGGCGACCACTGCCGGACCTCGCACAGGGCCACCAGGAGCCGGTCCTCCTCGTACGCGTCGCCGACGGCCCGGGCGTGTCCGAGCGCGGCGCACGCCGCTTCCTCGGCCGCGCCGAACCGGCCCTGGTCCAGGTCGAGCAGCATCCGCAGCTGCTCGAAGCGGCACCAGGCGAACCGGTCGGGCTCGCCCGCCTCCAGCTCGGCCCGCAGCTTCGCGACGTCGGCGGCGGTGACCCGGCCCAGGCGCGCCGCCAACAGGTACCGCTGCACCAGACAGGGCCGTTGCCCCGCGCCGTCCGGTCCGGGCCGCGCTCCGTCCTCGGCCACGTCCAGTGCCCGCCGGGTGTCCCCGGAGAGCATGAGGGCGTCGCTGAGCCGGATGGCCGCGACCGACCGGCACCGGTCCGGACCGTTCGGCGCGAGCATGAGCGCGCGTTCGAGCAGCCCGATCGCGGTGGGCACGTCACGCTGCCGCAGCGCCACGGTGCCCTCGGCGAGCAGCGCCTCGGCCGCCTGCCGGGCCAGCCGCGGCAGCTCCGTGTCGTCCGGGCGCAGACCGCCGAGCAGCCGTGTGGCGGCCTCCAGGTGGAAGCCGGGGTTGAAGCCGCGCTCGGCCAGGCGCCGGTGCCACGTGATCCGCTGCTCCTTCTCCAGCCGGCCGTACGCCACTTCGTGCACCGGCTGCTGGACGAAGCGGTACCCGCCCTCCTCGGCCGTCGCGTGGAACAGCCGCCGCGCCGCCAGGGCCTCGACGTTGGCCGCCGGCACCGGTTCGCCGAGCAGCGCGAGCTGCTCCAGGGTGAAGGCCGGACCGATCACGGAAGCCGCGCCCAGCAGCCGCCGGGCGGGCGCGGGCAGCCGGTCGATCATCGCGCCCACCATGGCCGTGATCGTCGGGGGCACCTCGTCGAGGGTCCGGCCGTCTCGCAGCCAGTCCATCATCAGCCGGATGTACAGCGGGTTGCCGGCGCTGTACCCGGCGACCCGGTCGACCACGTCGAGGTCGTGGAGTTCCACCTCGTCGCCGCTGCTGCGACCGGCCAGGGACATCGCCAGCCGCGCGCTGTCGATGGGGACCAGCGCACCGACGTCGATCACGTCCTCGTCCGGGAACCACGCGAGCTCCGGTCTGCACACGCAGACCATCAGGAGCGGGACGTCCGGGAGGCTTCCCTTCAGTTCCTCGATGAGCCGCAGCAGCGACTGCCCCGCCCACGCGAGGTTGTCCCACACCACGACGAGCGGGCGGGCGGCCGCCGCGGTGAGCAGTTCGCGCGCCGCCCAGGACACCTCCTCCACGCCCGGTCCCGGGACGGAGTCGCAGAGGCGGGAGAGCGAGGCGTCGCGCAGGCTGGCGAGCACCGCCGCGATCCGCGGGTCCGACCGCAGCAATTCCGCGCCGGCGGGCACCTGTTGGATCAGCGCGTCCAGTACTTCGACGAGCGCCGCGTGGCTCCCGTTCGTGCCGTACGAAGGGCAGCTGCCGAAGACGGCCACGGGCCCGGCCCCGGCCGCGACGAGATCGTCCACGGCCTCCCGCACGAGGCGGGTCTTGCCGATCCCGGGTGGCCCGACCACGGTCACCAGCTCCGGCCGCCGCTCGCGGGCCACCCGGTGGTAGATCTGGCGCAGCCGGTGGCGTTCGGCCCTGCGGTCCACCATGGGCGAGCCGTCGCCCGGCCCCTCGCCCGGCCCGCCGACGGCGGCCTCGCCGGTCACCAGCAGTACGGGCACGGGCTCGGCCTTGCCCTTCAGGGTCACCGGCAGCACCGGGTCCATGGTGTAGTGCGGGCGGGCGAGGTGCGCCACGGTCTCGTTGACGATGATCTCCCCGGCGACGGCCACCGACTGCAGGCGCGCGGCGAGGTTCACCACGTCGCCGACGACCCGGATGCCGGCCCGGGCCGAGCGCGTCACCAGGGCCTCGCCGGCCGCGATTCCGCAGTGGACCTCCACCGGCGCCGCGTCGGCGGCCGGCGTGCGCAGATCGCGGACCTCGGCGCGGATCCGCGTGGCCGCCCGCAGCGCCCGCGGGGCGTCGTCCTCCTGGGAGGTGTCCGCGCCGAAGACCGCCATGACGGCGTCGCCGATGAACTTCTCCACGACCCCGCCGTGTTCCTCCACCGCGGCCGAGCAGATCTCGTAGTACTGGTCCAGGAGCTGCTGCAGCGGCTCCGGATCCACGCGCTCGGCCAGCCGCGTCCACCCGACGAGGTCGAGGAAGAGAACCACCACCAGTCTGCGGCTCATGGCCGGTCCTCCTCCAAGGGTCGGTGCCGTGCGGCGGGTCGGTGGGCCGGGGGATCAGAGCAGCTTCAGGTTGTGGGCCCACACCTCGGCGTCCGACCCGGCGTCCGCCTCGTTCAGGCGGTGCTGCACGGACACGACGACGGCGGTCTCCTCCTCGGTCAGGCGCGCCAGCACCTCCCGCTGCGCGGCGCTCAACTGGTCGACCGGGAGACCTGCTTCACGCAGGCTGGCCAGAGGGTCGAACACGTCACTCACCTCTTTCACGGGGCCGCACGGCGGCGGCCAGATACCGATCGGCAGGATCCGGTGGACGTAGCAGTAGGCCACCAGTTCCGCTCTGTTCCTGCAGTTGAACCGGTCGAGGAGGACACTGATCTCCTCGCCCACGGTGTGTCTGCTCAGGCGCAGCGCACGGGCCACGCGGTCGGTCGTGTGACCCCGCGCCACCATGGCCACGAGCACCTGGCCCCGGGTGGAGATCTCGGGACCCCGTATCGCCGTCATCAATGCGAGCTCCTCACGACGTACTGCGTACGAACAACTCACGGACCATGACGGCGGCCATGAACGAGACGCCGTGCCAGCGCGCCTTGCGTTCGAACCAGAGCCAGTCGCCGTCCGGATTGGCCTCCAGGAACACCGGTTCCCCGGTGTCGGACACGAGCAGGTCGAACGCGCCGTACCGCAGGTCCCACGCGGCGCACATCGTGCGCACCGCGTCGGCCGCGGGCCGCGGGCAGTCGACCCGGGTCACCGTGACACTGTCGGGATCCGTCATCGGGCTCGACGGATCGGGTTTGCGGACCTCGAAGGCGCAGATCCCGCCGTCGAGGTGGTAGACGCGCAGCTCACGGGTGTGGGCCACGTACTCCTGGACGACCACGGGACGTCCGTCGGCCGCCCCTGCCGCCCCTGCCGGCCCGGCGGCAGCGGCGGCCGGGGCCCCGACCGAGGGCAGGCAGGCCGGCCAGTTCCGCCGGTCCGGCTCGAACAGCCGGAAGTCCGGCGTCTTCACCATCACCGTCGGCGCCCCCACCTCGCGGGCGCCCGCCGGGACGTCGTTGGTGATCACCGTCCGGGGGATCCGCACCCCCAGCCGGCGGGCCTGTGCCAACTGGCCCGGCCCCACGACCGTGCCGCCGGGCAGCGCGGTGGCTGCCGCCCCGGCCACCTGCCGGAGGAACCCCGACCACGACTCCGCCTGCAGCGGGGTCACCGAGCCCGCCGGCCGCGCCTGCGCCAGCATCGCGCAGGCCGATCCGTGACGGACCCACACCACGGCGGGCCTGACCCGGCGCCCGGCGACGTCCAGCAGGCCGGTGTCCACGTCGAGCGCCATGGGCGTGGACGGGATATCGCCCTGCCGGACCAGTACCGTCGGAGTTTCCAGCGGCCCGGTCAACGCATTGCGCACGACCTCCAATTCAGGGCCGCCCGCGCAATTCACGAGAACCACGACGGGTTTTCCGTCGTGGTCATCCGCATTTCCCGAACGGCTCATGCTGCGAATGCTAGCCAACGGCGCCGCGGGCGGGGCGGCAGAACGGAGGCAGTTCCAAGGCAGCTTGGACAGCTGCCGCTTCCACACCGGCCGACAGGCGTAACGTCCCACCCGCAGCTGCTCGATCGGCATTCCTGATTCCTGAAGAACCATCAAGCGCATTGTGGAGGGAGGGATCGTGGCGAATGGTGTGGTGAACGCGGAAGAGTTGACGAAGCGTTACCGCGGAAAAGAGACGCCGGCTGTCGACCGTATCTCATTCGACATCGCGGAAGGCGAGACCATCGGGCTGCTGGGACCCAACGGTGCCGGGAAAACGACCCTGATGAAGATGATCTGCGGCGTCACCCCTCCCACCACTGGGACGATCCGGGTGTTCGGCGCGGACCCGGCGCGCGACCCCGTCGCCGCCAAGAGCGGCATCGGTGCGATGCACCAGTCCGCCCCGTACGACGAGATGCTCTCGGCCCTGGACAACCTGCAGATCGCCACCCGCTTCAAGGGCCTGTCCTGGCGCACCACCCGGCCCTGGGCGCTGGAGGTGGCCGAGTACCTCGGCCTGAAGGACGCCCTGTCGCGGCTCGTCTTCCAACTGTCCGGGGGACAGCGCCAGCGCCTCCAGCTCGTACGGGCCCTGCTGACCATCCCCCGGCTGCTGATCCTCGACGAGCCCTCGGCCGGCCTGGACGTGGCCGGACGGCACCAGATCGAGCGGTTCGTGCGGTGGCTCCGCGAGGAGAACGGCATGACCGTCATCTGGACCAGCCACATCATCGAGGAGCTGGAGCGCAACGCCCAGCGCGTCCTGGTCATCAACAAGGGCCAGGTGGTCCGCTTCGCCCAGCCGAGCGAGCTCGTACGGGAGTTCGGTGGCGCGCACCTGCTGGTGACCGTGGACGACGCGGTCGGGGCCAAGGTCGTCAAGGAGTGGGCCGGTACGTCCGGGCTGGCCGCGACCGCCCAGGACACCGAGGTCCGCATAGAGAACGCGCAGGTCAGGGATGTACTGCCGCAGCTGTCGCAGCACTGCCACGACGCCGGAGTCGTGATCTCGGGGATCTCCACCGTCACCGACTCGCTGGAGCAGGTCTTCCTGCGCATGACCGGGAACGAGGGCTGACACCGTGACCGACCTGGGATTCAAGAACAGGGCACCGGTCGGGACGGGGAACCCGGCCGACTTCACCGCCGTGTTCTACCGCGAGTACGCGCTCCTCGCCCGCAACAGGGTCAACCTCATCCTCGGCCTGACCCCCATGCTCGTGTACCTGCTGCTGGTGAACACCTCGCTCGGCAACGTCGTCGGGGACATCACCTACCGGGGCGAGACCCTGCCGTTCGCGGTCTTCCTCCTCCCCATGGTGCTGGCGATGTCCGTGGTCAGCGCCTCCGGGACGACCGGCATGGCGATGTTCCAGGAGGAGATGAGCGGCGTCTCGACCCAGCTGTGGAGCTGGCCGCTGCGCCGGTCGCGGTTCCTCGCCGGCAAGCTGCTGGCCGGCGTCTCGCTCGTGCTCGCCCAGAGCGTGCTGGCCCTGATCGTCGCCGCGCTCATCTTCGACTACCCGTTCCACGCGTCCCACTGGATCTGGCTGCTGGCGGCGCTGGTCCTGTCCTCGGCGGCGTTCAACGGGCTGTACCTCGCCGCGGCGATCCTCATCAGCGACTACCGCACCTTCATGGTGCTCACCAGCGTGTCGATGCCGGTCCTCGTCTTCGCCGCGCCGTCGCTGTCCCCGACGGAGCAGCTCCCCACCGTGCTCCGGTGGATCTCGACGGTGAACCCGGTGTCCTACGCGGTCAACGGGATGCGCGACGCCGCGATCTTCGGCCTGGAGAAGGCGTGGCCCTCCCTGCTGATCCTCGCCGCCGTCGCCCTCGTCGCCAATGTCGTCGCCGGCCGCGCGCTGTTGCGGCGCACCCGGAACCTCTGACCCGCAGGGAGTCCCTCACCGTGCAGACCGAAGACCCGCCCCTGTCCTGCCTGTCCTGGCTCGCCTCGCCGCAAGACCGCTCCGTGCTCTGCCTGCCGGGGACGAACAGGGCCCGGCACCCGGCGGCCACCTGGGAGATGGCGAGCGGAGCGGCCGCCAAGGTGGGCGTCACCCGGGTCGCCGACATCACCCGGCTCGACACCATCGGGATCCCGACCTTCCAGGCCGTCCGGCCCCTGTCCAGGACCCTCGCCGTCTCCCAGGGCAAGGGGATGACGCCCGAACTGGCCAAGCTGTCCGCGGTGATGGAGTCCGTCGAGACCTGGCACGTGGAACAGCCGGCCCGGCCCGACCTGACGGCCGCACCCCGCGAGATCGGCCCGGAACTCGGCTACGACGTGGCCGCCCTGGCGCCCAGCGCGCCGAGTCTGCTGCACGACCGGCTGCCACTGGACTGGGTGGCGGCCCGATCGCTGGTCGACGGCGCGCGGACCTACGTCCCCGCGAGCCTCGCCCGGCTGACGCTGGAGGAGAACACCGACTGGAACCCGCCGGTGTTCTTCGAGTCTACGAACGGCCTGGCCAGCGGGAACACACTGGTGGAGGCCGCCTTGCACGCGCTGTGCGAGGTCATCGAGCGGGACGCGATGACGGCGGCCGTCAGACAGGGCGGGGAGATGGGCGTACGCGTCGACCCGCACTCGGCGGGCTCGGCGGTCGCCGAGGAACTGTGCGCGCTGATCGAGCGCGCCGACGTCACCCTCGAGGTCCGGTTCGTACCGTCGCCCACCGGCCTGCCGTGCTTCCTGTCCTGGGTCGCCTGCCACGACTACCCGGCCCCGATGTTCGGCTTCGGCTGCCACCTCAGCCCGGAGATCGCACTCACCCGCGCCATCTCCGAAGCGGCGCAGGCCCGGCTCGCGTACATCGCCGGGGCGCGCGACGACCTCAGCAGCGACTTCGGCCACGTGGACGTCGGCCGGCTGAAGAACGCGCGGACCGGCGCGAAGGCCGACATCGGCGGCCTCGTCGCGGAGCCGCCCCGGCACGACGGCCTCGTCGATGACCTCGCCTACGTGGTGCGGCAGTCGGCCGCCGCCTTTTCCCACCCGCCCGTCGTGGTCGACCTGACGAGGGACGAGATCGGGGTCCCGGTCGTCAAGGTCGTCGCGCCGGGCAGCCGCGTGTGTCCGGAGGTGTTGTAGTGAGCACGCCCAAAGTGGTGGTCCACGCGGGGCCGACGATCTCGGCGGCCGACGTGCGCGCGGTGCTCCCGGAGGCGGAGGTACGGCCGCCCGCCGGGCGGGGAGATCTGCTGGCGGACCCCTGGCGCCCGGGAGACGTCGTGGTCGTCATCGACGGCTACTTCCGGGAACGGCGGTCCGTCGGGCACAAGGAGATCCTCCAGGTGCTCACCGAGGGCGTGGACGTAGTCGGCGCCGCGAGCATGGGAGCGCTGCGCGCCGCGGAACTGGCCCCCTGCGGGATGAGGGGCCTCGGCGCCGTCTACGAGATGTACGCCTCGGGAGAGATCGACGGCGACGACGAGGTGGGCGTCCTGCACGGTCCGGCCGAGATGGGGTACCCGGCGCAGACCGTGGCGCTGGTCAACCTGCGCTACGGCTGCAAGGAGGGGGCCGAGACCGGCCTGGTCCCGGCGGAGTCGGGGCGGCGGATCGTGGCGGCGGCCGCGGCCCTGCCCTTCACCCACCGCGGCTGGAAGGACATCGAGCGGGCGCTGGACGAGCACGACCACGACGCCCTGCGCACGCTGGAGGAGATGATCGGCTCCGGCGTCTGGGACCTCAAACGGCTCGACGCCATGTCGGCGCTGCGGGCGGTCGCCCGCCGAGGCGCCGCCGCGCCCGCTCCTCTTGCCGCGGAGGTGCCGTTCACCGGGATCAGCCGGACCCAGTCCCTGGTCCGCAGGACCCGGCGCGAGTACGCCCCCGGCCGGTGGATGTCGGACCTGGACGTCCTGGACGCGGCCCGGCTGTTCGACGGCGCCTACCCGGCGCTGCACGAGGAGGTCCTCTCCGGCCTGCTGGAGGACCTCGCGGGGGCCGGGGGGATGACGTTCGAGGCGTACGCGTCGGCCAAGCTCGGACTCGACGGGAGTGCGCCGCTGCCGGGCTCACTCGCCGGGTGGCTCACGGAGCCGGAGCGGGACGGGCTCGCGGTGGCGGACCAGATCCGGCTTCTCATGGTGCGGGTGTGGCCGGTATGGCGGTCGGTGGACTGGCGGCCGGCGGCGCTGGCCCGGCTGCGGGAATCCGACCGCTGGGAGGAGTGGTGCGAGCTGGTCGGCCGGGCCGACGAGGCGACGGAAGCGGCCCGGCCCCGGCTCGTGGTCCCGCCGCCCGCGATGTGCGCGAAGCTGTTCCTGCGCCATTGGCAAGGCCGGGGCACGACACCGGACGCCGAACTGGCCCGCCGTGGCTTCACCGGCCTGGACGAACTCGGCGGCGCGGTGACGAGGTTCTTCGCGTACGACGTCCGGCGCGGCCGCGAACGGGGGAACGCCGTGTCCGGCTGAGGCCGGGGCCGGGCATATCCAGCCCGTCCGGCGTTTGAGGACCGGGGGTCTGGGGGCGGAGCCCCCAGTTTCGGGAAGGGGCGGGGTGGGGGAAGGCCCCGCGCAGCGGCCCCGCCCGCCGCCCCGCGGGGTGGGGGCCGGGGCCGGGCGCGCGGCGGGGCACCTCCTCGGGCTCCGAACGTTTCCAGGGGTCGGCGGGCCGAGCGTGGTTGCGTTCGGAGCCCTGCGGGGGCGCCCCACCGCACACCCGGCCCCGGCGGGGTGTCGCAGGGTGCGGCCGGTCCCCTACAGTGCGTGATGCCCGCTACGTACAGGAGCAGAACTGTGGCCACCCACGCCCGACCCGTGCCCGAGCTGGACACCGCGCTCGTCGAGCGGTGGCAGGCCGGGGGAGGGGAGCTCGTCGACCTCTTCGGCCAGGTGCGCGAGCGCCTCGGCGGTGTCGCCGCGTTCCGGCTCGGACCGCGCCCCACCGTCCTGGTCACCGACCCGGTGGCCGTGCAGCACGTGCTCGCGCTGCACCCCGGCCGGTACGTGAAGCGCTCGCACCGCGCCCGGCTGCTGATCGGCGACGGGCTGCTGGCCGCCACGGGCGAGGCGTGGCAGCGCCAACGGCGGCTGCTGCAGTCCCAGTTCACCGGCCCGGGGATGCGCCGCTACGAGCAGCGGATCACCGGGGCCGCGCGGACGGCGGCCGCGCGCTGGGCCTCGTACGCCCGCACCGGGGAGGTCTTCGACGTCGGTGACGAGATGCGCCGCTTCGCCCTGGACACCATCTGGCGGGCCCTGACCGGGCATCCCCTCGACCCCGGCACGGAACGCGAACTGGCCGCCGTGCCCGCCGTGGTGGCCGCCCTGCCCAGCCTGCCCGCCGACGGCGTCGCCGCCCAGGGGGCCGTCGCCGACGAGCTGGCCAGGATCGACGCCGTGGCGAGCCGCGCGATCGCCGCCGCCCGCGCCGGCGAGGCCGGACCCGACGGGCCGGGCCTGCTGCACCTCCTGACCGGGGCCGCCGGGACCCGCCCCGAGTACGACGACCGGCTGATCCGCGACGAGCTGGTCACCCTGATGGTCGCCGGTCACGAGACCACCGCCTCCACCCTCACCTGGCTCCACCTGCTGCTGGACCGCAACCCCGGGGCGCGGGAACAGGCCCTCGCGGCGGGCGCCGAGGGCTCCGCGGAGCGCCGGCAGGCCGTCCAGGCGCTCGTCCACGAAACGCTCCGCTTCTACCCGTCGGCCTGGATACTGCCGCGCTGCGCGGCCGAGGACGACGTCCTCGCCGGGTACCGGATCGAGGCCGGCACCGATGTGCTGGTCTGCCCCTACCTCACGCACCGGGACCCCGGACTCTGGGAAGAACCCGAGCGGTTCGACCCCGCCCGCTTCACCACGCCCGGCCGCCGCCCCGCCCATCCGGGGAGCTACCTGCCGTTCGGCATCGGGCCCCGGGCCTGCCTGGGCCTGCAGTTCGCCCTCCGGGAAACGACCGTCCTCCTCGAACACCTGTTGCCCGCCCGGGCCCCGCGCTTCCGCTCCGTCCCGGGCGGGGCCGCGTACAGCATCACTGTCCGGCCGGACGGCCCGACCCCCGCCGTGCTGGCCGGTTAGCTGAGGCGGGATTAAACCCTTGGACCGCGCGAGCGCTCGTGCGGGACACTCCGACTCCTGTCCTGTTGGTACCTCAACGCAGGGTTTGAGATGGGATCACCCGAATCATCGAAGGTTTCCCCCCGCAGGGGCCCCGTGCTCCTCGCGCTCCGCTACTACGGACGGGAGTTGGCCAGGCTCCGCCGGCTCACCGTCCCCGCCAAGCTGCTCCCCGCACTGGGCAACATCGGCATCTTCTACATCGCACCGCTGATCGTCGCCAAGCTCGTCGGCCGGATCGTCGGGGACGGCGGTGCGGGCGTCGGCATCGGCTCGGCACTGCCCTACGTCCTCGTCTTCGCCGGGGTCCTCCTGCTCGCCGAGACCCTCTGGCGCATCGGACTCCACTGCCTGAACCGCCTCGACGCCCGTGGCATCGAGAGCCTGTACGTGATCGGCATGGACGAGCTGTTCGCCAAGGACGCCGCGTTCTTCCACGACAACTTCGCCGGCTCGCTGACCAAGCGGGTCCTGAGCTTCGCCTCCCGCTTCGAGGAGTTCGTCGACACCTTGACCTTCTCGGTCATGGGCAGTTTCGTGCCGCTGCTGTTCGCCTCGGTGGTGCTGTGGCAGTACGAACCGCTCCTCGTGGTGGGGTTGTTGGTGATGATCACCCTGGCGGCGCTGTGCGTCAGGCCGCTGATCCGGCGCCGCCAGGCGCTCGTCGCCGAGCGCGAGGAGGCCATCGCCCGGGTGTCTGGCCACGTCGCCGACAGCCTCATGAACATGGACACGGTGCGGGCGTTCGCGGCCGAGGACCGCGAGGCCGCCGAACACCGCTCCCGCGTCGCGGAGTCGCGGCGGCTCACGCTGCGCTCGTGGGACTACGGCAACCTGCGCATCGACACCGTCGTCGCGCCGATGTCCGTACTCACCAACGCGATCGGTCTGCTGCTCGCCGTCTCGCTCGGCGCGGGGGAGCACGGCGTCGAGGCGATCATCGTCGCCTTCACCTACTACGCCAACGCCACCCGGATCATGTTCGAGTTCAACCAGATCTACCGGCGGCTGGAGAGCTCGATGACGGAGGCCGCGCAGTTCACCGAACTGCTGCTGACCCCGTCGACCGTGCTCGACCCGGCCTCCCCGGAGCCGCTGCTCTCCCGGGCCGCCGACGTGCGCTTCGAGAACGTGACCTTCGCCCACGCGGGCGCGGGCAAGGAGCCGCTCTTCGACGGCCTCGACCTGAACGTGCCCAGCGGTACGAAGATCGGCCTCGTCGGCCGGTCCGGAGGCGGCAAGACCACCCTCACCCGGCTGCTGCTGCGCATGACCGACATCGACGCGGGCCGGATCCTCATCGGCGGGCAGGACATCAGCAAGCTGTCCCAGGCCGACCTGCGCAGCATGATCGCGTACGTGCCGCAGGACCCGGCGATGTTCCACCGCACGCTGCGGGACAACATCGCCTTCGCCCGGCCCGAAGCCACCGACGCCGAGATCCGCCGCGCCGCCGAGGCCGCGCACGTCACCGAGTTCGCCGACGGGCTCCCCGAGGGCTTCGACACCATGGTGGGCGAGCGCGGCGTGAAGCTGTCCGGCGGCCAGCGCCAGCGGGTCGCCCTCGCCAGGGCGATCCTGCGCGACGCGCCGATCCTGCTGCTCGACGAGGCGACCAGCGCCCTGGACTCGGAGAGCGAGATCCTCGTCCAGGACGCCCTGTGGCGGCTCATGGAGGGACGCACGGCCCTCGTGGTCGCGCACCGGCTGAGCACGGTCGCCGGCATGGACCAGCTCGTGGTCCTCGACCGCGGCCGGATCGTCGAGCAGGGCACGCACGGGCAGCTCCTCTCCGCGGAGGGCGCCTACGCGAAGCTCTGGCAGCACCAGTCGGGCGGCTTCCTCGACGAGACCCCCGCGGGGGCCGACGTGCACTGAACCGGAGCCGGACGGCAGGCCTACCGGATGCCGGGGGCCGCGGCTATCGTCCCGTACGTGACGAAGGCACCGCGGCTCCCGCCGCGCTGGTTCATCCGCCTGTTCTGGTCGGCGCACCGCGCCGTACACCGGCTCTCCGGACGCCGCGTCGGACTGTGGCGGCCGGGCGCCAAGGGCTGGGGCACGCTGCGCCTGACCACCACCGGGCGCCGCACCGGCGAGCAGCGCAGCGTCATCATCGGCTACTTCGAGGACGGTCCGAACCTGGTCTCGATGGCGATGAACGGCTGGGGCGAGGCCGAGCCCGCCTGGTGGCTCAACCTCCAGACCCACCCGGACGCCACCGTCGACCTCCCCGACGGCCGCCGCCAGGTCCACGGCCGCGCCGCGACGGGGGAGGAACGAGCCCGGCTATGGGCCCGCTGGACCGAGATCGACCCGAACCTGAACGCCCACGCGGCCCGCAGGCCGTCCGAGACGGCGGTGGTGGTCCTGGCCCCCGGGCCCACTCCACCGTCCTGAAGCGGTCCGGGCGGGCGGGGTGCTGCCCCGCCCGCTGGGGGCTCAGCCGCCCAGTACGTCCTGGAGGGCGTGGCGGAACGCGGCCATGTCGGCCGGGGTGCCGATGGACACGCGCAGCCAGCCGTCGGGGCCCGCCTCGCGGATCAGGACGCCCCGGTCCAGCAGTCCGCGCCAGACGGCGTGCCGGTCGTCGAAGGTGCCGAACAGGACGAAGTTCGCGTCGGAGTCGGCGGCCCGCAGCCCGATGCCGCGCAGCCAGTCCACGGTGGCGTCCCGCTCGGCGCGCAACTCCGCCACCCGGCCCAGGAGTTCCTTCCGGTTGCCGAGCGCGGCGCGGGCCGTGGCCTGGGCGACGGCCGACAGGTGGTACGGCAGCCGTACGATGCGCAGCGCGTCCACCACGGCCCGGTGCGCGGCGAGGTAGCCGAGCCGGCCGCCGGCCAGCGCGAAGGCCTTGCTCATCGTGCGGCTCACGATCAGCCGCGGGTGGGCCGGCAGCAGCGTCACCGCGCTCGGCACGCCGTCGCGGCGGAACTCGGCGTACGCCTCGTCGACCACCACCACGCCGGGGGCCGCGTCGAGCACGGCTTCGATGTCGCGCAGCGGCAGCGCGGTGCCGGTGGGGTTGTTCGGCGAGGTCAGGAAGACCACGGCGGGCCGGTGCTCGGCGATCGTGTCCAGGGCGTGGCCGAGGTCCAGGGCGAAGTCGTCCGCGCGCCGCCCGGCGACCCAGGTGGTGAGCGTGTTGCGGGAGTACTCCGGGTACATCGGGTAGTGCGGGGCGAAACCGAGGGCGGTGCGGCCCGGTCCGCCGAAGGCCTGGAGGACCTGCTGCAGCACCTCGTTGGAGCCGTTGCCCGCCCACACCTGCTCGGCGGCCAGCGCCACTCCGGTGTCCTCGGTGAGGTATCCGGCGAGGTCGCCCCGCAGGTCCCGGAACTCGCGGTCCGGGTAGCGGTGCAGCTGCCGGGCGGCGCCGGCCACGGCGGCGGCGATGTCGGCGACCACCCGCTCCGACGGCGCGTACGGGTTCTCGTTGACGTTCAGCAGCACCGGTACGTCCAACTGCGGTGCGCCGTAGGGTTCCTCGCCGCGCAGCTCGTCGCGCAGCGGCAGCTCGGCCAGGGTGATCTCGGCCCAGGGGGCGGGGGTCGTGCTCAATCGGGTTCTCGTTCCTCGTGCCTTGTGCGGTGGTCCGGCGGCCTGCCGGGGGCGGGGCGCCGGCCGTGCGGCCGTGCGGCCGTGCGGCCGTGCGGCCGTGCGGCCCTCGCAACTCATAGCGGTCGCAGGCGAACGCAGTGCGGACAGCGCCCTCGGCGGGCGCTCCGAGCAGGTCCGTCGGGTCGTCTGGAATTCATCTGGAGTACACACCTGGAGTGACGGCAACCGGCAAGATCGTCGGGTTGACCCCAACCGGCGGGCCGCCCGCGCCAGCCCGGACCGGCTCGCCGAGCTCAGGCTGCTCAGCCCATCCGCCGTGCCGGGCAGACCGAGTTGGACCAGGCCGGGGAAGGAGTGGCCCGCCCGATCGACGAGTTCAGCGATCCGTACCCATGGACACCCTCATGCCCCTGGCCCTCCCGGCCTCACCCGCCTTCACGGCGCTCGTCCCCGTGGTCGTCCTGTTCGCCGCGCTCATGCACGCGAGCTGGAACGCCGTGGCGCACGCGATCAAGGACAAGCTGCTCGGCTTCGCCCTGATCAACCTCGCCTACCTGCTCTTCGCGATCGTCCTGGCCTGCTTCGTCCCGGTGCCGCCCGCCTCCGCCTGGCCCTACATCGCCGGCTCCGCCGCGCTCCAGGTGCTGTACCAGCTGATGCTGCTGCAGGCGTACAAGCTGGGCGACTTCGGCCAGATGTACCCGATCGCCCGCGGCACCTCGCCCTGGGTGGTCGCCGTCGCGGCCACCCTGCTGCTGGGCCAGGCGCTGCCGGGGTGGGAGCTGGCGGGCGTCCTGGTCATCTCCGCCGGGCTCATCGGGCTGACCCTGGCCGACGGCGTACCCGGCCGCGGCCACCTGCCCGCGCTCGCGGCCGCCGTCGGCACCGGCGTGCTGATCGCCTGCTACACGCTGCTGGACGGGGTCGGCGTCCGCCACTCCGACACCGTGCCCGGCTACGTCGCCTGGACCCTGCTGCTGCAGGCGCCGGTCATCCCGCTGATCGCCTTCGCCGTCCGCCGCCGGTCCCTGCTGACCGAGCTGCGGCCGGTCGCGGCCCGCGGCCTGATCGGAGGGATGCTCTCGCTGTCCGCGTACGGGCTGGTGGTCTGGGCGCAGGCGTACGGGACGCTCGCCGGGGTGTCGGCCCTGCGCGAGACGAGCATCGTCTTCGCCGCCCTGATCGGCAGCCTGGTCTTCCGGGAACGGCTCGGCCGGGTGCGGCTCGCCGCGAGCGCCACGGTCCTGGCCGGGATCGTGCTGCTCAACGTCGGCTTCGGCTGAGCGGACCCGCCCGGGGCGGCCTACGGTCGAGGTATGAGCGAGATTGTCGTCGTGTACGAGCTCGACAAGCCGACGGCGGGCGACGCCGAACCGTCCGTCCTCCGCGTGCACGCGGTGCCCGGTGCCCCCGGCAGGGCGGCCGTCGCCGGGCCGCGGACCTACTGCGGCCGGGACACCTTCGCGATGGAGGTGTCCCCGTGGAAGCCCGCCGACCACCCGGGTGGCACCTGGTACGCCCCGGAGCACGCGAGCCTGGTGTGCGCGGCCTGCGACGACGCGGTGGGCGGCTAGGGCCGGCGACTACGCGACGGGTCCGGCCAGCAGGATCCGGTTCCGCTCGCGGTCGACCGTCACGATCCGCACCCGCAGCTCCTGGCCCTCGTGGAAGGTCTCCGGGGAGGCAGGCTGGTCGGTGAGGGGAATGAGCCCCCCGACGCAGTCGTCGAGGTGGACGAAGATTCCGATGGACGCGATCTGTACGACGCGTGCCTCGACGACCTGACCGGCGCGGTAGCGCGGCAGCAGGTCCTCGTGCTCGGCCCACTCGCCGAGTACGACCCCCACCTGGTACTCGCGGTCGGAGTGCCAGGCGACCTGGCCGGTGACGCGCTGCCCCGGCATCGGCAGCTCCATGCACCTGGGCATCTCGGAGACCCTGGCCAGCCCCATGGCGCCGGGGCAGTCGTCGACGGCGAGGAAGACCCCGAAGCGCTGCCGGCCGATGACCTCACCCGTGATGCGGGTGCCGACGGGCAGCTTGCGGACGGTCTCGGGCCAGGCCGCCGCGGTGTCGGGCACGGGTCGTCCGTCCTCCCCGGGCCAGGAGTACGCGTTCATCCGCGGATCATGGCATGCGCCGGTCTACTTCTTCGCGTGCTCGCCGAGATAGAACAGCAGGTAGACGAAGCCCGCGAACACGTGCGTGCCGAAGATGTAGAAGAAGGCCCGCAGCGCCACGCCGCGCTCCAGCCACCGGGCCTGGCTCTTGGCCCGGGACGGGCCGTCCGGCTCCGGGGCGGCCGTGTTCGCGTCGTTCATCCGCTGGTCTCCATGGTCGTTCGGGTGTGTCATCAGGCCGGAATCCGGAATCGTACGAGCATGATCTTGCCCTTGCGGGCGAGCGACGGCTCCACGCTGAGCTCGCCGTCGTACGCGGCCGCGAGCTCCGACACCGTGCGCAGTCCCGGGCCCATCCCCTCTGGGGACAGATCGGGCAGGCGGGGATCGGTGTCGTCCACGCTGACCACGAGCTGCCCGGAGCCCACGGTGATGCCCACCTCCGCCACGGGGGAGTCGTGGGCGTGGCGTACGACGTTGGCCACGAGCTCGCTGACGACCAGCAGCACGGCGTCGGCGAAGGCGGACGAGGGCTCGACCCCGGCCTGGGCGAGCCGGGCGGCGGCCGCCTCCCGGGCCCGCGGCACGGCCCCGGGCTCCACGGCGAGGGAGACCACGTGCCGGCGCACCTCGGGCCGGGTGTGCTCCACCGCCGCTCCGGACCGGCCCCGGCGCCAGGGCAGGAAGCGCCCGGCGCCCATCACGTACCCGTTCCCTGCCGCACGTCGCGGAGTTCTTCCAGGAGCCGGCTCTGCCCGGTGAGCACGCCGGTCAGGACGCGCCGGGCGGCGGCCAGGAGGTCGGCGACGTCGCCGCCCGCGAGTTCGTAGACGACGGTGGAGCCCCCGCGCGTGGCGGTCACGATCCCGGACCGGCGCAACACCGCGAGCTGCTGGGACAGGCTCGACGGCTCGACCTCGATGGCGGAGAGGAGGTCCCGGACCGGCATCGGCCCGTCCTGGAGGAGCTCCAGCACGCGGATGCGCACCGGGTGGCCGAGCATCCGGAAGAACTCGGCCTTGGCCTGGTACAGCGGTACCGACACGCTCACCGGTCAGCCGCCCCTTCTCCGGTCCCGTCGGGCTCGTCCGTGTTGATGCCGTGCTTGCGGGCGAGCCGAAGCGCGTCCTCCAGCTCGTCCTGGGCCAGATCCGCTTCGTACTCGTCCTGCTCGTCGAGCGCGGCCCGGAGGCGGGCGCGTGCCTGCCGCACCCGTTCGCGCGCGGCTTCGGCGAATCCGACCACTCCGACCGCCTCCCAGGTGCTTGATCACCACGGCACATGGCGAATTGAAGAACTCTGCAATTCTAGCCGCGGCGGTCGGCGCGGCTGCGCCGAAGGCCGCCCGCTCGGCCGATCGGGCGCATTCCGGTGCCGCCCTGTGATGCACGGGCTGCTGCGCGGGTAGGGCCGCCGCCATGACCGCGATTGAGCTCGGCAGTACGGCGTTCCGCGACCACCAGGAAATCCCGCGGCGCCACAGTGGGGAGGGGGACGACGTCTCGCCTCCCCTGACCTGGTCGGCGGCGCCCGAGGGGGCGCGGGAGCTGGTCCTCGTGTGCGAGGACCCCGACGCGCCCGGAGGCACCTTCCTGCACTGGCTCGTCACCGGAATCGACCCGGGGAGTTCCGGCGCGGCCGAGGGCGCGGTGCCGCCCGGCGGCCGCGAGTGGCCCAACGGCTTCGGGAGGGTGGGCTGGAACGGGCCGATGCCTCCCCCCGGGCACGGCCGGCACCGCTACTTCTTCCGCCTCTACGCCGTCTCCGAACCCCTCCCGCTCCCCGAACGCCCCGGCTCCGACGCCGTGCACCGCGCCCTGAAGGGCCGGGAACTGGCCGCCGGCACCCTGGTGGGCACCTACGAGCGGGGCTGACCCTCCGGCGCCCCGTGCCCGAGGAGGCCGAGCAGCGTGCGGCGCAGCACGGCGTCGCCCGCCGGGGCGGGGCGGCCGGCGAGGCCGGAGCGGAACAGCGCCGATCCCTCCATCAGCATGACGAACACCTCGGCGCGCGCCCGTGCCTCGTCGGGCGGCAGGGCCGGGGAGCGGCCGGTGATGAACTCGGCCACGTGCGCGGCGTAGGCGCCGTAGAAGCCGCGCACGGCCTCCGCGGCCGCCTCGTCGTGCGCCGCCATGGCCCAGACCTCGACGAACAGCCGTACCAGGGGCAGGTCTTCGTGCTCGCCGAGGAGGGTGTCGAGGACGGCCGGGAGGCCTGCGCCCTGGACGAAGGCGAGGCCGGCCACGCGCTCCAGGGAGGCGGCGAGGATCCGGTCGAGCAGCGCCGCCAGCAGGTCCGTGCGGGTCGGGAAGTAGTACTGGAGGTGGCCGAGCCGGACTCCGGCCGCCTCCGCCACCGTACGCATCGTCAGCTCGGCGCCCCCGGAGGAGGTCAGGATCCGCTCCGCCGCGTCCAGCAGGGCCTCCCGCCGCTGCCGGCCCTTCGGGGTCGGCCCCGGGGGAGGCGCGGTGGAGGGCCCGGCGGGAGGCCCGGCCGGAGGCGCGGCGCTCACGCGGCGGCCTCGCCTTCGCAGGCCGACCGGTCCACGGCGAGGGCGACGCCCTGGGCCGCCAGCAGGTCCGTGGCGTGGGCCGGGGCCGGATGCTGCTCGGGGAAGACCACGCCCGCCGGCGCCGGGTACCCGTCGGTGCCGAGTACGCGGCGCAGGCCCAGCAGCGCCCCGACCGCCGTCAGGTGGCTCTGCCCGCGCGGGTCGGTGACGGTCGCGCCGAGCTCGCGCCCCTGGTGCGAGACGTCCACGCGGAGCAGGGCCGTGCCCCCCTCGCCGGGCGAGTGCAGCAGGGCGCGGCGCGCGGGGGCCCAGCGCTCGCCGCCGGCCCAGCGGAAGAACCCCGTCCCGCGCAGGGCGAGCAGCGCGCGGGTGGCGGCGGGGGAGCTGAAGCCGATGCGGGTGGCGGCGGTGGTGGTGCCCAGGGTCAGGGGGAGCGTGAACTGCTCCGGGGTGTCGATGCGGGCGACGCGTACGGGCGTGCCGCCGATGAGGACGGAACGGGAGTCCGTCAGCGGCGCAGCGAGCCTGCGCCGGCCGCCGTCGACCACCTCGAAGCCCACCCCGAGCCGGTCCATGAACTCCACGGAGTCCGCGCCGGCCCGGTCGGCCATGTCCCACCGCACGGCGGTCTCCACCCGCTCGGCGCCCCCCAGTTCGGCCGCGAGCGAGGCCGCGACCAGGCTCACGACCCCGCCCATCCAGGCGGAGGACAGCAGCACGGGGGCGGTGGGCCGCAGCAGCGCGGCCACGGTGACCGCCCGCTGCAACCGGGCCGTCCAGCGCGTGATGTCCACGTACGGGACCCCGGCGGTGACGGCCGCGCGCAGTACCCGGTCGTCGGGGTCGTTCACCGAGTTGATCACGGCCCGTACGCCTGCGCTGAAGGGGGCGGGGTCGCCGAGGTTCCAGGCGCGCACCTCGCCCCCGAGCTCGGCCGCCAGCGCCCGGCCCCGCTCGGGCGAGCGTCCGGTGAGCAGGACCGGGGCGTCGACGGCGGCCATCCGGGCGATCTCGGCCCCGACGGTGCCGTACCCGCCGGTGATCAGTACGGGGCCGGCGGGATCGTGGCGCAGTGAGTCGGTCATGATCCGGATTCTAGGTCGATCGACCTAAAAATAGCCAGGGCCCTCAGGAATCCAGGGCGGCGAGGATCTCGGCGGTGCTGCTGACCTTGCCGATGCGCGGGAAGATCTTGCCGAAGGTGTGGGCGTGGGACTCGGCGTCCAGGTCGGCGGTGGCGTCCTCGGCGAAGACCAGGTCGTAGCTGAGCTCCCAGGCGGTACGGGCGGTGGACTCGACGCCGACGCTGGTGGAGATGCCCGCGAGCACGATGCGGTGGATGCCGCGGCGGCGCAGCTGGAGGTCGAGCTCGGTGCCGGTGAAGGCGCCCCAGTGGCGCTTGGTCACGACGACGTCGCCGAGGGCGGCGAGCTCGGCGGGGATCTCGGAGAACGCGGCGGGCGGGGCGGCTGCGGGCCCGGGGCGGTCCACGTTGCTGGTGGGCAGGTCGCCGCCGTCGGGGGACCAGGCCACCTTGACCAGGACCACGGGGAGCCTGCGGGCACGGAAGGCCCCGGCGAGCTCGACGCCCTTCGCGAGGATCTCGGCGGAGGGCTTGGCCGTGGGCATGGCCAGGATGCCGGTCTGGAGGTCGATAAGGACCAGAGCGGTGTCCTCGCCGAGGGTGAGGCGGTTCGGGCCGGGGGTGGTGGCGGTCATGCGGTCTCCTTCGGGCGGGTGGCGGACGTGTCCGACCTTAAGCGGCATATGGGGAATGCGGGTCGACCGCGCAAGCCGTCCGTGCCGGTCCGGCAGCGCGCGACACGCGCTACCCTGCGAACGTGAGTGCGAATGCGGGGGAGTCCCGGCCGGCCCTGACGGCCCGGCTGACCGGAGCGGAACTGGCGCGCTGGTACTGGACGTTGGCCGAACTGGGCGTGCTGGCGCGGGAGATGGGGCTGTCGGCCGGGGGAGGCAAGGCGGCCGTCACCGCCCGGCTCGCCGCCGCCCTCGACGGCCTCCCGGCACCGGCGGCCGCACCGGAGCCGCCCGCGGCCCGGAGGGCGGGGCGCGGGCTCACCGCCCCCGTCGACGGCGAGACCGTGATCCCGCCCGGGCAGCGGTGCAGCCAGGTGCTCCGGGAGTACTTCACGCGGGAGATCGGCCCCGGCTTCCACTTCGACGCGTTCATGCGCGAGTACATCGCCGGGCACGCCGGGCACATTTTGGCCGAGGCCGTCGCCCACTGGCACGCCACCCGGGCCCGGGCGGCCGAACCGCGGGAAGTGGGAGCCCAGTTCGAGTTCAACCGGTTCCTGCGCGCCTGGCACGCGAGCCACCCCGCCGGCACCCGCGCCGAAGCCCTGGACGCCTGGCGGGCCCACCGGGCGCGCCCCCGCCACTGACCTCACCGGGCAGCGGCACGCGCACCCGGCTCCGGCAGCCGCCGGGCCAGGGCCCACGCCAGCACCGGCAGTGCGGCCAGCGGCAGCAGGGCGGCGCGCAGCGAAGCGGCGTCCGCGAAGGCGCCGATGAGCGGGCTCGCGAGGCCGCCCGCGCTGACGGTCAGGCCGAGGGTGACCCCGCTCGCCGTGCCCATGCGCGTCGGGAGGTAGTCCTGGCCCAGGGTGACCTGGAGGGAGAACGGCACGTACAGCGCGGCGGCGGCGAGTGCCGCGCAGCCGGGCGCCAGGGGCAGCGGCAGGAAGAGGAGGCCGGCGACCGCGGGCACGGCGGCGGCGTACGCGCGGCGGACCGCGGTCACCCGGCCCCACCGGCCCGCCAGCCGGCCGCCGAGCAGGGTGCCGGCGGCGCTGCCCGCGAACAGGGCGAACAGGGCCACGGAGCCGAGGGTTCCACCGCCGCCGCGTTCGCGTACGTACAGGACCACGAAGGTGCTCAGGCCGGTGAACACCACCGAGCGGACGATCACCACCAGGCAGAGCCGCAGGAAGGCCCGCCCGTTCGACACCGGGGCGGCCACCGGGAGAGCCTCCGGCCGGCTGCCCGGGGACTCCAGCGCGGCCGCGGCGGTCCGCGCGGGCGGCCGGCCCAGGAGGACCCCGAGCGCGGCGGGCCCGGCGAGCAGGCACCAGCCGCCCGGCCCGGGAACCGCCAGGGCGCCCATGACCAGCAGCGGGGCGCAGGCGAAACCGATGTTCCCGCCGAGCGCGAACCAGCTCATCTCCGCATGCCCGGTGCCGCCGAAGGCGGTGCGCACCAGGCCCGCGGCCGCCGGGTGGTAGGCGGCCGCACCCAGCCCGGACAGGGCCACGGCCGCCACCGTGGCCGGATACCCGGCGTCCAGTCCGACGAGGGCGATGCCGAGCCCGGCGGCGGCTGTGGCGAGGGGGATCAGCCAGGGCATCGGGCGGCGGTCGGCCAGGATGCCGAACAGCGGCTGGACCACGGAGGACAGCAGCGAGGCGGCGAGCACGATGCCCGACGCGGCGGCGTAGCCGTAGGAGCGCTCCGCGACGAGGAAGGGCACGAGCGCGGCGGCGGCGCCCTGGTAGACGTCCACGCAGGAGTGGCCCGCAGCGAGGGCGGCGATCCGGCGGCGGACCGGAGCCGCGGCCGGCGCCGGATGCGACGACGGCGAGGGGCCGGGGCCGGGGCCGGGGTGCCAGGGGTTCGTGGGGTTCGAGGGCTTCACCCGTCGAGGATCGTCGTCGGCGGCATGGTCGCGCTTCCGATAAATTGCCGTGTGATGCAGAAAATCCGCCACACCCCGCGCGCCGCCACCGGCATCCGCGCCCTGGACACGGACACCGGGATCGACCCGCACCGCCACGACGACCACCAGATCGCCTACGCCGGTTCCGGGGTCCTGTCGATCACCACCGACGCCGGCACCTGGGTGGCGCCCGCGACCCGGGCCCTGTGGATCCCGGCCGGGACGGTGCACGAACACCGCGCCTTCGGCCGTACCGACCTGCACCTCGTGGGCCTGCCCGCCGGCGTCAACCCGCTGTCCCTGGACGCGCCGGCCGTCATCGCCGTGGGCCCGCTGCTCCGCGAGCTGATCCTGGCCCACACCCGCGACCCGCAGGACGACACCCCCGAGCGGCGCCGGCTGCTCGCGGTCCTGCTCGACCAGCTGCGGGCCTCGCCGCTCCAGCCGCTGCACCTGCCCGCCCCGGCCGACCCGCGGCTCGCGGCGGTGTGCGCGCTGCTCCACGCCGACCCGGGGGACCCGCGGGGGCTGGCCGCGCTGGCGGCGGCGGCCGGGGCGGGGGCCGGCGAGCGGACGCTGAGCCGGCTGTTCCGGGCCGAACTGGGGATGACCTTCCCGCAGTGGCGCACCCAGCTGAGGCTGCACCAGGCGCTGCGGCTGCTGGCCGTCGGCACGCCTGTGACGGTGGTCGCGCACCGCTGCGGCTGGTCGTCCGCGAGCGCGTTCATCGACGTCTTCCGGCGTGCCTTCGGGCATACGCCGGGGGCTTACGGCCGCTCGTAGACGGGCGGGAAGAGCGGTTTCTTCCGCCTGCCGGTCGACGCTACATACTGGCCGGTGTGAAGAGCTCAGACGACACCGACGACACGGTCCTGTTCGCCATCGAGGGCCGGACCGGGGTGGTCACCCTCAACCGCCCCAAGGCCCTCAACGCCCTCACCCACCCCATGGTGCTGCGGATCGACGAGGCCCTCACCGCCTGCGAGGACGACCCCGCCGTCCACCAGGTGCTCATCCGCGGCGCCGGCGAGCGCGGGCTGTGCGCGGGCGGGGACATCCGCGCCATCCACGACGACGCCAAGGCCGGCACCACCGCCTCCGCGGACTTCTGGCGCGACGAGTACCGGCTCAACTCCCGCATCGCCCGCTACAGGAAGCCGTACGCCGCCCTCATGGACGGCATCGTCATGGGCGGCGGCGTCGGCGTCTCGGCACACGGCGCGGTCCGCGTCGTCACCGAACGCTCCCGCGTCGCCATGCCCGAGACCGGCATCGGCTTCGTCCCGGACGTCGGCGGTACCTGGCTGCTCGGCCGCGCCCCCGGCCTGCTCGGCACGCACCTCGCCCTCACCGGCTCCGCCGTGGGCGCCGCCGACGCGGTCCTGTGCGGGCTCGCCGACCACTTCGTACCCGCCGCCCGCCTCCCGGAACTGACCGCCGAACTCGCCGGGGCCCCGGTCGCGGAGGTCCTCCCGCGGTACGCGGCCGCGCCCCCGCCCGGCGAACTCGCCGAGCGGCGGGCCTGGATCGACCGCTGCTACGCGGCGGACACCGTGGAGGAGATCGTCGAGCGGCTGTTCGCCGAAGGGGACCCGGCCGCCAAGGAGGCCGCCGAAACGGTCCTGGCCAAGTCCCCGACCGCCCTCAAGACCACCCTCGCCGCCCTGCGCCGGGCCGCGGCCCTGACCACCCTGGAGCAGGTGCTGGCGCAGGAGTTCCGGGTCTCCACCAACGCGCTGGCCTCGCCCGACCTGGTGGAGGGCATCCGGGCCCAGGTCGTCGACAAGGACCGGAACCCCCGCTGGTCCCCGGCCCGGCTGGAGGACGTCGCCGACGCCGAGGTGGAGCGGTTCTTCGCCCCGCTCGGCGCCGGCCGCGAGCTCACCTTCCCGGGCCTGCGCCCCTGCTGACGTACTCCCGCAGGTGGCGGGCGGTCAGCGTGTCGGCCTCCGCCACCAGGGTCGCCGGGGTGCCCTCGAAGACCACCCGGCCGCCGTCGTGCCCGCCGCCCGGGCCGATGTCGATCAGCCAGTCGGCGTGCGCCATCACCGCCTGGTGGTGCTCGATGACGATCACCGAGTTCCCGGCGTCGACGAGCCGGTCCAGCAGCGCGAGCAGTTTGTCGACATCGGCCATGTGCAGGCCGGTCGTCGGCTCGTCCAGGATGTACGTCGAGGACTTCTCCGCCATGCTGATCGCGAGCTTGAGGCGCTGGCGCTCGCCGCCCGACAGGGTGCTGAGCGGCTGGCCGAGCCGCACGTAGCCCAGGCCCACGTCGGCGAGGCGGCCCAGGATGGCCCGGGCCTGGCCGGTGGTGAAGAACTCGTACGCCTCCGCCACCGGCATGTCGAGCACTTCGCTGATGTTCTTCTCGCGCAGCCGGTACGTGAGCACCTCGGGCGTGAACCGCTTGCCCTCGCACTCCTCGCAGACCGAGGACACCCCGGCCATCATCGCCAGGTCCGTGTAGACCAGCCCGAGGCCGTTGCAGTTGGGGCAGGCGCCTTCCGAATTCGCGCTGAACAGCGCCGCCTTGACCCCGTTGGCCTTGGCGAAGGCGGTCCGGATCGGCCCCAGCAGGCCGGTGTACGTGGCCGGGTTGGACCGGCGCGAACCGCGGATCGGCGACTGGTCGGCGACCACCACGCCCTCCTGCCCGGCCAGGTAGCCGTGGACCAGCGAGCTCTTCCCGGAGCCCGCGACGCCGGTCACCACGGTCAGTACCCCGAGCGGCACGTCCACGGCGACGTCCTTCAGGTTGTGCAGATCGGCACCCTTCACCGACAGCGTCCCGCGAGGCTCGCGCACCGACTCCCGCAGCCGCGCCCGGTGTTCGAGGTGGCGGCCGGTGAGGGTGCCGGAGGCGCGCAGCCCGGCCACGTCCCCGCTGTAGCAGAGCTGCCCGCCGGCCGTGCCCGCGCCCGGACCGAGGTCCACCACGTGGTCGGCGATCGCGATGACCTCCGGCTTGTGCTCCACGACGAGCACGGTGTTGCCCTTGTCGCGCAGCCGCAGCAGCAGGTCGTTCATGCGGCTGATGTCGTGCGGGTGCAGGCCCGTGGTGGGCTCGTCGAAGACGTACGTGACGTCCGTGAGCGCGGAGCCCAGGTGGCGGACCATCTTGACCCGCTGGGCCTCGCCGCCGGAGAGGGTGCCGGCGGGGCGGTCCAGGCTGAGGTAGCCGAGCCCGATCTCGACGAGGGAGTCGAGCAGGTCGCCCAGGTTCGCGAGCAGCGGCGCCACGGACGGGTCGTCGATCCGGCGGACGAAGGCGGCCAGGTCGCTGATCTGCATCGCCGAGCACTCGGCGATGTTCACCCCGTCGATCCGTGAGGACAGGGCGGCCGCGGACAGCCGGGTGCCGGCGCACTCCGGGCAGTCGGCGAAGACGACCGCGCGGTCCACGAAGGCGCGGATGTGGGACTGCATGGACTCGCGGTCCTTGGACAGGTAGGTGCGGGCCACCTTGGTGACCAGGCCCTCGTAGGTGAAGTTGTTCGATCCCACCTTCACCTTCACCGCGCTCTTGTGCAGGAAGTCCGCCCACTCCTGCTCGGTGAAGTCCTTGAGCTTCGTATCGGGGGAGTAGAAGCCGGAGTTGGCCATGATCTGCCAGTACCAGGAGTCCACGGCGAAGCCCGGGACGGTGATCGCGCCCTCGCCCAGGGAGAGTTCGCGGTCCACGAGCTGGTCCACGTCGATGTCGGAGACCTGGCCGATGCCCTCGCAGCGCGGGCACATGCCCTCGGGCGTGTTGAAGCTGAAGGCGGAGGACGTGCCGATGTGCGGGGCCCCGAGGCGGGAGAAGACGATCCGCAGCATGGTCGAGGCGTCGGTCGCCGTACCCACGGTGGAACGGGAGTTGGCGCCCATCCGCTCCTGGTCGACGACGATGGCGGCGCTCAGGTTGTGCAGGGCGTCCACGTCCGGCCGGCCCAGGCTCGGCATGAAGGACTGGACGAAGGAGGTGTACGTCTCGTTGATCATCCGCTGGGACTCGGCGGCGACGGTGCCGAAGACCAGGGAGGACTTGCCGGAGCCCGAGACGCCGGTGAAGACGGTGAGGCGGCGCTTGGGGATGTCGAGGGAGACGTCCGTCAGGTTGTTCTCGCGGGCCCCGCGGACCTGGATGACCTGGTGGCCGTCGGCGGGGTTCGCCCCGGTCGCCCCCGTACCGCCGGCCCAGTCGACGAGCTGGATGATCACCCCGTTCGGGTCGCTGACCTGGAACAGCCGCTCGCCCCACGGCTCCTCGCGCAGCTCCATCGCGATGGGGGCGCCCTCGGCGCGCAGCCGCTCGTACTCGCCGGGCAGATCGGCCACGGTGAAGGCGAGGATCAGCCCGGAGGCGCGCTGGTCGCGGAAGCCCTCGGGGAGCACCTCGATGCCGCGCCGCAGGAAGATCACCTGGGGGCCGCCGGGGTGGCCGAGGGAGGCGAAGCCCTCGGCGGACATGGTCTCGGTGTAGCCGAAGTGCCTGGTCAGGAAGGTGGCGGACGCGGGAACATCGTCGACGGTCAGGGATATCGCGGTGCTGGCGATCTGCACGGAACTCCTCGCGGTGGCGGTGTTTCGAGCTAACTCTATACATTGTACTCTATACGGCGTAGTGAGTTTTGGATGATCGGCGGAGAGGACCGGCATGGCCAAGGACCGGAGCGGTGCGGGCGATCCCGTGCGCACGCTGGAGCTGCTGTGGCGGGAGCCGGGGCAGGAGCCGGCCCGGCCCGGGCGGCGCGGGCCGCGGCAGGGCCTCAGCGTGGACGCCGTGGTGGTGGCCGCGACCGCCCTCGCCGACGAGGAGGGGCCGGCCGCGCTCACCATGCGGGCCCTGGCCCAGCGCCTCGGGGTGACGCCGATGACCCTGTACACGTACGTCCCCGGGAAGGCCGAGCTGCTCGACCTGATGCTCGACGAGGCGTACCGGCGGATGGCCCGCCGGCCCCCCGGCGACCGGGAGCCGTGGCAGGACCGGGTCGCCCGCGTCGCCGACGACAACCGGGAGCTGCTCGCCCGGCACCCGTGGATCGCGGACCTCTCGGTCACCCGCCCGCCGCTGGGCCCCGGAGTGATCGGGAAGTACGAGTACGAACTGGCGGCCTTCGAGGGCATCGGCCTCACCGACACCGAGATGGACGCCGCCCTGACCCACCTCCTCGGCTTCGTCCACGTGAACGCCCTGGCCGCCGCCGACACGGCCGCCCACAACAGCCGCCAGAGCGACGAGGAGTGGTGGGCGGTCAGCGCCCCCCTGCTGGAACGGGCCATGGACCCCGAGCGCTACCCCCTCGCCGGCCGCGTCGGCACCACGGTGGGAGCGTACGACCCGGACACGGTGTGGTCCTTCGGCCTCCGGTGCGTCCTGGACGGCCTGGCCCGGCTGGTCGATTCCCGGATGGGAGACTCGGGGCCACGCCGGTGAACGAAGGAGGGGCCGAGATGTTGCCCGATGTGGTCGGACGCGACGAATTCGCCGCCTTGGTCATCAGGACCGACTACGGCGAGGAGGCGGCCTGGCGGGCCCTGGTGGAGGAGCTGATCCGGCCGTGGGGGAGAGAGGGGGAGTACGAAGCCGACGTCCACCTCGTCGACGACCCCGCCTGGGCGGACGCCACGCCGGACGAGGTCCTCGCCGCCGTCGGCCGGGACGAGGAGCTGAGCGTGGTGTTCCTCGCCGACCGCGTCACCATGCGCTCGCCCCACCGGGCGCTGCTCGCCCTGTACGCCGGGTCCGAGGACGAGGAGGACGACCTCGACCCCGAGTACTACCAGGAGCTCGTCGAGAACCCGCCCGCCCGCGAGTTCCGCACCGCTCCCGCCGGCGTCCATGACGTGCACGCGAACCTCTCGATCGCGAACCTCGACTTCGAGGACTATGCGGCGGCGGCGGGCGAGGATCCCGAGGGCGTCTTCCGTGGCTTCTGAGGCCGACGGGCCGGCGTCCCGGGTGGGGGTCAGGCCGCCGGGTCGGCTGTCTCGGTGACCGCCAGGGCGAAGGCCTCCGCCTGGGCGGAGGGGCGGGTGCGGTGGCGGATGAGGCCCAGTTCGGAGTCGGGCAGGCCCTCCACCGGGACGAAGGTGAGGGAGTCCCGGCGCCCGTGGTAGTCGGCCGTGGAGCGGCACAGCAGCATGGCGCCGCGATTGGCCGCCGTCAGACTCAGGCCTTCCTGGAGCGTGTTGACGCTGGGCCCGGCCGGCACGGGAAGGCCGCCCGGGGTCAGGCCGGGGGCCTGGGCCCGGCGCCAGTACTCGGGGGCGCCGCCGTCCAGGCCGATGAGGCGGCAGTCGGCGAGTTCCTCGGCGGAGAGCGACTCCCGGGCGGCGAACGGGTGCCGGACGGACACGGCGAGGGTCTGCGGCTGCCGCGAGAAGACCGGGCCGAGGACGAGGTCGTCCTCCGCGACCGGCAGCAGGACCACCGCGCAGTCCACCTCCTGGCGGCGCAGCGGCCCGAAGGGGTCGGACAGCGGGATCTCGACGATGTCGATCGCGCAGTCGGGATACCGGTCCCCGAACAGGGCGATCGCCCGGCTGAGGTAGTCGTCGACGGTGCCCTGGAAGCCGATGCGCAACTCCCCGCCCATGCCCCGCGCGGCGGCCCGCGCCTCGTCGACCGTCGCGCGCAGGGCGTCGTACGCCGGGCGCAGTCCCGCGAGGAAGCTCTCCCCGAGCGGGGTCAGGCGCACCCGGCGGCTGGTGCGTTCGACGAGCGGAGCCCCGATGCGGCCCTCCAGGGAGCGCAGGAGCTGGCTCACCCGGCTCTGGGACACGTACAGCCGCTCGCCCGCCCGTCCGAAGTGCAACTCCTGCGCGAGCACGAGGAACGTCTCCAGCTCGCGTATCTCGACACCGCTCATGGTTTCCTTTCTACACCGCCCGCTCCGCGCGGCCGATCGAGTAGCCCCGCTTATCGAAGGATGAGGGATCGGCCGTTGTTCCCGCAGGTCGGGGCGGGTTGGCTGGTGGCATGGCACAGACTGAGGAAATTGCAGACACCACCGGCGTGCCGGAACGCCCCGCGACCCGCGGCTGGCTGGGCGTCGCGGCGGTCGCGAGCGCGACGTTCACCGTGGTGACGTCCGAGATGCTGCCCGTGGGCCTGCTGACGCCCATCGGGGACGCGCTGAAGGTGACCGAAGGCACCGCCGGACTGACCCTGACCATCACCGGCCTGGTCGGCGCGGTCTCGGCGCCGCTGCTGACACCGCTGTTGGGCCGGATCGACCGGCGGACGGTGCTGTGTGCGCTGATGGCGGTCCTCGCGGTGGGCAACCTGCTCGCCGCCTGGTCGCCCAACTTCGCGGTGATGGTGGCCGCCCGCGTGCTGGTGGGCATCGGCATGGGCGGCGTCTGGGCGATCGCGGCGGGCCTCGCGGTCCGTCTCGTGCCGCCCAAGTCGATCGGCTCCGCCACCTCGTTGATCTTCAGCGGTATCGCGGTGGCGTCGGTGCTCGGCGTCCCCGCCGGTACGTACATCGGCGAACTGGCCGACTGGAAAACGGCGTTCGTGACCGTCGGCGCCCTGGCGCTGGTGGTGCTGGTCGCCCTGGCGGTCCTGCTGCCGCGGCTGCCCGCCGAGCAGGAGGTACGGCTCAGCGGTGTGATGCGGCTGTTCGGCGAGGCGCGGGTGCGGACCGGACTGACGGTGGTGGCCCTGCTCGTCACCGGGCACTTCGCCGCCTACACGTACGTGCGCCCCGTACTGGAGGAGGTCTCGGGGGCGAGCGCCGGGATGATCGGCACGCTGCTGCTGGTGTACGGGGTGGCCGGCGTCGCGGGCAACTTCGCGGCCGGCGCGGGGGCCGGGCGGTCCCCGCGGAACACCCTGCTGGTGATCAGCGCGGTACTGGCGGCCACGGTCGCACTGGTACCGGTGCTCGGCGGCTCCGTCCTGACCGCAGGTGTGCTGCTCGCCGTCTGGGGGCTGTCGTACGGCGGTGTGTCGGTCAGCACCCAGACCTGGCTGCTGGCTTCGGCTCCCGAGGCGCGCGAGGCCGCTTCCTCGCTGTTCGTCGGCGTGTTCAATGGAGCGATCGCGCTGGGCGCACTGGCCGGCGGGCTGGCCGCGGACGGCGCGGGGGTGAACGCGGTGATGTGGCTGGGCGGCGGGCTCGCCGTCACGGCCCTCGCGGTGACGGCGCTGGGCAAGGCCCCTTCGTCCGGCCGCCTTTGAGACCGGGCCCGGCGCCCACCCCCGGGCCGCGCCACCCCGATCCCGGGGCCGGCGGGGCCGGGCGCCGGGCCTCCGCGGGCCGAGGCCGGCCCGCGCCGGCCTCGGCGGCACCGCCCGGCCCGCCCGGCCCGGCCGTCAGCCGTCGACGGCGGCGAGGAACTCGGTGATCAGCCCGGCCCACTCCGCCGGCCGCTCCGCGGCAATGGCGTGACCGCAGTCCAGCGTCGCCAGCCGGGCCCCCCGGATGCCCTCCGCGAGTTCGCGGGAGTGAACGGGAGTGACGAGGAGGTCCCCGAGGGGCGAGACGACGAGGGCCGGGACCGCGATCCGCGCCAGGTCGGCCCGTACGTCGATGTCGTCGAAGAGGGCGAGCTGCGCGTCGGTGCCCGGCGGCATCCCGGCGGCGAACAGCTCGACCTGGTCCTCGACCTCCTCGCGGGAGCGTTCGTCGAGCCAGCGGGTGCCGCCGACCATCAGCGAGAGGTAGGAGGCCAGGAGCCTGCCGTCCCCGCCCGGTGCGCCGAGTGCCCGCCAGGTGTCGATCGCGAGATCGAGGCGGGCGTTCGTGCGGGCGAATCCAGCGGAAAGAACAAGAGCGGTAACGCGTTCGGGATGGCGTGCGGCGGCCCGCACGGCCACCGCGGCGCCCATCGAGAACCCGGAAATGGCAAATGAATGCACGCCGGATTGCACGGCGCTTTCCACAATGTGGTCGGCGAGCCGGTCGAGCGTCAGCGGACGGTCCGGAAGGGGATTATTCCCGGATCCCGGATAATCCGGCCCGACGATGGTCCGGTGGCGCCCGAGACTTTCCAGGACCGGGCCGTAACTGTCCTCGATGTCGCTGCCCGCACCATGCGCGAGCAGCAGTCCCGGCCCACTGCCGGACACGGTGACGGACTTCTGGGAAGCGAGCGGAGTGGTCATGCCGGAGATGTTAGCGAGGGAGCGGAGAAAACCTTGAGGAATATCGCGCGGATCACACCTTCCCGATTTCGACTACCTAAACGAGTGGTTCACCTCTACTCACACGAGTAGTGGTGAAGCGGATTGCGGGAAACGTAGGCTCCTGAGCATCGGACGGCAAACAATCCGGCTGCCCGAATTAGCGAAGGAAGGCCGATGCTCGCAACACGCCAGCTCCCTCTGTCCGCCTACCAGCGGGACATCTGGGCTGCCGAGTCCACCATGCCGGGTGACCCCCAGTTCAACGTGGTCATCCATGAGCGGTTGGCCGGCGATGTCGACGCGGACAGCTTGAGGGAGTCGCTGGAAGGCGTCCTGCGGAACAACGAGGCGTTCTCCCTGCGGTTCGACGAACAGGACGGAGTCCCCTTCCAGTGGGTGGCCGGGACCGAGGCCGAGGAGGAGGCGGGCCCCTGGGTCCAGTACGTCGACTTCTCCGGCGCGGCCGACCCCGCGGCGGCCTGCGCGGCATGGCAGGAGTACTCCTTCACGCACCCCTTCACCCTGCGGCGTTCGCGTCTGTTCACGGCCGCCGTGCTGCGTGAGAGTGCCTCGGTCGTCCATGTGCACCTCAACGCCCACCACCTGATCGCCGACGCCTGGGCGCTGAACCAGGTCAGCCTCCAGCTGTGGGAGCGCTACGCCGGCCTCACGGCCGGCTGCACGCCCGCCGCCCCGTCCGCCACCGGGTCCGTCGCCGCGCTGGTGGAGGCGGACACCGCCTACCGCGCGTCCGGCGCGTTCGAAGAGGACCGGGCCTGGTTCCGCGACGCGCTGAAGGGCGTCCAGCCCGCCCTGTTCACCCGCGCCACCGTGCCCCCCGCGGACGGCGGGCGGCGCCGGGCCCGCCACAGCTTCACCGTCGACGCCGACCTGGTCCGCCGGATCCGCGCCGGGGGCAGCTCCCCGTTCGCGTACCTCGCGGCCGCGTTCGCCGCCTACTTCTCCCGCGTGCACCGCACCGAGGAGCCGGTGCTCGGCGTCCCGTTCCGCAACCGGCACTCGGACGCGGACCGCGAGACCGTCGGCCAGCTCGCCAACAGCCTCCCGCTGCGCGTGCCGGTCGGCCCCACCGCCACCCTGCGCGAGCTGGCCGCCGGCGTCCGCGGCACCACGGACGCACTCCGCGGCCACGAGCGGCTCGCGCTCGGCGACCTGCTCCGCGACCTCCCGGCCACCGGCGCCGGCTCCCGCCGCCTCTTCGACGTCACCCTCTCCTACCTGCGCCACCCCCGGCCCGCCCCGCTCCCGGGCCTGTCGGTCGAGTCCGCCGTGCTGGCCCCCGTCCACCACCAGGACGCGCTGTCCGTGATGGTGCACGCCTTCGAGGACGACGCCGACCTGCGGGTCGACCTCGACTACGCCGTCGACGTCTTCGACGAGGACTACCCCATCGCCTCCGTCGCCGGGCACCTGCTGCGCCTCATCCGCGGGGGAGTCGCCGAGCCCGGCCGGCCCGCGGCGACGCTGCCGATCCTGGACGAGGCCGAGTTCCAGGACCTCACACGGCTGCGGCAGGGGCCCGTGGTCCCGTACGCCGACGACCGGACCGTGCACGGCCTGATCGCCGAGCAGGCCGCCCGCACCCCGGACCGGACCGCCGTCACCGGCGCCGACGGAACCCCGCCGCTGACCTACGCGGACCTCGACGCCCGCTCCAACCAGGTGGCGCACGCCCTGCGCGAGCGGGGCGTGGGCGTCGGCGACCGCGTCGCCGTCCTCATGGACCGCTCCCCGCAGCTGATCACCGCCCTCCTCGGCGTCCTCAAGTCCGGCGGCGCCTACGTGCCCGTCGACCCCGGCTACCCGGCCGAGCGGATCGGCTTCCTGCTCCAGGACAGCCGGGCCAAGGTGGTGCTCACCGACGGCGGCACGTCGGCCGGGGACCAGGGCGTCCCCGTCCTGCGCACCGAACAGCTGCTGACCGGCCCGGACGGACCGCTCGAGGACGCTGCCACCTCGCGCGACCTCGCGTACGTGATCTACACCTCCGGCTCCACCGGCCGGCCCAAGGGGGTCATGGTCGAGCACCACTCGGTGGTCAACCGGCTCGCCTGGATGCAGAAGGCCTACCCGGTCGGCGAGGACGACGTCCTGCTGCAGAAGACGCCGATCTCCTTCGACGTCTCCGTGTGGGAGCTCTTCTGGTGGGCGATCGAGGGCGCGGGGCTCGCCCTGCTCCCGGTCGGCGGCCAGCGCGACCCGCGCGGGATCCTGCGCACCATCGCCGAACAGCGCGTCACCACCCTGCACTTCGTCCCCTCCATGCTGGGCCCCTTCCTCGACCTGCTGGAGGACAGCCCGGAACTCCGCGCCGAGGCCGCCTCCTTGCGGCAGGTGTTCTGCAGCGGCGAGGCCCTGCCCAGCGCGCGCGTGGAGCAGTTCAACCGGGTCTTCGGGTCCCGCGGCGCGAGCGCCCCGCGGCTGGTCAACCTGTACGGGCCCACCGAGGCCACCGTCGACGTGTCGTACTACGACTGCCCCACCGCCTCCGACGGGCCGGTCCGCCGGGTCCCCATCGGCCGGCCCATTGACAACACCCTGCTGTACGTCCTGGACGCGCACGGCGGGCTCCAGCCGGCCGGCGTCCCCGGCGAGCTGTGCATCGGCGGCGTCGGAGTCGCCCGCGGCTACCTGGAACGGCCCGAACTGACCGCGGAGAAGTTCACCGAGGACCCCTTCTCCCCGGGCGGCCGGCTCTACCGCACCGGCGACCTCGCGCGGTGGCTGGCCGACGGCACCCTGGAGTACCTCGGCCGCATCGACGGCCAGGTCAAGATCCGCGGCAACCGGGTGGAGCTCGGCGAGGTCCAGAACCGGCTGGCCTCCGTGGCCGGCGTACGGGACGCCGTCGTGGTCGACCACCAGTCGGGCAGCCGGGGCACTCTGCTCGTCGGCTACTACGTGGCGGACACCGAACTCAGCCCTGCCCTGCTGCGCGCGGAACTCGCCGCCGCGCTGCCCGAGTTCATGGTGCCGGCGCACTTCATCTGGATCGACACGATCCCCCTCACCCCGAACGGCAAGGCCGACCGCCGCGCCCTTCCCGCCCCCTCGGCCACCGCCGGCCCCGCGTACACGGCGCCGCGCAACGCCACCGAGGAGGCGCTCGCCGCGATCTGGGCGGGGGTACTGGAAGTGGAGCGGGTCGGGATCCACGACGACTACTTCGCGCTCGGCGGGGACTCCATCACGATGCTGCGCATCCGCGCCCGGGCCGAGAAGGCCGGCATCGTGTTCTCCCTGACGGACCTGGTGCAGCAGCCGACCGTCGCCCAGCTCGCCACGAGGTCGGCCACCGGCGGCGCGGCCCCCGCGCCCGCCGCCGAACTCGCCCCGTTCGCCCTGGTCTCGGGCGTCGACCGGGCCCGCCTCGAAGGCCGCGCCGACGCCTACCCGCTGACCCGCCTCCAGCTCGGACTGCTCTACCACAGCCGCGCCGAGCAGGACTCCGCCGTCTACCGCGACGTCTTCCAGTACAGCATCACGGCCGCGTGGGACGAGGAAGGCTTCCGGCACGCCTTCGAGCGGCTGGTCGCACGCCACCCCGTCCTGCGGTCCTCCTTCGATCTGGGCTCCTTCTCCGAGCCGCTCCAGATCGTGGACCACGAGGTGCCGGGCGGCTTCGACTTCGTGGACCTGCGCGGCCGCCGGGAACACGAGGCGCTCGCCGAGATCCGGTCCCACATCGACGAACGGCGCTACCACCGCTACGACTTCGAGCAGGCCCCGCTCCACCACCTGCGCGCCCACGTCCGCGAGGACACCCTGGAGCTGGTCCTCAGCTTCCACCACGCGATCCTCGACGGCGGCAGCGTCGCCACCCTGGTCGCCGAGCTGCTGCGGGACTACCTGCACGGACTGGGGCACCCCATCGCGGCCGTGACCGAGACGGCCCTGCCGTCGGCGGCGCACCACGTACGGGCCGAACGCGAGGCCCTGGAATCCGAGCGCACCCGCGCCTTCTGGCGCGAGCGGCTGCGGGACGCGCCGCTGCTGCGCCTGGAGGCCTTCCGCGGACACGAGGCCCCCGGTCCGGACACCCAGATCACCAGGATCGTGGACCTGCCAGCCGAACTCACCGGGCAGGTCGGCCTGTTCGCCCGGGAGCGGGCACTGCCCGTGAAGTCGGTGCTGTTCGCGGCCCACTGCCTGACGCTCGGGCTGTTCTCCGGATCCGACGACATCACCACCGGACTCGTCACCCACGGCCGCCCCGAGCTGGAGGACGCCGACCGCATCGCCGGCCTGTTCCTCAACACGATGCCCGTGCGCCTCGGCACCGCCGCGGACAGCTGGGCGGACGTGGTCCGGGCCGCGTTCCGGCAGGAGCAGCAGAGCCACGCGCACCGCCGCTACCCGCTCAGCGCGATCCAGGAGGACCGGGGCTCCACCGTCCTGGAAACCGCCTTCAACTACATCCACTTCCGCCAGCTGGCCGCCGTCTTCGAGCTGCCCGGGGTCCGCCTCCTGGACTTCAAGACCTGGGAGGAGACCAACTTCCAGCTGCTCGTCAACGCCATGACCGACCCGGTGGACGGCTCCGTGCGGCTGCGGCTGGACCACCACGGGCTGACCTTCACACCGTCCCAGGCCGACCTGTACGCCGAGCGGTTCACGGCGATCCTGGACCGGCTGGTCCACCACCCGGACGAGGCCGTGGACTTCGGCTTCCTGGCACCCGGCCCGGACCTCGACGCGACACCGGAAAAGGAGGGCTCCGCCGCGCCGCTGGACGTCGTACGCGCCGTGGCGGAGCAGACCGCCCGCACCCCGGACGCCACGGCCCTCGTCTTCGGCGCACACCGCTGGACCTACGCCGAACTGGAAGGCGCCGCCGACCGGGTGGCCCGCGAACTGATCGCGCTCGGCTCGCGGCCCGGCGACCGGATCGGCATCGCGATGGACCGCTCGCCGGAGACGATCGCCGTCATCCTCGGCGTCATGAAGGCCGGCGCGGCCACCGTGCCGCTCGACGTCAGCTACCCGGCCGACCGGCTGACCGCCATGGTCGAACAGGCCCGCCCCTTCCGGATCATCGCGAACGCCGTCCACGGCGCCACCCTCGGCGGGCCGGGACTCGTCCTCGCCGCCGAGCAGATCTTCGCCGGGGACGGCGAGCGGCCCTACCTGCCCCGGATCCCGGCGGAGGTGACCGAGGAGATCACCCCCGACTCCATCGCCTACGTCCTGTTCACCTCGGGCTCCACCGGCGCGCCCAAGGGCGTGGAGATGCCGCACCGCTCACTGGCCCACCTGGTCGCCTGGCAGAACGGCATCCCCAGCGGCGTCGTCGGAGGCGTCACCGCCCAGTACGCGCCCATGAGTTTCGACGTCTCCTTCCAGGAGATCTTCTCCACCCTCGCCGGCGGCGGCACCCTGCTCCTGCTCTCCGAGGACGAGCGCCGAGACATGCCCGCCCTGCTGCGCCTGCTCGACCGGGAGGGCGTGGAGCGCATCTGCCTCCCGTACGTCGCCCTCCAGCAGCTGGCCGAGACCGCCGACGCGCTCGGGCTCGCCCCCCGCTCGCTGCGGGCCCTGCTCTCCTCCGGCGAGCAGCTCCGCGTGACCGACGAGATACGCCGGCTCTGCGCCGCCCTGCCCGGGGTGATCCTGGAGAACCAGTACGGGCCCACCGAGTCGCACGTGGTGACCGCCTACACCATGCAGGGCGACCCGGCCGCCTTCCCGGCCCTGCCACCCATCGGACGGGCCGTCGCCGGCTCCGCCGTCCACGTCCTGGACGCCCGGCTGCGCCCGGTCCCGGCCGGGGTGCGCGGCGAGCTGTACCTGTCGGGTGCCTGCCTCGCGGACGGCTACCTGGGCCGCCCCGACCTGACCGAGGAGCGGTTCGTCCCGCACCCGTCCCCCGGGGCCGGCGCGGCCGGGCTGCGCCTGTACCGCAGTGGGGACCTGGGCTTCGCCCTGCCGAGCGGCGACGTGGTGTGCCTGGGCCGGGCCGACGCCCAGGTCAAGGTGCGCGGCTACCGGGTGGAGCCGGCCGAGGTCGAGCTGGCCATCACCCGCTTCGCCGCCGGCCACCCGGGGATCGCGGAGGCCGCGGTCGTCGCCCGGCGCCGGGAGGGCAACGACTCCTTCCTCGCCGCCTTCCTGACGGGCGACCCCGACGGCGCCGACCTCACGCTCCTGCGCAAGCAGCTGCGGACGGTGCTGCCCGAGTACATGATGCCCTCGCACTTCGAGTGGCTGGCGGCCCTGCCGCTGACACCGAGCGGCAAGCGCGACGACAAGGCCCTGCGCGACGCCCCGCTGACCACGGGGGCCGCCGCCGACACCGCCGCGGCCCCGCGCGACGCCTACGAGGAGACCCTCGTGGAGATCGTCGGCGATCTGCTCCAGCTGCCCGCGCTCGGAGTGCACGACAACATCTTCGACCTCGGCGCCACCTCGCTCACCGCGATGCGCCTGGTGGTCCAGATCGAGCAGCGCTACGGGATCAGCGTCCCGCTCTCCGAGTTCGTATCGGCGCCGACCGTGGCCGAGCTCGCGGCACGGCTGCGCTCGGGCGAGGCGATGACCGCCTTCGACCCGCTGGTGCCCATCCGCCCGGCCGGGTCGAAGCGCCCGATGTTCTTCGTCCACCCCATGGGCGGGAACGTGCTCTGCTACGTCCGGTTCGCCAAGTACCTGGAGGACGACCAGCCGTTCTACGCCCTCCAGGCGGCCGGCGGCGACCCCGGCACCGAACCGCTGCGCAGCGTCGAGGAGATCGCGGCGAGCTACATCGAGGCCTTGCGCCGGGTGCAGCCGAGCGGACCGTACGTCATCGGAGGCTGGTCCTTCGGCGGGTTCGTGGCCTTCGAGATCGCCCGGCAGCTGCGCGCGGCCGGCGAGGAGATCGCCCGGCTGGTCCTGCTGGACACCACCGCCCTCAACCCGGGGCGCCGCCTGACCACGGACGACGAGGCCCTGCTCGGCTGGTTCTTCTGGGAGCTCCTGTGGCTGCGGCGCGGCGGCGACTCCCCGCTGGAGCTCATCCCCGGCCGGCTGACGACGCTGGAGGAGAAGTTCGACTTCATCGCCCAGCTGGCCATCGACGAGGGCGTGCTGCCCGCGGGCAGCACCGGGGCCGTCGTGCGCCGCCTGTTCCACGTGTACGAGGCCAACTGGAAGGCGGCGTTCGCCTACCGGCCCGAGGTGGTGGACCAGGACATGGTCCTCATCCACGCCGCGGAGCCGCTGCCCGACGTACTCAACTCGATGCACACGGCCATCGAGAGCATGCACGCGGACCCCAGCAACGGCTGGCGCGACCGCACCAGCGGCGCGCTCGACGTCGTGGACGTACCCGGCGACCACCTCACGATCATGGAGGAGCCGTACGTGGCCCACATGGTCCGGGTCGTCACCGAACTGATCGGACAGTGAGATGACAGGGAAGACACGGATGGCAGGCAACGCGCACCGCAAGAAGGCCCTGGTGATCGGCGCGGGCATCGGCGGCCTCACCGCCGCCGTCGCCCTGCGCGAGGCGGGGCTCGACGTCGAGGTGCACGAGCGGGCGGGCGAACTGCGGGCCGCGGGCTCCGGCCTCTCGGTGATGAGCAACGCCATCGGAGCACTGGACTCGCTCGGCGTCGGCATCGACCTGGAGAAGCGCGGCGAAGCCCTGCGCTCCTACCACGTCAGGACGGCCTCGGGCCGGCTGATCAGGGAGTTCCCCTTCCCGGAGATCATCGGCAGGCTGGGCGTGCCCAGCGTGCTCATCACCCGGGCGGACCTCCAGCAGTCGCTGCTGGAGGCGGCGGAAGGCATCCCCCTGCACTTCGGCGCCGCGGCCACGGGCTTCGAGACCGACGGAGTACCGGGCGGCGGGGTGCGGGTCGCGTTCGACGACGGCACCACCGCCGAGGGCGACGTGCTGATCGGGGCCGACGGCTTCAACTCGGTGATCCGCGCGCAGCTGGTGGGTCCGGAGGACTCCCAGGACAGCGGCTACATCTGCTGGCTCGCCGTCGTGCCCTTCTCGCACCCGCGTTTCACGCCGGGCTCGGTGACCCACTTCTGGGGCAGCGGGAAGCGCTTCGGCCTCGTGGACATGGGCGCCGGGCGGCTGTACTGGTGGGGCACCAAGAACATGCCCGCCGAACTCTCGCGGGACTGGAAGGGCGGCAAGGCGGAGATCCTGCACTCCTACGAGGGCTGGGCCGACGAGGTGCGCCAGGCGATCCTGGCCACCCCCGAGGAGTCGATCATCGCCGTGCCCTCCCGGGACCGGGCGTTCCTGGAACGCTGGGGACGGGGCCCGGTGACCCTGCTGGGGGACGCCGCGCACCCGATGCTCACCAGCCTCGGCCAGGGCTCGGGCATGGCCATCGAGGACGCCGTGGTGCTCGGGCGGGCCCTGAAGGGCGCGAGCGACCTGCCGCGGGCGCTGCGCCGGTACGAGGACGAACGCCGCGAACGGACCCGGGGGATGGTCGCCGCCTCGCGCGGCATCAGCTCCTTCGAGCAGTCCGAGGACCCGTTCCGCCGGCCCGTGCGCGACGCCTACTTCCGGTTCATGCCGCAGAGCAGGCTCACCCGCACGCTCGAAGACGCGCTCACCTTCCCGGCGGTGGCCGGATGAGCGCCTCCGCCCCCCGTGGCTCCCATGACTCCCGTGGCTCCCGTTGGAGGGATTCCGTGTCAGCTGTCGCGCAGGGCGCTTCCCTGTCCCCGAGGGGCCGGTCCGTGCTCGTCACCGGAGCCTCCTCCGGTCTCGGCCGGGTCTGCGCGCTCCGACTGGAGGAGGCCGGCTTCCGGGTCTTCGCGGGCGTCCGCAAGGAAGCCGACGCCCTGGCGCTCGCCGAGGCCGGCGCGCACGGCCGGATCGTCCCGGTGCTCGTCGACGTGACGGACGAGAAGTCGGTGGCCGCGGCCGCCGAACGGGTCGCGGCCGAGGTGGGCGAGGACGGCCTGTGGGGGCTCGTGAACAACGCGGGCATCTGCGTCTCGGCCCCGCTGGAGTGCGTGTCGGCGGAGCGGCTGCGCGAGCAGCTGGACACCAACGTGGTCGGGCAGCTCGCCGTCACCCAGGCGTTCCTGCCGCTGCTGCGGCGCACGCGGGGCCGGGTGGTCAACGTGACCTCGGGCCTGGGCAGCGTGGCGATCCCGTTCCTCGGGGCGTACGCGGCGGCGCAGTTCGCCAAGGAGGCCCTGACCGACGTGCTGCGGCGCGAGCTGGCGCCGCAGGGGGTGGACGTCGCGCTGGTCCAGCCCGGCGCCATCATGACGCCGATCTGGGGCAAGGTCTCCGACGTGGCGCGGGCCGCGATGGACGGTGTCCCCGAGCAGGTGGCCGAGCTCTACCGGATCCCCTTCAACCGGTTCCTGCACCAGAACGAGAGGCAGGCGCGGGAGAGCCCCACCCGTCCGGAGGACTTCGCGGAGACCGTCCGCCAGGCCCTGACGGCCCGGCGGCCCAGGACCCGGTACCGCGTGGGTCCGGACGCCCGGAAGGTGAGCGTGCTCGCACGGGTGCTGCCCGACACGGCACTCGACCGGTACCTGCGGCCGATCACCGAGTAGCCGGGGCAGCCGGGCATCCGGCCCGAGTAATGGGTGCGGCCGCCGAGGAGGCCGTACAGAACAAGCCAGTTGGCACGCCCGCCGAGCGGCGGCGACCGGTCGTATCGCGCCAGTCGATGGCTGGCGGCGGCACGTTGCGCGGGACATGGCCATCGTCGCAGTTTGCGCCCCTCCTCTCGGCGGGCGTGCCCAACGCCGCGTAACCGGCTGGGACTTCGGCGCCCTCACCTCGGGGCCGGAAGGCCGGTCGGCCGCCGGTGAAGGGCGCGGCCGCGTGAACGTCCCGTCAAATCCCCGGATGACCTGACTCCGCCGTGGGCGCGGACCCGCCGAATTAGCGTGATCGCGGAGGACTTCCGGATCCGGCGGCGGCCCGGCCCCGGCGGCCCGGACCCGGCCGAACCCCTACCGTTCGACGAAGGATGAGGACCATGGCGCACACCGCCCGGCAGCCCGATCCCGAAACCCGCGCCGGCGGCGGCGCGTTGGCCCGGTTCACCGCCCGGCACGCCGCCACCCTGGAGCGGGCCCGCGAGGTCATCCGCACCCGGGAGCACTGGTCGCCGTACTCCGAGGACCCGGAGGACCCCGAGGCCTACGGCCGGGGTGCGACAGCCGACGGCGAGGCCGCCTTCGCCAGGCTCCTCGGCCGGCCGGTGGACCTCGGGCAGCCCGGCCGGGACGGCACCGTGGGCCCCGGCCCCGAAGCGGGCGGCGAGCGCTCCCCGTACGGGCCCCCGCTCGGGGTGTCCTACCCGCACTGCGATCCCGACGTCCTGCTGCCCGCCATGCGGGCCGCCCTGCCCGCATGGCGCGACGCGGGCCCCGAGGCCCGTGCGGCCGTCTGCGCCGAGATCCTCCACCGGATCAACGCCCGCAGCACCGAGTTCGCCCACGCGGCCGTGCACACCAGCGGCCACAACTTCCTGATGGCCTTCCACGCCGGGGCCGTCCACGCCCAGGACCGGGGTCTCGAAGCGGTGGCCTGCGCCCTCGACGAGCAGACCCGGCTGCCCGCCGCCTCGGTCTGGAGCAAGCCCCAGGGCGACGGCCGGGCCGTCACCCTGTCCAAGACCTTCAAGACGGTGCCCCGGGGCATCTCCCTGGTCATCGCCAACAGCGTCTTCCCCGCCTGGAACAGCTACCCGGCCCTCTTCGCCTCCCTGGCCACCGGAAACCCCGTCCTGGTCAAACCGCACCCGGCGGCCGTCCTGCCGTTGGCGCTCACCGTCCGGACCGCCCGCGAGGTGCTGACCGAGGCCGGATTCCCCGCCGACCTGGTGTGCCTCGCGGCCGAACACCCCGGCGAGGGCCTGGCACGGAGGCTGGCCACCCGCCCCGAGGTCCGGCTCGTCGACTACGCGGGCAGCACCGCCTTCGGCTCCTGGCTCGTGGACCACGCCCGCCAGGCACGCGTGTTCACCGCCGGGTCCGCCGTCAACACCCTGCTCGTCGAATCGACCGGCGACTACCGCGACATGCTCGCCAACCTCGCCTTCTCGGTCTCCCTCTACAGCGGGCAGCTGTGCACCAGCCCGCAGAACCTGCTGATCCCGCGGGCCGGGATCAGCACCGACGAGGGGCACCGGACGTACGAGGAGGTCGTCGCCGACCTCGGCGCCGCCCTCACCGAGCTGCTCGCCGACGACGACGAGGCCACCGCCATCCTGGGCGCCCTCCTCGGCCCCCCGGTCCTGGAGCGGCTCGAACGGGTGATGGCCGGCGAGGCCGGGAACGTGGCCGTCGCCTCCCGCACCGTCCGCGATCCCGCGCACCCCCAGGCCGTCATCCGCACCCCGGCCGTCGTGACCCTCGACGCCGACCGCGCCGAGGACCGGGCCACGCTGCTCGCCGAATGGCTCGGCCCCGTGGTGTTCGCCGTGGCGGTCGACTCCGTCGCCGACGCGGTCGCGCTGGTCTCCCGTACCACCCGCGAGTGCGGCGCGCTGTCCGTCGGCCTCTACTCCACGTCACCGGAGGTGGAAGAAGCGATGGAACGGGCCTGCGCCGAGGCCGGGGTGATGCTCTCCGCGAACCTGATGGGCGACTGGTACATCTCCCAGTCGGCCGTCTATTCCGATCTGCACGGCACGGGAATGAACCCGTCGGGGAACGCGGTGTACTGCGACGCCGCGTTCGTCTCCGCCCGCTTCCACACCGTCGGCGTACGCCGCTACGGCGGGTCCATATGAACAGCACGGTCACCCACATGCCGCTGCGCGGGCGGGAGCGGGAACTGCGGCTCATCCGCGAGGTGCTGGAATACGGCCGCCGCTCCGGCCCGGCCGTCCTGTCCGTCGAGGGAATGCCGGGCATCGGCAAGACCCGGTTGCTCCGGGAAGCCGCCCTCCTCGCCGACGGACTCGGCTACACCGGACACCACCCCGATCCGTGGGCGGACGCCCGTCCCCGCCGGCGCCGCCCCGCCCCGGCCCGGCACACCCCCGGCCGGCCCGGCCGGTGCCATGCCCTGGCGGGCCCCGTCCTCGTCCTCGTCGACGACAACCGGCGGGCCGTGGACGGGCCGCCGCGGATGCCCTTCGCCCGCCGCGAATGGACCGGCGCCGACCCCGTCGTCTGGCTGGTGGCGCACCGGCCCGGCGAGGGGCCGGAGCTGCCGGCCGCCCTCACGGGCCGCAGCGAGCGGCTGTCGCTGGGCCCGCTGGGACCGTCCCCCTCGCTCGACCTGGCCCACGACCTGCTGGGCGCGCCGCCCGCACCGGCCCTGGTCCGGCTCATCGACCAGGCCGGCGGACACCCCCGGCTGCTGATCGAACTGCTCACCGGCCTCCAGGAGGAAGGGGGCGTGGAGACCGTCGACGGCGAGGTCCGGCTGCTGACCTCGCAGCTCCCCGCCCGCCTGGCCACCCGGGTGCGGGCCACCCTGGAGCGCTTCTCCCCGGCCTGCCGCCAACTGCTGTGCGTGGCCTCGCTCCTGGGGTGCGAGGTGGTCTACGAGGACCTGGCGCAGATGGTGCGGACCTCGGTGTCCGCCCTGCTCCCCGCCCTGGAGGAGGTGGAGGCCACCGGCGTCGTGCGCAACGAGGGCGGCCGGGCCGTCTTCTCCAACCCGCTGCTGCGCCGGCTCATCGCGGACTCGGTACCCGACTCGCTGCGCCACTCCCTCCAGCGGGAAGCGGCGGCGCTCCGGGCGACGGCGGGGTTCGGCGAGGTGCCGCCCACCGGACCGGAACTGAGCGAACAGCAGCGGGTGCTGGTGGGCCTCGTGCGCGAGGGCCTCACCAACCAGCAGATCGCCCGGCGCCTCGCGCTGTCCCCCCACACCGTCAACTACCACCTCCGCAGGCTGTTCAAGACCTACGGGGTGAGCTCGCGCATCGACCTGCTGACCGCGGCGGAGCGCCTGGACGCCGCCGGCCGGGCCACCCGCGCCCGCCAGAACTGACCCACCCGCCCCACCCACCGCACCGACCGTGGAGACCCGCACCCGTGACCGATCCCGATCTCGTCCTGAACGGAACCTGGCCCCGCATCGACACCCCGCTCCCGGCCCGGCGCACCGGCTGGCTGCGGGACGCCCTGCACGCCGAACCCGACGACGGACGTTCACCGCAGCTGCTGGACGAGGTGCGCTGCGACGTCCTCGTCGTGGGCGGCGGCTTCACCGGCCTGTGGACCGCTCTCGAGATCCTGCGCAGGGCGCCCGGCACGGACATCGTGCTGATCGAGGCCGACGTGTGCGGCGGCGGCGCCAGCGGCGCCAACGCGGGCTACCTGATGCCGATGTGGGCCCGCTTCAGCAGCCTCGTCGCGATCGGCGGGCCCGAGGAGGCGCGCCGGCTGGGCGAGGCCTCCGCCCAGGCCGTCGACGACATCCTCGCCTTCACCGAGGCCCACGGCATCGACGTCGAGTACACGCGCGGCCCGTGGCTGTGGGCCGCCTCCTCGCCGGCCCAGCGCGGGGCGTGGCGGCAGACCCTGGAGGACCTGCGCCGGGCCGGCACCGAACCGCTGCAGGAGGTGTCCGCCGCCGAGTCCCGGCGGGCGGTCGGCACCCGCAACCACTTCGGCGGCGTCCTCGACCCGGGCTGCGCCACCCTCCAGCCCGCCAAGCTGACCCGCGGCATGCGCCGGGTGGCGATCGAAGCGGGCGTCCGCATCCACGAGCGCACCCCGTTGACCGCCCTGCGGGGCGCCCGGGGCGGCGCCACCACCGCCCACACCCCCTACGGGCGGGTGCACGCCGAACGAGTCGTCCTGGCCATCAACGCCTGGGCCGGGCAGCTGGAGGACCTCGGCCGCCGGATGGTGACGGTGGCCAGCGACACCGTACTGACCGCACCCGTTCCGGAGCGGCTCGCGGCACTCGGCTGGGACGGCCGGACCTCGGTCTGCGACTCCCGCCGCAGGCTGAACTACTACCGCACCACCCCGGACGGAAGGCTGCTCTTCGGCAAGGGCGGCTCCGGCGTGGCCTTCGGCCGGAGCGGGGCCGACACCCTGTGGGGCGACGCGCTGCGGCCCGCCGAGCTCCGGCGGCAGCTCGCCCGGATCTTCCCGGAACTCGCCGACGCGCCCGTCGACTCGGCGTGGACCGCCCCGGTCGAGTACTCGACCACCTCGCTGCCCTTCGCCGGCTGGCTGAAGTCCGTACCCGGGGTCTGCTACGCCACGGGCTACTCGGGCGACGGGGTGGGCCCCTCCCGGCTGATGGCCAAGGTGCTCGCCTCGCTGGTCCTGGGCACGAAGGACGAATGGTCGGGCTCGGCCTTCGCCCGCCCGGCGGGCGGCTGGATCCCCCCGGAACCGGTCCGCTACCCGGGCGCCCGGCTGGTCATCCCCGCGCTGCGCGCGGTGGAACACCGCGAGGACCACGGCCGCGGCGTACCGGCACTGGTCAAGCGCCTGGCCTCCGTCGACCCGTCCGCCTTCCGCCGCTGACCCCGCCGGGACGGGACCGGGCTTACCGGTATCCCGTCGTGTCCGCCGGGCGGTCCGGGTCCTGGACCTCCACCATGTAGCGCCACGCGTCCGGGCGGCTGCCGTCGAGGTCCGTGAAGCCGTACACCCCCGCGAGCTGGCCGCTGGACAGGGAACCGCCGTTCCAGCGGGCCACCTCCGGGTCCGCGGCGAGCGCGGCGACCGCGCGGCCCACGTACGACGGGGTCTCCGAGATCGCGAAGTGCGGGACCTTCGCCACGGCGTCCCGCCAGTTCGCCTCCGTCACGCCGAAGGCGTCGAGCATCATCTCCGAACGCAGCCAGCCCGGGGTCAGCGCCACCGCCGTGGCCCCGCGCGGGCCGAGCTCGTGCCCCAGGGCGAACGCCATGCGCAGCACCGAGGACTTGGCGATGTCGTAGAAGAACGAGTTGCGGTAGCGGCTCCCGTTGTACTCGGCGGTGCCGTCCGTCATCTCCACCACCAGCCCGCCCGGCTCCCGCAGCAGCAGCGGCAGCGCGAAGTGGCTGGTGATCGCATGGGTGTCCACCGCGAGGCGCAGCAACCGCAGCCCGTTGTCCAGGTCGTGCTCCCAGACCGGGCTCTCCCATTCGAAGAGCCGCTCCCCGCCCCAGACGTCGTTCACGAGGAGGTGCAGGCGACCCTGCTCGGCCTCGATCCGCCCGACCAGCGCCTCCACTTGCGACGGCACCAGATGGTCGGCGACCACCGGGATCCCCAGCCCGCCCGCCGCCGTCACCAGCTCGGCGGTCTCCTCGATGGTCTCCGGCCGGTCGTACTCCGAACGCCGGCCCCGGGTACTGCGCCCCGATACGTACACCGTCGCGCCCCGCGCGCCCAGCTGGACCGCGATACCGCGGCCCGCGCCGCGCGTCGCACCGGCGACGAGGGCGACCCGGCCTTCGAGTGTGCGCTCCACAGGTTCCGTCCCAGACATGCCCCGACCCTACGACGGCACGTGCGGCCCCCGCCTGCCGAACACGGCGATCACGGCCAGCGAGAGCAGCAGCCCGCCCGCCCCCGCGGCCAGCGCCGGGCCCGGCCCCCACAGGGTCCACGCCGCCCCGAAGAGCACCGACCCCGCGAACCGGGCCAGGGCCTGCGCGGTCTGGAGCACCGCGAGCCCGGTGGTGCGCAGGTCGGCCGGGAGCACCGCCCCCGCCGCGGCCATCAGCACCCCGTCCGTGGCGGCGTAGAACAGGCCGAGGAACGCGAGGACGCCGACGACGAGCAGGGCCCCGGCCGGCCCCGGGGCCAGGAGCAGCAGGCACGCGCCGGCCAGCAGCACGTGCCCGCCGAGGAAGACCCGGTGCCGGCCCAGCCGGTCGGCGAACCGGCCCAGGGGCACCGCGGCCAGCAGGAACACGGCTGCCGTGCCCACGGGCAGCAGCGGGAAGTACGCCGCCGGCAGGTCGAGCCGGCGCTGGAGCAGCAGATAGAGGAACGCGTCGCCGACGGTGAACAGGCCGAGCGCGGCGGAGGTCAGGCACAGGCGCCGCAGCTCGGGGATCCGGACGAGGGTGCGCACGGGCGCCCGGGCCGGCCCGGGCACGGCGGGCGCGGGGGCCTCCCGTACGAACAGCGCGAGCAGCGCCACCCCGAGCAGGGCGACGCAGCAGCTCACCGTGAACACGGTGTCGTAGCCGTCCACCACCACCCACAGCACTCCGAACGCGGCCAGCGGCCCCAGCAGCGCGCCCGCCGTGTCCAGCGCGCGGTGCACCCCGAAGGCCCGGCCCTGCTCCTGCGGCGGGCAGGACAGGGAGATCAGCGCGTCGCGCGGGGCGGTGCGCAGCCCCTTCCCCGCACGGTCGGCGGCCAGCACCGCCGCCACCGACCAGGGGGTGGTGGCGGCGAGCAGGCCCGCCTTGCAGACGGCCGAGAGCGCGTAGCCGGTGCCCGCGACGAGCTTGCGGCGCCGGGTACGGTCCGCGACCCGCCCGCCCGCGATGCGCAGCAGCGCGGTGGCGCCCTGGTTGAGTCCGTCCAGGGCGCCGAACGCGAGCGGGGACATGCCGAGTCCGGCCACCAGGTACAGCGGCAGGACCGCGGTCACCATCTCCGCGGAGACGTCCGTGACCAGGCTGACCAGGCCGAGCACGATCACCGTGCCGGGGACGGCCCGCAGGGGCCCTCGGGCAGGAGCGGTGCGCCCGGCGATGTCCGCGGCCCGGCTGGTCGACAGGTACACGGAAGCCTCCCTCAGAACCAGTTGACGGTGAGCGGGAACGCGGCGGTCACGGTCGCGCCTGTGGCGTCGGTGGCGGTCGCGGTGACCTGGACCGTGCCGACGGACCACGGCTTGCCGCTGATCCGGCCGGAGCCGGCATCGACGGTGAGGCCGAAGGGCAGGCCCGTGGCCGCGTAGCGGATCGGGGACGTACCGCCGGTGGCGGTGAGCTGGATGGTGCAGGACTGGTTGAACTTGCAGGTCTTGGGGCCGGGGTTGGCCAGCTTCAGATCACCCGTGGTCGGGGTGGGCGTGGGGGTGGGTGTGGGTGTCGGGGTGGGCGTCGGGGTCGGAGTGGGAGTCGGGGTGGACGTCGGCGTCGGGGTCGGAGTCGGAGTGGTGCCGGAGGTGAACACCTCGCTGATCGGCTGCACGTTGGCCGCGTTGCCCGCGTGCGTCGCCGTGCCGAAGAGGTCCTCGAAGGTCCGCAGGAGGTGGTGGTGGTTGAAGGCGGTGGAGTACGTGCCCGTCTTGACGTTCGCGCCGTAGAACACGGTGGCGATCTGGTTCGAACCCAGGTAGTTGTCCTCGTCCCAGGTCAGCACCAGGAGGCTGTTGTTGGCCTTGGCCCACTGCGCGTAGGCGTCGATGTTGTTCTTCGTCCAGGTGTCACCCGTGTTGACCGAGCACGAGTGCATGTCGTTGCACTGGTTGGGGACGATGATCGAAAGGCTCGGCAGCGCCGCGAAGTTGTTCTGCGGGAACTGGGCCCAGGTCTTGCCGGTGTTCAGCGGCACGTTCTTGAACGCGAACCACGGATTGTGCTTCTGGGCGTACTGGCCGTTCGTGCACGCCGTGGAACCCTCGCTCGGCAGGTCCTCGTTGTACGACGCGAAGGTCTTGCCGGCCGCGATCAGCTCCTGGCCGAGGTTGGCCGCCGTCATGGACTGCGGGGTGTAGCAGCCGTCGCCGGTGATGCCCTGCGTGGAGCCGGAGAAGAGGTTGAAGTAGTTCGGCTGGCTGGGGTGGGTCAGCGCCTTCATGCCGGTCAGGCTCGCGCCGCCGGCCGCCAGCTGGTTGATGTACGGGGCGTTCGAGCTGCCCATGATCTCGCCGTACTGCTTGTTCTCGTACACGACGACCACCACGTGGTCGTACGAGGGCAGGGCCGCGGCCGCGGCCAGAGCCGTGGGGGCGGCGGAACCGGTCTCCGCGGCCTCGGAGTTGGCCACGGTGACGGCGCCCAGCAGGCCGATCGCGGCGAGGGCGGCCACGAGCGCGGAGCGTCGGGCCCCGCGTCTCACGGTCGTTCCGGGTGAATGAGCGGACATGGGTGGTGCCTCCTCGGGTGTGGTGTTACTCCTCGCGCCGGGCCGCTCCGGCCACGGCGATGTTCAGGAACCGCGGTACGGGCCGCCCGCGGTCGCGGAAGTCCTCCGCGACCGCAGCCCGTACCGCCGCCAATCGGGCCTCGGGCAGCAGCACCAGTACGCTCCGCCCCGGCCGCTGCCCGGGCTGCCAGGCGCTCAGTGCCCCGGCCGCCCGCGTGCACGCCACGGCCCGGGCCAGCTCGGCCGGCCGGTCCGCCGGGTCGCCGCGCACGGCCAGCAGCACCAGCCGCGCGCCCGAGCCGGCCGGGTCGAAGTCGACGTACCGCCGCCTGCGCCGCGGTTCCGGGCCCAGCAGCAGGGCCCGCCCGGGCCGGGCGTGGAACACCGCCCGGCGCAGCGTGTCGTCCCCGTCGGGCAGGGCGTCGGCCAGCAGCCGGGCCAGGTGGGCGCGGTCCGGCTCCTCGTCCGGGCGGCCGTGTACGTCGGCGACCGCCAGGGCGATCGCGCAGTCCGCGGGCTCCTCCGTGGCCAGCCCGGCGGCGGCCGTGAGCGAACCCTGCACGTGCAGGTCCGTCCCGCCGCGGCCGTGGCCGGCCCGGGCCAGCGCCCGCAGCACCGCGTACGGCCGCACGGCCCAGTCGGGGGCGTCGGGCCGGGGCCCGGTCAGGGTCAGCGGCAGATCGCAGCTGTCGGCGGGGTGGGCGAGGGAGCTGAGCCGCACCAGCCCGTCGGCACGCGGCGCCGCGGCGGCTGCCGTGGGCCAGCCGGCCGCCGCGACCAGCCCGGGGGAGCCGAGGTGGAAGGCGTACGGGGCACTCCACACGGCGGCCGGGCGCCGCCCGTGCGCGGCCTCCAGGGCGTAGGCGACGAGCCGGAACAGCGGATCGGCGGTGGCCCGCCGAGCCAGATCGCCTCCGGCGGGGTCGGCGGGGTCGGCGGGGTCGGTGCCGGTGCCGGCGGACCGCGGATCCATACGGGCACCGGCCGCGTGCGGGCCGGGGGTGGCCGACTGCGCGCGGGCGGCGGCGGGGTGCGTGCCGGTGGCGGGCGTGGCGCTGCCCGGGTGGGCCAGGCTCGTGCCGACGGCAGCCGGGGCCGTGCGGGCGGTGACCGTGTCCGCTCCGGCGGCTGCCGGGTTCGCGCGGGCGGGGGCGCGGCCGGCCGGGGCTGTGCCGGCGGGGGCCGGGGCAGTGGCCGGGGCGGCTTGGGCCGGGGGCGTGTGGGTGGGGGACGGGAGTCCCGGGGTGGGGTGGGTGGGGGACGGGAGTCCCGGGGTGGGGTGGGTCATGGGGTGTCCTTGCGGGCCAGGAGGCGGTAGGCGTTGCCGCCGTCCGTGTGGTGGGCGGCCGCCGTGCGCACGGCGTCGAGGGCCGCCGCCGCGGCGAAGAAGGGGAGCGAGGCCAGCCGGACGGCACCGGCCCGGGCCCGGCCTGCCGGGGTGGGCGGGGGCCCCCACGGCCGGTCCGGGTCCGGGGCGAGCCGGGCCGCGGTGAGGGCGACCGCCCCGAAGAAGTCGTTGCCCTGGTGGGCCGGTCCGTGCTGCTCGGCCAGGACGGTCAGCCCCCGGTCGGCCAGAGCCTCCCGCAGGTTCGCGGCCGGGATCAGGTGCTGGTGCTGCGGCTGGAACCACGGCAGCCACGCCGGGCCGAGCAGCCCGGCCATCCGCGACTGCGGATCGGGCACCTCGATGGTCAGGTACCCGCCGGGCGCGAGCACCGCGGCCGCCGTGTCCAGCTCGGCCAGCGGATCCCGCGTGTGCTCCAGGTAGTGGTACATGCTGACCACCTCGTACTGCCCCGCCAGCTTCGACGCGAACTCCGGGAACTGGCCCTGGAATCCGGTCTCCACCCACCCCCGCAGCTCCGCCCCGCGCACCCCGTCGCCCATGTCCAGCCCGTCGAACCGGGTACGCGGCCACACCGCCCGCGCCGCGTTGCAGAAGTGGCCGTGCCCGGTCCCGACGTCCAGCCAGGACGCGGGGACGGCGTACGGGCGGAGCATCTCGGCGCGGCTCCGGTAGGCCGCCCCGAGCCGCCCGAAGACCGTGCCGGCCCCCGCGCCGCCGCGCCCGTCGTAGAAGTCGCGGTAGTAGAACTCCAGCCCCTCCGGGGTCAGCCGGGGGTTCTGGAACACGTGCCCGCAGTCCTCGCAGCGCTCCAGCGTGAACCGGCCGGGCTTGCCCTGGAGCAGGTCCGGCACGCGGACCCGCACGGCCAGCCGGTGCGAGCCGCACCACGGGCAGTCCGGGCGGCGCGGTTCGAGGAACCGGTCGGTGCCGGCGGCCAGGTCCGCCCGGTAGGCCGCGGCCCTCGCGGGGTCCGGGCCCTCCCGGTGGCGGGCCGCCGCCGAGGCCGTGCGCACGGCGGCACCGAGGGACCGTAACGGCCGGGCGGCGGTGGCCCGGGCCAGATCGGCCGGCCGCACCGGGGAGCCCGGCCCGCCGAGCGCGAGGTACGGCTGCAGGCAGTACAGCCCGGCCGCGGCCGCGCCCCACCGGCCGTGGCGTACGACGGCACCCGCGAGCAGCGCCAGCCCGCCCAGCTGCGCGGCGGCCAGCGCACCCGGCGGCAGCCCCTGGGCCCGCAGCTCGGCGGCCCGGGCCGCCCCCCGCGCCTCCCCGGGCCGCCCGCAGCTCAGGGCCGGGGCGATGGCGAGCCCCGTCGCGTCGGCCGCGAACTCCTTCAAGCGGCGGGTGAGCGCAAGGAGTTCCGCAGGACCGTGGTACGGCCCGCCCGCGTCCACCCCGGCCCGCGCCAGCACCTCCTCCGCGACGAGCACGGCGAACCCGGCCCCCCGCCCTTCGCCCAGCCGGTCCTCCCGGTAGCGCGCCGGGTCCACCAGCCGCAGCAGCCCGAGCACCCGCTCGGCGGCCAGATCCGCGGGGAGCAGGTCCAGCACCCGCAGCCCCTCCCGCTCGGCGTGCGCACAGGCCGCGAGGAAGGTGGCCGGGTCGGGCTCCACCCCCCGGGCGGTGAGCAGCCGCCACCCGGCGGCCCGCGGCACGGCGGTCGCCGCGGGCGGCACCGCCGGCAGTACGTGGATCGCCCGCAACCGCCGCCGGGTGCGCACGGTGCCCGCACCGAGCGCGGCCAGCAGCACCGCCGGGACCCAGCGGATCCGGGGGAGCGGGGGTGGTGTCATAGGAGCTTCTCCAACCGGTCGGCCGCGGCGGCGGCTCCGCCCGCCGCGGCGAATGAGGCCTGGATCCGCCGGGCGGCCCGGCGGGGGCCGGGGTCGTCCAGCACGGCCGTGAGCGCGTCGCGCAGTTCCTCGGCCCGGGTCCTGCCGAACCGCACCCGGACCCCCGCCCCCGCCTCGACGACCTGCCGGGCCACGATCGGCTGGTCGTCCCGGATCGGGGCGACCACCAGCGGCAGCCCGTGCGCGAGGGACTCGCAGACGGTGTTGTGGCCGCCGTGGCAGACCACCGCGTCCAGGTGCGGGAGCAGTTCCAGCTGTGGGACCCGCTCCTGGAGCAGCAGGTGCCCGGGCGGATCCCCGATCAGTGAGGCGGGCGCCGCCAGGATCAGCTGCGCCTCCCCGGCCAGCCGTTCGGCGGCGCCCAGCACCGCGCGGTAGAAGCGGCCGCCCGCCTCCTGGTTGAGGGTGCCCAGCGACACCAGGACCCGCTTGCGCGCCGGGTCCAGCCGCTGCCAGGGGAAGCAGGGAGGCGCGGGCCGGGCCCCGAACGCCGGCCCGACGAAGGCGAAGTGCGACGGGAAGTCCTCGCTCGGCCCCACGAGTTCGGGGGTGGAGAAGACCAGCACCAGCCGGTCCGAGAACCGGGGGTCCCAGTGCTCGGTCCCGCCCGTGGCCCGGCCCCCTGCTCCGAACTCGGCGACCAGTCCCGCGATCTGCCCGGCCACCCACTCGCCGACCTTCGGGAAGTCCGCGAAGGGGCGGGTCAGTTCGGCGGAGGTGCTCGCGGAGGTGGCCCACGGGATGCCGGCCCGCCGGGCGACGATCGGTCCGGCCAGGGCCTGCTGGTCGGCGACCAGCAGGTCCGGCTCGAAGGAGTGCACCGCCCGGGTCACCCCCGGGACCATGGCCCGGGCCAGCGGGACGAGGGCCTCCTCCCAGAGGAAGCGCAGCGCGCCGACCCCGCGCAGATCGCGCCACCGTTCGTGCAGCTCGGCGTAGGTGCCGCCGATCTCCCGGCCGGCCTCCTCCTCACCGGCCGGCAGGATCCGGGCCCGGGCCGGCAGCAGCCCGGCCAGCGCGGAGACCGGACCGGTCCAGGCGATCTCGTGCCCCCGTGCCGCCAGTTCGGCGCCGACGGCCACGGTCGGATTGACGTGCCCGGCCAGCGGGGGGACCGCGAAGAGCACCTTCATGGGACCAGAGCTCCCGTCCGGGTACGGTCCTCGGCCAGGCCGGCCGTGGCGTCGATATGTGCGAGTACGGTCTTGCGCAGCGCGCCGCTGCTCTCCTTCAGCACGTCGTGGCCCAGGCCCGGCAGGATCTCGAGCGCCGCGACCTCCGGCGCGGCGCGGACCAGTTCCCGTGCGCCCGGCACGAGTTCGGAGTGCTCGCCGCAGACGAGCAGCACCGGGCAGCGCAGTCGGGCGTAGTCGGCCGGGGTGAAGGTGCGGCTCCCCGCGATGTCGTCGATCAGCGTGGTGCGGTTGAGGAGGGCGTCGGCGATGGCCGTCAGGTTCGCGGCCTTGCGCAGCCGCAGGCCGGCCAGCTCGGTCGGGACCGGGCTGTCCTCCAGGCTGAGCGCGGCGGCGGACAGGGTGTCCACCATGTTCTCCACCCAGCCGCCGCTGAGCGGCGGTTCGAGGAGGGTGAGCCCGGCGACGAGGTCGGGCCGGGCCAGGGCGGCGTGCAGGGCGAGGGTGCCGCCGTAGCTGTTGCCGACCAGGTGGACCGGGTGGCCGCCGAGGTCCAGGGCGGCGAGCAGCGCGAACAGGTCCCGTACGGCCGTGCGGCTGTCGTAGCCGGTGGCCGGCCGCTCGGTGCGGCCGTGGCCGCGCAGGTCGTACAGGACGGTCTCGTACCCGGCCCGCGCCACGGGCACGGCCAGCGGGCAGTAGAAGGAGGACAGGTTGTCGACGACCAGCCCGTGCAGGAACACGACGACGGGCCGGCCGGGTCCGGCGGCCCCGGCGTCGGCCGGGAGCCGCTGGACGTGGAAGCGCAGGGAGCCCGCGTGGACGACGGCCATGGCGGGCTCAGCCGGCCGACGCGGCGGTGGCGGCCGCCGAGGTCCGGGCGAGGGAGGCGTGCGTGATCCGGCCGATGTGCGTGACGAGTTCGCCGACGGACATCGCGAGGATGGCGTCCATGTCCTTCTCCGCCAGGAACCCCATCAGGTCCACATCGGCGCCGTAGCGGTGGTGCAGCAGTTCGGCGAGGGCCACGAACTCGACGCTTTCCAGCGCGAGATCCTGGTTGAAGGTCGTCTCCATCGTTACCTCCTCCGCGAGCAGGTACTCGTCGCCGACGATCTCCACGAGCATGGAGGTGATCTCGGCGAGGATGTCAGGTGCCATGACGGGTCTCCGTGAGCTGGAAGGGGACGGTGGGCGGGGCCGCCGGGTCGGCGGTCCAGGCGACGACGTGGTCGAGCGGAGCGAGGTGGAGCAGGGTGGTGCGGACCGGGTACGGGCGTCCGCCGGGCGAAAGCACCAGCAGGAGGCCGAGGTCCGCACTCCCGGTGCTCCCGGTGCTGCCGGTGTTCGCGGCGTCCTCGGCGTCCTCGGTGACCCGCCACTCCCGGGGCCGGCCGCCGAGCCCGGTGCCCTCCGCCTTGGCGGCGGCCTCCTTGGCGCACCACAGGGCGGTCAGCGCGGCCGGCAGGCCGGTGCCGTCGCGGGCGGCCAGCCGCTGCGCCAGGCGGAGTTCGTCCGGACCGAGCGCGATGCGGACCAGCGCGTCCGGGTCGGTGGTCACCGGCTCCACGTCGATGCCGACCGCCCGGGAGGGATGGGCGAGGGCGACCGCGATCCGGTCCTTGTGCGCGATCGACAGCCGGTAGCCGCCGGTCAGCGGGCCCTCGGCCAGCGGGCGGCCCGCCGCGTCGTTGCCGACCGGCACCTCCACCGGGAACACCGGCCCCGCCCCGGCCTCCCACAGCAGCCCGCGCAGCGCGTCCTTGGCCGCGATCCGGCCGAGCAGCCAGGGCGCCCGGGCGCGCGGCGACAGCCGCTCGTACACCGCCCGTTCGGCGGCGCCGAGGTAGCGGCGCATCACCAGCTCCTGCGAGGCCGGGTCGGTCCACCGCCGGCGGGCCAGGCACCAGCCCTCGGGCCGGGGCTCGCCGATGCCGCACACCTCCGGGGTGAACTTCATCGGCCAGACCCGCTCGTCGGCGCCGAAGCGGCGGTACGTCCACCCCTCGATCCGCGCCCAGACCGCGCCGCCTCCGTTGCCGCTGCCGTCGGTGCGGCGCAGTTCGAGGTCGCCGCGCACGGTGACGTCGCGCACCTCGCGGATGCGGGCGGTCGCGGCGACGAGGTCCCGCTCGGCGGGCGCCGGTCCGTAGAAGCGGATCGTGTCCACACTGGCCGGGAAGACGAGCCGGTCCACCGGCAGCCGCAGCTGCATCCAGTGCCCGAACAGCTGCCCGGCGGCGTCCAGCAGCGCGCCCGGATCGGGGAGCGCCCGCAGGACCCCCTGGATGCCGTCCTCGCCGACCGCCCGCACCTCGTGCACGGCGGCGAAGCGCGGGCCGTGGAACATCCACCGGTCCCGGTAGAGGGCCTCCGCGCTGACGGGCGCGGGCCGCGGGTCGCGCAGCGGGGTGGCGTCCGGCGCGGGCGGCGGCTCGTACCGCGCGCCGAGCAGGACGACCACGCTCGCGTACTCCCCGAGGGTCACGCGGAGCCGGCCGGGGCCGTCGTCGCGGACGGTGACCTCGACGTCCACGGCGGGTTCGACGGCGAGCCAGCGCAGGGCGCGTACGTCCTCGTAGCCGACGACGGCGAGGCCGGGGGGAGCGGTGCGCCGGGCGGCGTCGGCGGCCAGCTCCAGCATGGTGGTCATGGGCACGACGGGGAACCAGTCGGAGTCCTCCGGCCAGCCGTCGGGCTGGAGGTACACGCAGTGGTCCCGCACGTAGGGCAGCGCGGCGAGGGAGAGCCGCAGGAGTTCCTTCCCCGTGGCCCTTCCCGAACCGTGGTGCGGGTGGTGATCCGGCCCCGCCGCGGTCGGCGGCGCGGCGGGGCCGGGCCGGGCGCCGGGAACCGGCGCGTCCGGCGGTCTCACGGCCGCGGCCGCCCACGCCTCGGTGACGCTCCGGGCGGCGGTGCCGGTGTCGGAGAGTACGGCGTCCAGGGCGGACAGCAGCACGGGCCGCGGGCCGGGCGGCTCCGCTGGTGCCGGCGCCGGTGCCGGTGCCTCGGGCGCGGGCGGCGACAGGAGTCCGCCGAGCGAGGCCCGGGCGGCCTCCCCGAGCCGGACCAGCGGAGAGCCGAGGTCCAGGGGCACGCTGAGCCCGCGGCGGGTGCCGGTGCCGGGTGAGGGTGGGGGGACGGGGGTGTGGCCCCGGCCCGGGCTCGAACTGCGGCCCGGGCCGGGCCCCGCACCGGGGTCGTCGGCGCGACGAAGGGACCCCGGGTGCGTCTCAGGGCGGGCGGCACCCGGGCCGGGGGAGTCCACCGGCCCGGGTGCCGGCGAGCCCGCCGGGTTCGAAGCGGCGGTCGGTTCGTGCAGCCGGTCCCAGTGGGGTGCGTGGCCTTCGGCCCACAACGCGGCGCAGGCGCGCCGGAGGGCCGCCAGGCCGCCGAGGCGGGGGGAGGAGACGGACACCGACAGGTGCGGCCGGTCGCGCAGGGTGTCCTCGACGAAGCCCGGCAGGCTGCCGGGGCCCAGCGTGACGAAGGTCCGTACGCCCTGCTCCTCGTACAGCCGCAGGGTCAGCTCGCGGAACCGGACCGGTTCCAGGAGGTGGCGTACCACCAACTCCCGTACGTCACCGGGCTCGGACGGGAACGGCGCGCACGTCGTGGCCGACCAGACGGGAACGGAACCGGCCCGCAGCGGCAGCCGGCCGAACGCGGCCCGCACCTGCCCCAGGTACGGCTCCCACATCGGGGTGTGGAAGCCCGAGCGGAACGGCAGTTCCTGCCCGAGCACCCCGTCGGCGCGCAACCGGCCCACCACCGCGGCGACTTGTTCCGGCTCCCCGCACACCACCGACTGGTGCGGGCAGTTGTCGTGGCTGACCACCACCCGGTCCAGGCCGTGCAGCGCCGCCTCCGCCCGCCGCGCACCGCAGCCCAGCGCCGCGTACACGAGGTCCGGGACCAGCAGGTCGCCCGGCCGCAGCGAGCCGAGGAAGGTGTCGGCCGCCTCCTTCGGGTACATCCCGGCGGCCACCATCGCCGCCCACTCGCCCAGGCTGTGGCCCGCCAGCACGTCGGCCCCGATGCCGAGCCCGGGCAGGACCCCGGCGAAGAACCGGCCGGTCGCGATCGCGTCCAGGGCCCGTTCGACCAGGGACGAGCCCCGGGTGAGCGGGGGCCGGGCGGGACCGAGGCGGTCCGCCACGTCGTCCAGGACCGGTGCGAACTCCGGCTCCAGTCCGGGGAAGAGGAACGCCGTACGTCCGCCCAGCGGCTCCGGCGCGAACCACACGTCCCCCCTGCCCCGCCAGGCCCGGCCGCGCGCCACCGCCTTCGCGGCCAGCGCGAGCCGCTGCGGCGTCGGCCCGACCACCGCCAGCCGGCACGACCCGGCACCCCCCGACACCGGAGCGCCGGAGGCCAGCAGCGCCGACAACTCCGCCGGGCTGTCCGCGGCCAGCAGCAGTACGTCCTCCCGGGCGCGGGCCGGGCCGGGGCCCACCGGAGCGGCCGAGGCCCCCAGCGGGAGGAACCGCCGCACCGGAGCCGCCGGGCGGGCGGCCGCGGGGGCCTCCTCCAGCACCACGTGCGCGTTGATCCCGCCGAAGCCGAACGCGTTGACCCCGGCCCGGCGCGGCGCCGGCCCGCGCTCCCACGGCTCCGCCGCCGTCACCGGCCGCATCCGGGTCCGCACGAGGTCCGCGTGCGGCTCCTCCAGGTGCAGGGTCGGCGGCAGCACCCCCTCGTGCACCGCGAGGGCAGCCTTGATCAGCCCGGCCATGCCGGAGGCCTGCATGGTGTGCCCCAGCATCGACTTCACCGAACCGAAGCCGATCCCGCGCCCGTCCTCCGACTGCGAGGGCGGGCCGAACACCTGCGCCAGGGTGTCCAGTTCGGCCGCGTCCCCGACCGGGGTCCCGGTGCCGTGGGCCTCGAGCAGCCCCAGCGCGCCCGGCGCCCGCGGGTCCAGTCCGGCTTCCCGCCAGGCCCGCTCCAGCGCCCGTACCTGCCCGGCGACGAGCGGGCTCATCAGGCTCGCCGCCCGCCCGTCCCCGGCGACGCCCGTACCCCGGATCACGGCGTAGATCCGGTCCCCGTCGCGCTCCGCGTCCGCCAGCCGCTTCAGCAGCACCACACCGGTGCCCTCGGACAGCAGCGTCCCGTCGGCCCGCCGGTCGAAGGGCCGGATCCGCTCGCTCGGGCTGAGCGCCCGCAGCTGCGTGAACACGCTCCACAGCGTGGCGATGTGGCAGTGGTGGACGGCGCCCGCGACCACCGCGTCGCAGCGGCCGGCCGCCAGCAGCCCGACCGCCTGGTCGACGGCCAGCAGCGAGGAGGCGCAGGCCGCGTCCAGGGTGTAGGCGGGGCCCCGGAAGTCCAGCCGGTTCGCGGTGCGGGCGGCGGTGAAGCTCGGCACCAGCCCGATCGAAGCGTCCGGCCGCTCCGGGCCGAGCGCCTCCTGGAAGGCCGAGCGCACCTGCGCGATCCGCCGCTCGCCGAGCTCCGGTGCGAGCTCCCGCAGCGTCTGGGCCAACTGGTGGGCCGTGCGCACCCGTTGGTCCAGACGGGCGGTGGCCACGCCCATGAAGCCGCCCCGTCCCAGCACCACGCCGATCCGGGAGCGGTCCGCCGGCAGCCGGCTCTCGCCGCCCGCGTCCGCGATGGCCTCGGCCGTGGCGTGCAGGGCCAGCATCTGGTCCGGCTCGGCACCCTCCACCGCGGCCGGCATGATCCCGAACCGGGTCGGATCGAAGGCGGCGAGCCCGTCGACGAAGCCGCCGCGCCGGCAGTAGAACCGGTCGCCGGACACCGGGCCGGTGGCGCCGTCCGGGTCGTAGTACACCTCCGGATCCCAGCGCCCCGGGGGGACTTCGCCGATGGAGTCCGTACCGGCGAGGAGATTGCGCCGGTAGGCGGCCAGGTCGGCGGCCCCCGGGAAGACGGCCCCCATCCCGACGATCGCCGCGTCGGTCGGGCGGGGGCCGCGGCGCGGCTCGCGCTCACTCATCGCCGTGCCCCTCCGCCGCGGACGCCATCAGGACGACCTGTACGTCGGTTCCGTGCGCGAGTTCCGCGAGGAACGCGGCGGTGCCCGCCTCCGGCGTGATCAGCGGGATGCCGCGCCGGGCGTACGCGCGCTCCAGCTCGGGGGTGACCATCCCGCCCGCGTCCGCCGCCCAGGGGCCCCAGTCCACGCTCAGCACCCGGCCCGGGAAGGACTCGGCCCAGGTGTGCGCGAGCCCGTCGAGGGCGTCGTTGGCCGCCGCGTAGTCGCACTGGCCGCGGTTCCCGTACACCCCGGCGACGCTGCCGAACAGGGCCAGGAACCGGGGCGCGGGCGCCGTGCCGTGCTCGGCCGCCGCGGCGGCCAGATTGCGGGCACCGGCCACCTTGGTGGTGAACACCTCGGCGAAGTCGGCGGGCTGCTTGTCCCGCAGCAGGGCGTCCCGCAGGATCCCGGCGCCGTGCACGATCCCGTCGAGCCGGCCGTGCCGGGCCCGGACGTCGGCCACCACGGCCCGTACGGCCGCCGCGTCGGTGACGTCCGCGCAGTGGTAGCGGACGGAGGCCGCGGCAGTGGCGAGTTCGGTCAGGGTGGCTCGTACCTCGCGCTCCGCGAGGATCCGGGAGGCGGCCGCCTCGATCTCGGCGGGCTTGCGCAGCCCGGTGGCGATCAGCGCGGCGCGCAGCGCGACCCGGTCGTGGGCCTGGCCGAACTCGTCCTCGGCCGACGCCGGTTCTGGGGTGCGGCCGATCAACTCGATGTGGCAGCCGGTGGCGCGGGCCAGCGCGAGGGCGGTCCGCGCGGTGATCCCGCGGGCCCCGCCGGTGAGCAGGACCACGGAACCGGGGGCGAGGAGCGGTGCGGCGCCGTCGTCCCGGGTGAGGGCGGCGGGCACCGGGCGGCGGGCCACCCGCACCCCCTCGGCGGTGTACCCGACGGACGCGGGCGCGTCGGCCGCCGCCGGGTCGCAGCCCAACTCGGCCAGCAGCTGCGCCGCGACCTGCTCGGGGGCCTCCTTGGGGTGGACCTCCACGGCCCGGACCAGCGCCCCGGGGAACTCGAGGGCGGCGCTGCGGGCGAAGCCGTGCAGGCCCGCGCCGCGGAGGGTGGGCGCGGAGACGAGGAGCAGCCTGGGCACCCCGCCCGTCAGCGCGGCGCGCAGCCCGGGGAAGGCCTCGGGCAGCAGGGGCTCGGCCTCCGGCCCCTCCGGGGCGTCAGCTTGCAGGGGGGACAGGTCGACGATGCCGTCCAGCCCGGCCTCCGCCGCGTCGAGGGCCCGTACCTCGGCCCCGTGCGCCCGCAGGGCCGCGCCGAGCGCGAGCCCCACCGGGTGGCCGTCCCCGACGACCCCGATGCGCAGGCCGCGCAGGCTCCCGGGGTTCCCGGCGGCCGGGGGCTCGGGCAGCGAGTCGACCCGGAGCCGGCTGACCGGCGCCGCGGCGGTTCCGGGGCCGGGCGGGTCCGCCGGCGGCGCGGCGAGCGGGACCCCGGCGGGCGCCGCCGTGTGCGCCCGCGTCGGCTCCTGCTCCCTGGCGGGCCCGCCCGTGTGGGAGACGACCCAGTCCACGATCCCGCGCAGGGTCTTGATCCGCGACAGCTCCTCGACCGCGTCCTGGGAGGTCCCGCCGGGGCCCTGCGGGAGCCCGATGCGGTCGGCGAGGGCGCCGATGATCTCGACCCGCTTGATGGAGTCGATGGAGAGGTCCGCCTCCAGATCCAGCGCCGGGTCGAGCATGTCCCGGGGGTACCCGGTCCGCGTGTGCACGATCTCCAGCACGACCTCCATGACCTCCTCGGCCGACCGGGCGCCTCCGGCGGCGGGCGCGAGGGGATCCGGGGCCGCACCGGCCGGTCCGTTGCCCGCGCCCGACTCCCCGCCGGGCCAGGGAGCTCCGGGCGCGCCCGCTCCCGTGGCAGTGCTGCCGGGCCAGGTGGCGGGGGCCGCCTGTCCGGGGCCGCCGGGCCAGGGGGCCCAGGGCAGGCCCGGGGCCGGGGCGCCGACGCCGGGCCGGGAGCCCGGCTCCGCCCGGGTGCCGGCCGCGGGTCCGGCGGGGTTGAACACCGTACCCGCCGGGTGGGTGGCGTTCGGCTGGGACAGCCCGGGCACGTCGCCCGCCCAGGCGTGGCCCGCGGCGCCGCCGGACCACGTGCCCGGGGCCGGAACGCCCGCCCCGGCAGGGGCCGTCGCGCCCAGGTAGCCCAGCAGGACGTCCCGCTGCGCCTGCACCAGTTCACGCGAAGCGCGCAGGTAGTGGAGCACCGCCTCCTCGCGCCGGTCGCCGGCCGCGGCCACCGCAGCGCCGGTGCCGGGAGCCGCCCACGGGGCGGTGGCGGGGGCCGCCCACGGGCCTGCGCCCGGGCCGGTGACGGAGGTTGCCCACGGGGGTGCGGCCGTACTCGCGCCGGGGTCCGGGGCGGGGTCCGGGACGACGGTGGTGGGTGCGGCCGTGCTCGCGCCGGGGTTCGGGGTTGCCCAGGGGGCGGGGTCCGGGACGACGCCCGGGACGGTGGTGGGGGTTGTCCACGGGGCCGTGAGGCCGGCGGCGGTCGCGCGGGCCGCCGCGGTCGCCCAGGCGCCGGAGTCCCAGGTCGTGCTGGAGGCGGGGGCCGGAGGTACGGGACGGGCCGGTTGGAGGCCGCCCGGGAGCGGGGTGCCGTCCGCCGTGCGGACCAGGTGGCCGTCGACCAGCCAGCCCGGGCGGCGCGGCGCGCGGTCCGGGAGGCGGGAGGTCCGGCCGCGGAACAGCGCCTCCGGCGCCACCGGCACGCCCGCCGCCGCCAGCTCCGCCAGCGCGCGGACCAGCCGGAGCAGCCCGTGCTCGCCCGGCACGTCCAGCGGCACCACCGTGTGCGGGCGCTCGCCGAGGATGCGGGCGACCAACGCGGAGAGCACGCGGCCGGGGCCCGTTTCCACGAAGGTCCGGACGCCGGAGGCGTACATGGCCTCCACCTGCTCCACGAAGCGGACCGGCAGGCCGAGTTGGCGTGCGACAAGGCTTCGTACATCGTCAGGAGAAGACGGATACGGCTCGGCCGTCGAGTTCGACCACACCTCGACGCCCGGCGCGGACACCGCCGTCTCCGCCAGCTCGGCCCCGAGGGCGTCCACCGCCCCCGCGACCACCTCGCTGTGGAACGCGCAGGCCACGGGGAGGGGTTCGGCCGAGAGGCCCGCCTCGCGCAGCTCCGACACCGCCGCCGCGACCGCCTCCGTCGGGCCCGAGATCACGCACTGCCGGGGCGCGTTGTGGTTCGCCACCACGCATCCGGCGCGCTCAGCGACCTCCCGCACGTCGTCCGGGGCCGCCGACACCGCGGCCATCGTCCCCGGATCCGCTCCGGCCGCCGCCACGATCGCCTCGGCCCGCCGGGTGCTCAGCCGCAGCAGGCTCTCCGTGTCGTACGCCCCGGCGGCCCAGAGCGCGGCCAGCTCCCCGTACGAGTGCCCGGCCACGCAGTCCGGCCGGACGCCGAGCTCGCCGAGCAGCTGGTGCGCGGCCGCCCCCGCCAGCCCGAGGGCCGGCTGGGCCACCCGGGTGTCGGTGACGGCGGCCCGCCGTGCGGCCCGCTCCTCGGCGGTGAACGCCGCCGGCGGGAACATCGCCGAGACCACCGACCCCGGCGCCTCGTCCAGCAGGCTGCGCAGCGCCGGGAACGCCATGAACAACTCGCCCAGCATCCCGGGCCGTTGGCTGCCCTGCCCGGGAAACAGGAACGCCACCCGCCCCGGCCGCGCGGACTCCTCCCGTACGTGGATCCCCGCGCCCGCGGCAAAGGCCCGGGCCGGCTCCAGCCGGGCCGCCAGCTCGTCGAGGTCGGCGGCCACGACCGCCACGTGGACCGGCCCGGGGTCGGCCGCGACCTCCGCCGCGAGGTCGCGCAGCGCCCACGGCCGCCCGGCCGCCTCGTTCTCCTCCAGGCGGGCCGCGAGCCGCGCCATCGCCCGGCCCGCCGCGCGCCGGTCCTCGCCGCGGAAGAAGAACACCTCGGCGGGCCACTCCTCCAGCCCGTGCCGGGGCTCCTCCGCACCGGCGTAACCGGTCAGCACCGCGTGGTAGTTGGTGCCGCCGAAGCCGAACGCGCTGACCCCGGCGACGCGCCGCTCCGCGGGCACCGCCCAGGGCCGGGCCTCGGCGTCGAAGTAGAAGGGGCTGCTCCCGGCCTCCCAGGCCGGGTTCGGGGTGTCGATGTGCAGGGTCGGCGGCCGCACGCCCGCGTGGACGGCCCGGGCCGCCTTGATCAGCCCGGCCAGGCCGGCCGCGCACTTGGTGTGCCCGAGCTGAGATTTCACCGAGCCCAGCGCGCAGGATCCGGCGGCGGCGCCGGAGGCGGTGAACAGCTCGCTCAGGACGGCCAGTTCGGTACTGTCGCCGACCACGGTGCCGGTGCCGTGCGCCTCGACCAGGCCCACCTCGCCCGGGGTGACCCCGGCCCGCGCGTAGGCCCGCTCCAGCGCCCGCCGCTGGCCCTCCGGGCGGGGCGCGGTCAGGCCGAGCGAGCGGCCGTCGCTGGAGGCGCCGACCGCCTTGATCACGGCGTACACCCGGTCCCCGTCCCGCTCGGCGTCGGCGAGCCGCTTCAGGACGAGCGCGCCGACGCCCTCGCCGAGGGCGATCCCGTCGGCGGCCGAGTCGAAGGGCCGGCAGCGGCCGGCGGGGGACAGCGCGCGGACGGAGGCGAACATCAGGTAGTCGTTGATGCCGTTGTGCACGTCGGCGCCGCCGCACAGCACCATGTCGGAGTCCCCGTCGCGGAGTTGCCGGCAGGCGAGGTCCAGCGCGGCGAGCGAGGACGCGCAGGCGGCGTCGACCGTGCAGTTCGCGCCGCCGAGGTCGAGGCGGTTGGCGACCCGGCCGGCGATCACGTTGGCGAGGATCCCGGGGAAGGAGTCCTCGGTGAGGCGGGGGAGTTGCTCGTCCAGCGCGGGTGGCAGCTCGCCCAGGTAGGCGGGGTGCAGGGCGCGCAGCCCGTACGCGCCGGCCAGCTCGGTGCCGGCCTCCGCGCCGAACACCACCGAGGTCCGGGACCGGTCGAACTCCCGGCCCCTGCCGTACCCGGCGTCCGCGAGGGCCCGGGCGGAGATCTCCAGGGCCAGCAGCTGTACGGGCTCGATCCCGGTGAGGGAGGTGGGCGGTATGCCGTGCGCGAGGGCGTCGAAGGGCACCGGACCGAGGAACCCGCCCCAGCGCGAGGGGGTCCGCTCGCCGGCCCGGGCGGGGTCGGCGTCGTAGTACAGCTCAGGGTCCCAGCGCTCGGCCGGCACCTCGGTCACGGCGTCCGTGCCGGCGAGCACCATGGCCCAGTAGGCGGCGAGATCGGGGGCGCCGGGGTAGGCGCAGGCCATCCCGACGATGGCGACGTCGAGGGGGTCCGCCGACATCGGCCCGGCCGGGGTGGCGAAGTCCTGCGCCCGCCGCGCCAGCAGCTCCGTCGCCCCCTCGGTGACCTGCGCGTGCAGCGCGGCCACGGTGGTGGTCTCGGACCGCAGCGCGGCGGCCTGCCCGAGCATGAACAGCCCCTCGGCGTACTGCTCGTCCTCGGACACGGCCTCCAGGCGGTGGCCATCGGGCGGGGTGCCCCCGGCCTCGGGCGCGGCTCCGCCGCCGGGGCTCCGCCCCGGACCCCGCTCCTCAAACGCCGGAGGGGCTGGATCGCCCGCCGAGCCCCCCGCAGGGGAGGCCGGCACGGGTCGCCGCAGGCCCTTGCTGGCGAGGCGGAGGCGGCCCAGGTTGAGGCCCTCCAGTTCCTCCCACAGGCGGCGCGGCTCGGTGCCGCTGTCCGTGAGGCGGCGGCGGGTCTCCTCGAAGGTGTCGGCGTACGGGGTGGCCGCACAGCGCGTGGCGTGGCCGGGGGCGGTGTGCAGCAGCACGGTCCCTTCGCAGTCCAGCGCCGCACGCTGGAAGCCCCGTACCACCGCGCCCGCCGCCACCGCCTCCTCCGTGAAGAGGTACGCGGTGCCCATCAGCACCCCGACCCGCGCACCCCGCTCCGCCAGCGGCGCCGCGGCCGCGGCCGCCATCGCCGCGGAGCGCTCGTCGTGGATGCCGCCCGCGAACAGCACGTCCAGCGCCGCCGGCTCCGGGCAGGACAGCAGCCGCTCGATCTGCTCCTCCCACAGCGGGAACGACGCCCGGGGCCCGACGTGCCCCCCGCACTCCAGCCCCTCGAAGACGAACCGCCGCGCGCCCTCGGCGAGGTACCGCTCCAGCAGCCCCGGCGAGGGCACGTGGAGGTGCGTGCGGATCCCCGCCGCCTCCAGCGGGGCCGCCTGCGCCGGTGTGCCGCCGGCGATGATCGCGTACGGCGGGCGGGCCTCGGCGACGGCGGCCAGCTGCTCGCGCCGCAGCTCGGGCGGGGCGAAGCCGAGCAGGCCCACGCCCCAGGGGAGGGCGCCGAGCCGTTCGGCGCTCTCGGTCAGCAGCCGGCGCACGTCGGGGCCCTCCATCACCGCGAGCGCCAGATAGGGGATCCCGCCCGCGCCGGCCACCGCCCCGGCGAAGGCCGCCTGGTCGCTGACCCGGGTCATCGGGCCCTGGGCGACGGACAGCGGCCGGGCGAGCGGCCGGGCCCCGGCGGCCGCGGTCAGGTGCCCGGCGATGGCCGCCCGTACGGCCTGGAGCACGCCACCGGCGGTCCGGTACCGCGCCGCCAGCCGGGCGGCCGAGGCCCCGTCCTGCCCCACGGGCAGCAGCTGTGCCCGCAGTTCCCGGGCTCCGAGGAGCGCGGCCACGGGCCCCTCGGGCAGGGGCAGATCGGGCCGGGTGAACACCCGGTAGCCATCGACCAGTCGGGTTTCTGAGCCGTCCATCGAACGGAGCGCCGCCGCCACTTCGGCGGGAGGTACCGCCTCCCCCTCTGCGGTCAGGGCCAGTTGTACGTCGAGCAGCACCCCGGCCGCTCCGCCCGCGACGGCCGCGGCCGCCGTGTGGGGCCCGATCCCGCCGAGGGCCCGCACGGGCACGGCGATGCCGGGGTCGCCGAGCAGCTGCTGGAGCAGCACGAACGTGGTCGCTTCGCCGACCCGGCCGCCGGCCTCGTGGCCCTTGGCGACGAGCCCGCCGACCCCGGCGGCCAGGGCTTGCGCCGCCTCCGCCCGGCTGGTGACCTCGGCCCAGACCCGGGGCTTCCCGGCAGCGGAGGCCCACGCGGACACCTCCGCCGGGGTGTAGTAGTCCGGGTCCGCGAGCAGCACCGTGTCCACCGCGGCGGGCAGCTCCCCGGGCTGGACGCGGCAGCCGGCGGGCACCCGCACCCCGTACGGGCCGCCGCCACCGCCACCTCCACCGCCGAGCCGGCGGGCCAGCTCCGCGAAGCCGCGCCGTGCGGCGTCCGGGTCCCGGCCGAGATCGAGCAGCCCGAGGGCTCCGGCGCGCTCGGCGGCGGCCACGATCCCGGGGTGCGGCTCCTCGAAGGGGCTGACCGCGACGACGAGGTCACGGGTGGCGGCGGACTGCGGGGGCTGGGGGGTCACGGGCGCTCCTCTTCCAGTGCTGTGTGACATGGCGCGGTACAGAGCGGAAGAACGGCAGATCGGCAGAACGACGGAACGACGGAACGACGGAACGGCACGAACGCGAGGGCGGGCCGACGGAAAAGCGTGACGGCGGGAGCAAGGGCGAAGGGGGGATGCAGCGTCTCCCTCGCATCAGCCGGGCGGCCCGCCGCCGACAAGGCGGGCTTGAACAGTGGTCAAACACCCTCACGCCGCGATGCATCGTGCGGGGGCCGCCGTGCACTGTCAACAGCATTGCGCGATGCGCGCCTTCGCCCCACCGGCCCGCCCGGAGGACCCGGCACCCGCCCCGGGTGGAGCCCCCACGCACCCCCGCCGAGCCGGTGACCTGCGGGGATTACCGCCGCGCCCGGGCCGACCCCGGCGCGCGTGCCCTCGTACGGCATCCTCGCGGGCATGCCGGACCGGCATGCCATCCCCGCCCACCCGGTATGAACGCCACACCGGATTCGGGAAGTTGTTCACCCGACGAGCCCTTACAGGTACAGCTCCACGCCGTTACCGTCCGTCCATGACCCCCACACTCGCGCAGCTCCGCTACCTCGTCGCCGTCGCCGACTGCCGGTCCATCACCAGCGCTGCCGCCTCGGTCTTCGTCGCCCAGTCCGCCCTGTCCCGGGCCGTTCAGGCCATGGAACGAGATCTCGGCGTCGAACTCCTCGCACGCAGGGGGAGGGGGGTGGACCTCACGCCGGAGGGGGCCCGGGTCGTCCGGCTGGCCCGTACGGTGCTCAACGCGGTGGAGGCCATCGACGACATAGGGACCCCGCACGGCAAGGACGCCCGGGCCGCCCTGACCGTCGTCACCACCCCCACCCTCGCCCTCGACCTGGCCACCGGCCTGATCGCCGCCTTCACCGAGCGGCACCCGACCGTCGACGTCCGGCTCCAGCAGCACGACAGCCGCGAGGCGGTGGTCGAGGAGCTGAACCAGGGGCGCGCGGAGTTGGCGCTGGTCGACCTGCCCGTGGACAAGGAACTCTCCACGCACTTCATCCAGGAGCGCGAGGTGGTGCTGATCTCGCCGGTCGGCTCCCGGCTGCCCGACCCGGTGCCGTTCCGCATGCTCGACGGGCTGCCGATGGTGCTGCCCACCCCGGGGACGGGCCGGCGGACCGAGATGGAGGCCATGTTCAGCTGTCTCGGTGTGCGCCCCGTACCCAGTCTGGAGGTCGACGAGCGCCTGGCCTGGGTGACGGGCGTGACCGACGGCCGAGGCTCACTGATCTGGTACCGGGACGTGGTCTTAAGAGCGTTCGGCAGCCGCGCGGAGGTGCGCTCCTTCACCCCGCCCCTGCTGCGTCCCGTGGGCATCGCGCACGCCCGGCGGCCGCTGACCCGGGCGGCCCGCGCGTTCATCGCGCACACCCGGCACAAGGCGCCGGTGCGGGAGCCGGAGAACTGAGCGGACATGCCGCCGCGGCATTGAACGGTGCTCAAACGGGAAGGGATTGGGTCTGTACCGCCAACTGATGTGCCGTCACATTGTGGGCATGTCCCGACTCCTCGCACCGACACCCCACCGGGCCGCCGCCCTCGCGACGGCGGTCCTCGCCACGATCCTGCCCGCCGTCGCCTGGATGACCAGCGCCACCGCTTCCCCGGCAGCCCCGCCCGCCACGACCACCACCACCGTTGCCGCCGACGCCCTGGCGCCGGAGAAGAAGTGCACCCTCCCCGCCGGCCTGGCGGAACAGAGCGGGCTCGCCATGAGCCGCAAGCACCCGGGCGTCTTCTACGTGGTCAACGACAGCGGCAACACCAACCAGGTCTTCGCCATCGACTGCACCACCGCCACCGGCCGGCTCGCGGCCACCTACACGGTCTCCGGCGTCGGCAACACCGACTGGGAGGGCCTGGCGATCGGCAAGGACGCCGGCGGCGGCCCCGCCATCCTGGTCGGCGACATCGGGGACAACTTCAGCGGCCGCGCCGAGATCACCGTGCACTCCTTCGCCGAGCCCGACCAGCTCGCCAACGCCACGGTGACGCCGGTGACCTACCGCTTCGCCTACGCGGACGGCAAGCACGACGCCGAGTCCCTGCTCGCCGACCCCGTCACCGGACGGATCCACATCGCGAGCAAGCTCATCGGCGCCGCGGGCCAGCTGTACCAGGCCCCGCTGCCACCCGTGACCGGCCAGGTCAACACCCTCACGGCGGTCCGTCCCGGCCCGGTGTTCGCCACCGACGGCGCGTTCTCCCCGACGGGTGCCTCGTACACCCTGCGCAGTGGCGGGCCGCTCGGCGCCAACACCGCGACCGTGTACGACACGGCAGGGGCCAAACTCGCGGACGTCGCCCTGCCTGCGCAGTCGCAGGGGGAGACGGTGACGTACGCCGACTGCGCGAGCCTGCTCGTCGGCTCGGAGAACGACACCCAGATCTGGCGGGTACCGCTGCCACCGGAGGCCACGCCGGGCTGCGGCACGACCCCGACCCCGACCCCCACGCCTACCCCGACCCCCACGCCTACCCCGACCCCGACGCCAACCCCCACACCGACCCCGACGCCCACCCCCACTCCCACTCCCACACCGGGCGGCCTGAAGTTCACCAACCCCGGCGTGCAGACATGCAAGTTCAACCAGTCGTGCACCATCCAGCTGGCCACCAGCGGCGGCAAGGCCCCCGTCACGTACGCGGTCGGCGGCCTGCCCTGGGGGCTCACCCTCGACGCCGGCTCCGGACGCATCACCGGAAAGCCCTGGGCGGTCGGCACCGTGACCGTCACCGCGACCGCGACCGACTCCACTGGAGCCACCGCCGGCACGTCCTTCGCGCTGACCGTGAACTGGTTCTGAGACGCGTCCGGGACGGACTTGTACAACACGCCGACGAACCCGCACTGTTGACCGAGTTTCGTTCATCAGGTCAGGAGAGTCGGCTTGTCCTCCCACATTTCACCCGTCCCGCCCGTCCCGCCCGTCCCGCCCGCCCCGCACGTCATCGACCCCGCCGGTGGCTGCCCGCACGCGCTCAACGCCCGGCTGCGCGCCGAGCGGGGCGCCGTGGCGGAGCTCGTACTCCCCGGCGGGGTGCCGGGGGCGGTCGTCCTGGGGCACGAGGCGCTGAAGGAGTTCCTCGCGCACCCCGACGTGGCCAAGGACGCCCGGCACTTCCCCGCCCTGCACGACGGCACGATCCCCGCTGACTGGCCGCTGCGCGTCTTCGCCAACGCCCAGGGGATGCACACCGCCGACGACGCCGACCACCGTCGCCTGCGCTCGCTGGTCGGCAAGGCCTTCACGGCCCGCCAGGTGGAACAACTGCGGCCGCGCATCGAGGAATTGACCGCCGATCTGCTCGACGACCTAGACCGTGCCGCGGCCGAGGCCCCGGACGGGGTCGCCGACCTGTACGAGCACTTCGCGCTGCCGCTCCCGATGAACGTCATCTGCGAGCTGCTCGGCGTGGACCCCGAGCACCGGGGCCGGCTGCACCACCTCACCAACACGGTGATCATCGCGACCGACATCACCCCGGCCGAGAAGATGGCCGCCCTCCAGGAACTCGTCGCGCTCATCGGCACGATCGCCGCGGCCCGGCGGGAGCAGCCCGGCGACGATCTCACCAGCGCCCTCATCGCCGTCCGCGAGGGCGACGGAGACCGGCTCAGCGAGCTCGAACTGATCGGCACCATGCGGCTGATGCTGGTCGCCGGCCACGAGACCACCCTCAACCTCATCGTCAACGCCGTCCGCGCCCTGTGCACCCACCGCGATCAGCTCGCGCTCGTCCTGGACGGTAAGGCGACCTGGTCGGACGTGGTGGACGAGACCCTGCGCTGGGACGGCCCCGTCAGCTGGTTCCCCTTCCGCTACCCCACCCGCGACCTGACCGTGGACGGCGCCGTGATCCCGCAGGGCACCCCGGTGCTCGCCGGGTACACCGCGGCCGGCCGCGACGAGGCCTTCCACGGCCCGGACGCCGACCGCTTCGACATCACCCGCCCCACGGCGGCCCGCCACCTCTCCTTCGGCCACGGGGCCCACTACTGCATGGGCGCCCCGCTCGCCCGCATGGAGGCCACGATCGCCCTGGAGCGGCTCTTCACCCGCTTCCCGGACCTCGACCTCGCGGTCCCCGATGCCGAACTCCCCTACCAGCGCAGCTTCATCAGCAACAACGTGACGTCCCTGCCGGTCCGCCTCACCCGCGGCTAGGCGTCAGCCGCGGTGCTCCGCGCCGTGGAGCACCGCGGTGCGCAGCCCCGGGAAGTCCGTGCGCCGCGGGTCGAGCGCGAGGAGCGAGGAGAGCGTGAGGGTGCGCTGCTCCGGCCGGTGCTCGTCCAGGACGCGGGTGGGGAGGACGTAGAAGGTCCACTGGGTGAGGTCGAGGGGGTCCAGCGTCCCCTTGTCCTGATGCCGCAGCAGGCAGAAGACGTACACGTCGGCGCGGCGCATGCGGGCCGGGTCCACCTCTCCCGTCACCGCGTTCCATCCTTCGGCCGGGGCGATGGAGAAGGAGATGGCCGACGGCTTGGACTGGCTCCACTCCTGGAGGTAGGCCGCCGACTTGACCTCGACCTGTGGCCCGTCGGGCATGCGGATGTCCACCGAGTCGAAGTCCACCCGGGTGCCGTCGGCCCGGCCGAGCGCGAGCGCGACGATGTACTCGGCCGGCACTCCGCGGAGGGTGTTGCCCACCAGGCCCGAATAGGCCCATTCCCAGAAGCCTCGCAGGCTGCCGTGGGTGGCGCCGTCCAGGTGCAGGGGTTCTTCCCCCGTGCGGCGGCGGGGCGGTATCGCGCCGAGCGTGTCAGTCACGGACGTATTCTCCCCGGTCCGTGAAGGCCCCCGGCCGTGTCCGGATGTGACAGAACGCCGTCATTGCGGCCATCCGGGGCGGCTGTGACGATGGGTGCATGTCCACGAACCGCCGCGTCGTCATCGCGGTCTTCCCCGATGTCGACCTCCTCGACGTGACCGGCCCGGCCGAGGTGTTCGCGCTGGCCAACCGGGAGACCGGTGGCCGGGCGGGCTACCGGGTGCAGCTCGCCGCTCCCGCGCCCGGGGTGGTCGCCACCTCGGCGGGGGTGCGGCTGGTCGCGGACCTGTCGTTCGCCGAGGTGGACGGCGTACTGGACACCCTCCTCGTCCCCGGTGCGGTGGATCTGCGCCCCGGCGGGCCCGTCGCCCGGATCGACCCGGAGGTGGTGGCGTGGCTGAAGACGGCCGCGCCGCTGGCCCGGCGGGTCGCGTCGGTGTGCGTGGGCGCGCACCTGCTGGCCGCGGCCGGCCTGCTCGATGGCAGGACGGCGACCACCCACTGGTCGACCGCCGCCCAACTGGCGGCGGACCACCCGGCGGTGACGGTGGACCCCGACCCGATCTTCGTCCGGTCCGGGAACGTGTGGACCGGCGCCGGGATCAGCGCCTGCATGGACCTGGCACTGGCACTGGTCGCCGAGGACCTGGGGGAGGAGGTGGCCCTGTCGGTGGCCCGGCAGCTGGTGATGTACCTCAAGCGGCAGGGCGGCCAGAGCCAGTTCTCGGTCCCGCTGAGCCGGCCCGCGGCCTCCCGCCGGGACATCGACGAACTGCGCATGCACATCTCCGACCACCTGGACGGCGACCTGTCCGCGACCGCCCTTGCCGAGCGGATGTGCCTGAGCGAACGGCACTTCGCCCGGGTGTTCCGCCAGGAGACCGGCACCACCCCGGCCGCCTACGTCGAGGCCGCCCGGGTGGAGGCGGCCCGCCGCCTGCTGGAGCACACCGACCAGCCCCTGGACGAGGTGGCCGCCGCCTGCGGGCTCGGCTCGGTGGAAACCCTCCACCGGGCGCTGCGCAAGCAGATCGGCATCACCCCGGCGGCCTACCGCCGCCGCTTCCGCACCGCCGGCTGACCCCCTTACCGCTCAACCGGTTCACCGCTTCCCGAAGAAGGAGTGCTTTGCCATGTCCGTTTCCAAGAGCCTGCGTGACGTGATCGGCCTCGACAGCCGGCTGCCCCGCCTCGCCGAGACCACCCTCGTCCTGATCGACTTCCAGAACACCTACCGCAGCGGCGTGATGGCCCTCGACGGCGTCGAAGAGGCGCTCGCGGCCGGGGCGCGGCTGCTGGCCGCCGCCCGCGCCGAGGGCGTACCGGTCGTCCACGTCGTCGACGCGGGCTACGACCTCGACTCCGAGCCCGGCGCCATCTGCGCCGAAGTCGCCCCCGCCGAGGGCGAACCGGTGGTCGTGAAGCAGGTCCCCAACGGCTTCCACGACACCGAGCTGGAGAAGACCCTGCGCGACCTGGGCGCCGGCAAGGACCTGGTCCTGGCCGGCTTCATGACCCACATGTGCGTCACCTTCACCGCCGAAGGCGCCTTCCACCGCGGCTACCGCCCCACCGTCGTCGCCGAGGCCACCGCCACCCGCTCGCTGGCCGCCCCCGACGGCACCGCCCTGCCCGCCGCCACGCTCCAGACCGCCGCCCTGGTCACCATCGGCGACGTGTTCGGCACCGTCGCCCCGACCGTCGACGACCTCGTCGGCTAGCCGGACGCCCGTGTCCCGGCGGTCCTGCCGGTGCGCCCCGTGAGCACCAGCAGCACCGCCGGGATCACGGCCGCGAGTGCCAGCGAGGCCAGCAGCGGTACGCGTCGGCCGGGCGGCAGGTGGTCCACCAGCCCGATGTGGATCGCCAGGTGCGCGGTGGCGAAGACGAGGTACGAGGCGAGGCCGGTGCGGATCACCGTCCGTTGCATGGTGACGGCTCCCGCGCCGAGGGCCACGGAGGTGGCCAGGCTCATGGCTCCGTAGTCCGTCATCAGATGGACGTTGTACGCCATTCCCATGCCCACCCAGGGCACGGAGAAGAAGGAGTACGGGAACAGCAGCGCCCAGCATCCGACGCCGAACTGCACCGCCGTCAGGAAGGCCAGGCCGACGCGGAGCCACGCGTCCGTTCGGGTGCCCTCACCGTCGGCCGGGTCCTGGTCCGGGGCGCGCTCCGGGTTCGGGTTCGGGTTCGAGTTCTGCACGAGTGCCACCTCCGTGGTGGGCGCGGTCCCGGAGGTGACCGGGCCCCGCGCGGGTGTCGGGTACACCCGCTCGGACCGGACAGCCCCTCGGAATGTGACACCCGCCGCCCCCGTCAGGACGCGGTCGGCGGGCCCAGCTCCGTGCTCAGCCAGCCCAGTGCGTCCGGGTACATGCCGGTCCAGGTCTGGAAGTTGTGCCCGCCTGTCGGCCGGACGAGGGTCTTGACGCGGACCCCGCTGCCTGCCGCCGCCTCGGCGAAGGCCGCCAGTTGCTGCGGCGGGCTGTCCTTGTCCTGGGCGGAGGTGGCCAGGAACAGCCCGACGTCCGCCTTCCTCGTGTGCTCGACCAGCCACATCGGGCTGTTGCGCTCGCGCAGCACCGGGTCGGACAAGACCTCGGGGTCGCCCGTCAGCGGGTCCGGATCGAGGGCCGCCCCCGCTCGGAACACCTTCGGGTACTGGAGCGGCAGCTTGGCCGCGCAGAACGCCCCCGTGGAGACGCCCATCAGCCCCCACCCGCCCGGGGCCGGCAGCGTACGGAAGTTCCGTGCGACCAGCTCCGGCACGTCCTCGGCCAGCCAGTCGGCGATCTTGCGGTCCGGGGTGTTGCTGCAGTCGGTGTTCACCCCGCCCGGGTAGATCTCCGGGATCACCAGGATGAACGGGTGCGCCGCCCCCAGGTTCACCAGGTCGGTCAGCGCGCCCGGCATGCTCCCGAGGTCGATCCAGGTACGGGGCGTGCCCGGGTAGCCGTGCAGCAGCATCAGCACCGGGAACCGGGTCCGGGCCGCGCCCGGGGCGCTGTACTCCGGGGGAGTCCACACGGTGACCTGCCCGGCGAGTTTCGAGTGGGAGCCCCGGAAGTAGGTGGTCCGCGTCCCGTCGCCGCCCTGCGTGAACCGGGCCCGGCCCACCGGCGGGCCGGTCATCGCGCCGAGCTCCTGCCCCTCGTCGGTGCCCAGCAGGTCGTCCCAGGAGGAGTAGAGCCCGTAGCTGCCGTTGATCCAGGTGGCGACCACACAGATGGCGGTCAGCTGGCACAGGCCGATCATCAGCAGGCGCGCGGGCCACCTCACCCAGCCCGGCCCGGGGATCCGGTTCCACAGCAGCAGTGCGGCGAGCACGGCCAGCGCCGTTACGACGATCAGTGTGACGAGGAACGAGGTACTGGTCAGCTCCACGGCCCCGGCTCCCGACTGTCGCAGCAGGTGAAATGTGAGTGAGGTGGCGGATGGTCCGTTTGTTTCGTCAATGTACCGGCGCATCAGCCCGGGGCGCGGACGCTCACCTCCACCGCGTGCCACCCGGTCGCCCCGTCGGGCACCGTCCCCGCGCGCACCCCCGTCTGGACGGCTCCCGTGCCGTCCGTCGCCCGGACCTCCAGGGTGTGCCGGCCCGGCGCCGCCTCCCACGGCCACACCCACTGGCGCCAGGTGTCGACGCCGTCGGCCGCCGCGAGCCGCGCCTGCTGCCATGGCCCGCCGTCCACCCGTACCTCCACCCGCTCGATCCCGCGGTGCTGCGCCCACGCCACCCCGGCGACCGCCACCCGGCCCGCCCGCGGCTCGGCGCCGGCCCGCGGGGTGTCGATCCGCGACTGCGTCTTGACGGGGGCCTGCTGCGCCCACGAGCGGCGCACCCAGTAGGCGTCGTACGCGGCGAACGTGGTCAGACGCAGCTCGCTGAGCCATTTGCACGCCGAGACGTACCCGTACAGGCCCGGTACGACCATCCGCACCGGGAACCCGTGCGCGAACGGGAGCGGTTCGCCGTTCATCCCGACGGCCAGCAGCGCCGCCCGGCCGTCCATCACCGCCTCCACGGGGGTCCCGATCGTCATGCCGTCCACCGAGCGGGCCACCAGCTGGTCGGCCGGGCCGCCCTGGGACGGCGGGCGGACGCCCGCCTCGCGGAGCAGGTCGGCCAGGCGCACGCCGAGCCAGCGGGCGTTCCCCGCGTAGGGGCCGCCGACCTCGTTGGACACGCAGGTGAGGGTGATGTCGTGCTCGACGAGCGGGCGGCTCAGCAGCTCCCGCAGGTCGAGGGTGAGGGGCCGGGTGACCCCCTCGCCGTGGACGGTCAGCCGCCAGGTGTCCGCGTCCACGCGCGGCACCACGAGGGCGGTGTCCACGCGGTAGAAGTCGCGGTTGGGGGTGAGGAAGGGGGAGAGCCCGGGGACGTGCAGTTCGGCGCCCGCCGGGACGGGCGGCGCCGGCACCGAGGGCCGCGGCAGGACGAAGTCGGCCCGGGAGGCCGTCGCCCCCGCCGAGCCGTACGCGCCCAGCCGCCGGCCGGCGTACAGGGCCCCGGCGGAGAGCGCCACGACCGCCGCGGCGAGCCGGCCGAATCCGCGCCGGTCCATCGCCCAGGTCCCGGCGGGCGGTGCCCCGGCCGGCCGGGGCCGGGTCGCGGCCGTGACGAGGAGGTACAGCACCGCGGCCGAGACGAGCGCGCCCACCAGCGAGGGCAGCGCGTCCTTCCAGGAGGACTCCGGACGGCTGAGGGCGGCCACTGCCCCGAGCAGCCCGACGCCGCCGGTGACGGCGATCGCCGCGGGCAGGTGCCGCAGGGCGAGCAACCCGGCCCCGGCGGCCACCGCCGCCAGGACGAGGACGATGCCGATCGCCAGCACCGTCTTGTCCGCGGTGCCGAACAGCCGGATCGCCCACTCCCGCACGGCCTGCGGGGTGAGGTCCACCACCGCCCCGCCGACGGCCGTGACCGGGGCGGCCTCGGGCCGCACGGCGGCCGCGGCCAACTCCGCTGCCGCGAGCCCCGCGAAGGCCGCCACCACTCCGCCGAGGGCCCCGAGCAGCGGCAGCCGGCCGGGTCTACGGCCCGGTGTCGGCCGCGCGCCCCGGCCCGCCGGGCCCGTCGGCCGAGCTGCGTCCGCCGGGTTCGCCGGGTCCGCTGGGTTCATCCGGTGTCGCCTTCCCACGGACCTCCGCGCGGGTCTCGGCGGAGGCCAGGTGCCAGGTGCCCGTCCTCCGGCGCTTGCGCAGCTCCACCACCCCGTGGGGCCATGGGCAGGCGCCTAACCGGTCGGGGGCCGGCGGCTCCGGAGCCGCCGCGGGCTGTGATGCGGTTTCGGTCATGCCCCTGATCATTTCCGGGTCCGTCCGGGACGGCGGAGCTCCTGCTGTCCTGTACCCCGGAAGGGGAGTGCGATTCCCCCGGAAGAGTGGTCAGTTAGACCCCGCCGCCGGCAGGGCCGCGGCGATCCCGACCGCCAGCTCGTACGGGTCCCCGCTCGGCCGGGCCGGGTGCCGGGTGGTGCGCCGGGCCCACTCCTCCTCGTACGCGTGCCAGTCGATCTCCCGCGGCGCGGCCTGCCGCAGCAGCGCCTCCTCCAGCGAGTCGAAGTAGAGCTTCCACCGCCCGGCGTACAACTCCGAGACCAGGCCGCTCCATTCGCGGTTCGCGTAGTCGTGCAGGAAGCCGCCCTCGCTCGTGCTGCGGCGGCCCCACACGCTGAGGATCGAGCGGGCGTCGTACTCGTACCGGTCCCGCTCGGCCTCGTCGGCGCCCCAGGACCGGGCCTTGCCGAGCCAGTCCCCGAGCAGGAAGTGGGGGTCCGAGCCGATGAGCGCGTCCAGCTTCCGCTCCGCCTCCGCCCATTGGGCGGTCAGCTCGCGGAAGCGGGCCAGGTCCTTGGCCTCGTAGGCCGCCTTGATCTTCGGGAGCAGCACCCGGGAGTGGTTGGCGAGGGCCTGGCGGGCGGTGTCCACCAGATCGAACCGGTAGGCGCTGGAACCGCGCAGCGCCGGGTCCACCCTGAGCAGGTGGTCCAGGGCCCGGCGCACCGAATCGGCCGGATAGCGCATCGACTTGGGGCTCCAGTACGCCGCTCCCGCCGCGCTCAGCGAGGGCCGGGCGGTGAACAGGCTGTCCTGGGACTCCGACCACAGGCCCGAGGAGGTGCTGTACGGCCCCTTGCGCAGTTCCTCCCAGGCGGCGGCCGCCGCGGCGTCGGGCCGGCCGTAGCGGCGGGCCGCGAACTCGGCGAACCAGCGCCGCTGGTCGACCGGCCCGGGCTCCCAGGCCAGATCGGTGAAGAGGTCGAAGGCCGCCGGATTGGTGCCGGTGGCCTCCGGGATGTAGGCGGTTCCGGCGAGCGCGCTGCCGCCCTTCGCCCGCCAGGCGCCGAACCGGTCGATCCACACCGAGCTGTTGGCGCCGATGGTCGTGTGCCCGCCGAAGTTGTAGATGGAGCCCATGGCGTACGGGACCCCGCCCCAGCGGGTTTCGCGGTCCAGGCGGTTGTAGCGGTCGGACAGGCCGTCCAGGATCAGCAGCTTCGAGGTGTCCACCCCGGCCAGCAGCTCCGCGGTCGGATCGTCCTGCCAGCCCAGCACCGCCCACAGGGCGCCCGGGTGCGCGGCGTGCAGGGCCCGCTGGATGGCGCCCGCCGCGGCCTTCACGTCCACGTTCCCGGTCTGGCCGCCCTCGTGCAGGGGGCTCATCCGGTACATCGTGCTGTCCCCGAACACGGAGCGCTGCGCCGCGTAGTACGCGGCGGCCAGCTTCCCGAACGCGGGCGAGGCGGGGTCCAGCCAGTCGGGCCGGTCGAAGCCCGCCCAGTCGCCCTGCGCCACCGTGACCGCCCCGGGGTTGCGGGCGGCGAACTCCGGGGGCACGGTGCCGAAGTAGCCGGGCAGCACCGGGGTCATGCCGAGCCCCCGCAGCTGCTCCGCGAGCCGGCCGCCGAGTTCGGCGCGCTCCCGGACCAGCCGGTCGGAGACGGGCCCGCCGAAACCGCTGAGGTTCTGCAGCAGCCACCAGCTCTGGTGGCCGGGGCCGGGGATCCACTGCCGCAGTTCCTCGGCCGTGTAGCCGAAGTCCTGCAGCGCCCGGTAGTACGGGTACTCGGCGCCCACCTGCACGAACACCTCGTTCACCCCGTGCAGGGCGAGCAGGTCGATCTGCCGCTGGTGCTCTTCGAAGGAGCGGTACGGGCCGGAGTAGCCGTCGTCCGTGTCGTTGAGCGCGTACCGGTGCGGCACGAGGGCGCTGCGGGTGACCGGTGCGGGGACGGCGGGCAGCTCGGCCGGCAGCATCCCGATGCTGTCGCCGGGCCAGCCGATGTCGGCCCCCGCGACGTGCTGGAGGTACCAGCCGACCCCGGTGAGGAGGGTCGCGCCGGTGCCGCCGCGCACCGTGATCGCGCCGGCGGTCCCGGAGACGGTGAAGGTGTCGGCGGCCGCGCCCGCGTCGGCGACGAGCGTGAACTGCCCGGAGTGGCGCGGCAGCAGCCGCTCCAGGGAGGCCCGCGCGGGCGCGAGGTCGAAGGCCGCGCCCCTGGGTGCGGGAGCATCCGTTCGTACGTCGGCACGCGCGGCCGGGCCCGCGCCCGGCGCGGCGGCTCCGGGCGCGGCGGCCGCGCAGACCAGGGCCAGCAGCGCCGCCGGCAGGGCGGCGAGGGCGACCGGCCGGGGGCCGGGCAGGCGGCGGAGCCCCCTCCGGGGCAGCGGGATCCTCATCCGTGTCCGTTCGCTAGGGGTGTCCGGCGGATCAGTGATCTGGGGTCAGACCGGCAGGTCAGACCGGCAGGGACCAGGCCTGGTCGACGCGGTGGTCGCCGCAGGGGGCCAGTCGCAGCCGCTCGGCCGGGGTGTCCGGGGTGGTGACCGGGGCCGGAGCGGTGAGGCAGGTTCCGCTCGCTTCGTCGAGGAGGGTCCCGTCACGGCGGTGCGACCAGCTCTGGCCGGTCGGCTGCTGCGCCTGCGGGGGAGCGCAGTCGACCAGCTCCACCAGGCCGTTCGCGCCCGCCGACAGGCATTCGCCGGCCATCCGCACGCTCCCGTCGCCGCCGAGCGTCCACCGCTGGTCGGGCCCCCCGGTGCAGGCGGCCATCACGACGGCGCCGACGCCCGTGGTGTTGGCCCCGTCGGCGCACTTCGCGCCGTCACCGACGATCTGCCCGGTGGGCACGGCGTCGGCGCACGTGTGCGGGGTGAGCCGCCAGACCCCGGTGTCGTGCCCGGCCACCTTCCCGGTCAACGTGTCGGTGACCTCGCGGCGTTGGCCGCTCCACAGGTCCAGCGCTTCGGCCGAGCAGGAGGGCAGCCCGATCTCGTCGAGCGGCACGCGGATGTCCCGGGTGGCCGCCGAGCGGTTGAGCACGGCCACGGCGCGGTCGCCGTTCGCGAGGGGCCGGACCAGGATCTCGAAGGTGGCGTTGGAGGAGGCGACCGCGCCCTGACGGCCCATCGGGTCCTGGTCCAGCTCGATCATCCGGGTGTTGCCGAGGGCGGCGAGCCCCTCCGGGGTCAGCTTGGAGACGTCCGAGGACAGGATGAACGGCGCCGCCATCATCGCCCAGAGGGCGACCTGGCTGCGGCTCTCGGCCGCGGTGAGGCCGGGGGCGCCGGCGATCAGGAAGTCGGGGTCGTTCCAGTTGCCGGGGCCCGCGTACCGGCCGAGCCAGCGGTTGTAGCCGTAGTTGCCCAGTACCGAGGTCCATCGGGAGGTGTCGGGCGCGGCCGGCTTGTAGACCTTGATGTCCCGGCCCTCGCGCCACAGTTGGCCGGTCTCGCCGACCCAGCCGAGCACCTTGTGCCAGTCCGGGCCGCCCCATTCGCCCTGCTGGAAGTAGGCGGGCGCGGAGGCGGAGAGGACCATGTCGCGGCCGCTGGCGCGCAGGGCCTTCGCGACCGCGCCGTACGCGTCGCGGTAGGCCTGCTCCTTCGTCTTCCCCTCCGGCACCCAGAGGTTGCAGCCGTCCATCTTGACGTAGTCCACCTTCCAGGAGGCGAACTGGCGGGCGTCCTGCGCGTAGTGGTCCGCGCCGCCGCCCTCCGGGGCACCGCTGCCCGGGTACTTCTCGCAGGTCAGCGAGCCGGCGTCCTGGTAGATGCCGAACTTCAGGCCCTTGGCGTGCAGATGCTCGCCCAGCCAGGCCATGCCGTGCGGGAACTTCTGCGCGTCGACGACCAGGGCGCCGCGCTCGTCGCGGCTCTTGGTCATCCAGCAGTCGTCGACGGTCACCGTGTCGTACCCCTTGGCGGCGAGCCCGGAGGACACCAGCGCCTCGGCGTTCGCGACCACCTTGGCCTCGTCGATGTCGCACATGTAGTGCGCCCAGTTGTTCCAGCCCATCGGCGGGGTGAGCGCGAGCAGGGTGTCCGAGGTCGCGTCGGGCTCGGCCACCGCCGCCGACGACGGGGCGGGGGAGAGCGCGAGGGCGAACAGGGCGGCCGCGGTCAGGCAGGGGAGCGTCGCACGCAGGCGAGGCGGCACGGAGTCTCCTTGACGAGGGGGCAGTCGTGCGCCCAGTGCAGCGAGGCGACTACCCGCTGTCAACGAAAGTCGCTGATTATGACCCGATGACCAGCAATATGGCCGTAATCGCTGTCACACGAAGGAGGTGTATCAGCCTTCTGATACGTCGTACGATACGCTGTATCTCATGCCGAGAAGATCAGCCGCCCTGGACCGCGCGACCCCCGAGGCGATCGCCGTCGCCGCCCTGCGGATCATCGACGAGGAAGGGCCGGGGCACCTGAGCTTCCGCGCCCTCGCCGACCGGCTCGACGTCTCCCACGCCACCGTCCAGCGCCGCTGCACCGACCTGGCGGGCCTCCTCGACCTCTGCACCGAGCACCTGGCCGGGCGGCTCCCCGAGATCCCCGCCGGCACGGACTGGGCGCAAGCCACCGAGCAGCGCTTCGGCGCGCTGTACCGGCTGCTCACCGCCCACCCCGGACTGCTCGTGCTGCGGGGCGGCCGGCCCTGGCTCGGCCGCCAGCTGCTGGCCCGGCTCGTGGAACCGGCGCTCGCCGACAGCGTGGCCGCCGGGATGAGCCCCGCCGAGGCGATGACCGTCTACCGCCGCATGTACCTGCTCACCCTCGGCAGCGCCGCCTTCGTGGACCACCGCGACCCGGCCGCCGCCACCACCGCCTCGCGGGCCGCCCTGGCCGCGCTGGACCCCGCCGAATTCCCGGTACTGACGGGCGCGGTGGCCGACGTACTGCCCCCGCTCACCGACCACGAGGTGTACTACGGCGCCCTGCGCCAGCTGATCGAAGCCGCCCGGCCCGCCGGGCCCGCCACCTGATGGGGAGACCGACCATGGAACCGAAGCAGCAACTCGACTACGCCGCCGTCCGCGCCGCCGCCGACCGCATCGCCGGGACCACCCGGCCCGTGACCGTGGCCCCCGCCGGTGAAGGCGTCTGGTACGCACTGGAACACCTCCAGCACACCGGCTCCTTCAAGGCCCGCGGCGCCCGCAACTTCCTCGCCGCGCACGCGGCGGCCGACGCCCTCCCCGCCGCCGGCGTCACCATCGCCTCCGGCGGCAACGCCGGGCTCGCCTGCGCCTGGGCGGCCCGCGCGCAGGGCGTGAGGGCGACCGTGTTCCTGCCGGGCAGCGCCCCGCGCGTGAAGGTGGACCGGCTGCGCGGCTACGGCGCCGACGTACGGCTCGTCGGCGACCGGTACGCCGAAGCCCTCGCGGCCTGCCAGGAGTTCGCCGCCGAGAGCGGAGCCCTGCGCAGCCACGCCTACGACCACCCGCTGATCGCGGCCGGCGCCGGGACCCTGCTCGACGAGGTCCGGGCCGCCCTGCCCGGTCTGGACACCGTCGTCGTCGCCGTCGGCGGCGGCGGACTCTTCGCCGGAGTGGCCACCGCCGCCCGCGAACACGGCGTACGGGTGCTTGCCGCCGAACCGGAGAACTGCCGCGCCCTGAACGCGGCCCTGGAGGCGGGCCGCCCCGTGGACGTGCCCGTGAACTCGGTCGCCGCCGACTCCCTCGGCGCCCCCCGCGTTTCCGCCGACGCACTGGCCGCCGCGCGCGAGGACGGCGTACGGTCGGTACTCGTCCCCGACACGGCCATCAGCCAGGCCCGGCGCGCCCTCTGGGAAGAGCACCGCATCGTCGTCGAACCCGGCGCGGCCACCGCCCTGGCGGCCCTGCGCACCGCCACCGAGCCCCTGGGGGAGCGCGTCGCGGTCATCCTGTGCGGGGCCAACACGGACCCGGGCGACCTGGCGACCTCCGGGGCGTGAGGCCGGGGCGACTCCCGGGTCATCGCCGGACCTGACACTCCAGGATCCGGCCGTCGACGGTCCCCGCCAGCACGTGGCCTCGCGGCGATACGGCAAGCGACAGTGCGACGGTGGGGACACCGTGCACCTGGAGATCCGTGCGCCATCGCAGCGAGCCGTCTTCCGCATCCAGTGCCGCCAGCGCACCGGAGTTGTCGGCCACGTAGACCGCGTCCCCGTCGGTGTCGAGGGACGTGGCGGGATGGTCGGTGCGGTACTCCCACTGCACGGCGCCGCTCAGGGACCGCCGTACGACGTAGGCGCCACCCGGTTGGAGCCCGTAGCCGTCATGCACGGCCCCGGCGTAGACCAGGGATTGACCGATCGCGACCGCCGGGCCGCCGAAATGGTGCTCCGTCGGCACCCAGGAGTGCGGAAAGAGCCGCCGCGGTGTCCCGTCGGCGTCCAGGGTGGCGACCCACTTGTTCCGGTGCGGCTTGTCCGGGTCGGTGCCCACCAGGGCGAAAGGCCTACTGGCGCGACGGACCGGGAACGGATGGTTGAACACGTCGAAAGGGCCGACTTCCGCTCCGGCCACCGGGCCGTCGAGGTCGAACAGCACCGGCGGCTCGGACCCCCTCCGGGGGCCGGCCACCGGGCTCAGGACCATCCGGTCTCCGCCCGCGACGAGAACCGCGAACACATCCGGGCTCAGGGTCTCCCACACCTGTCCCGTGCGGGTGGAGATCCTGGCGAGATGGGACGGCGGTGTCTCCCAGCGCGTTCCCGACCGGCGGGGGCGGCGTTCGGCGTTCGCCCAGACCGATGTGCCCTCGGAGGACAGGACCAGCTGCCGGCCGCCTTCCTCGTCCTCGACCACCCACTGCCGCTCTCCCGACGGCAGCCATGATTCTGCCAGGGCCCGTCCAGAGCGGCCGGCACGCGACCGTCCTCCAGCCCTTCGACAGCCCACACCCGCCGACGCACGGACCAGTGCCGCCCGGTCGCCTTCGCGAGGTCACCCAGGAGTTCGTGCGCTTCTCCGCTGAAGTCCGTGGGGACGGCCCGCTCCGCGGGCGCGGCAAGTTCCGCCGCCTCGATCGTCCGCTGTCCGACCGACTCCCAGTGGGCGCGCGAGACCACCGCCGCATGCCCCTGCTCGTGTGCCTGCGGGTTCTGCCAGTCGTCGCACGGCGCCAGGAGCAGACGCAGGGCCGTCCGGCTGAGCCATTCCAGGCTCAGCACTTCCCGCGGGTATTCCAGCGCTGACACCACCGAGCCGGTGTCCAAGCGGATCAACAGCAGCTCGCCCCCGAACGAATAACCGCCGTCGTAGCATCCCGTCCCCACCGCCAGCAGGGGAAGAACGGGGTGGAAGGCGAGAGACCGCACGGGATACCGGGACCGCACCAGGTGCCGGCACCGCAGGCCGTCCCGCTCGTAGACCCCGATCCGATCCCCGGTCCAATTCCTGTCGGCGGTCGCGCCGCCGGCCCACTGAAGCGGCCCGAGATCCCCTCCCACCGCGACCAGCCGCGAGCGATCGTCGACGACGGCCAGCGCGGGCTCTCCGATCTCGGCGAACGGTCCGTCGCCGAACACGCGCTGGAGGAACGGCACAAGGGTCATACAGGGTCCCTCCCTGGCGGTACACGAACGACCGCCGGCCCGGGCACGGGACGGCGGCAGCCCATGATCCCCGCGCGTGGCGGCGCGCACCAGCGGATATGTGCCGCACGACGATCGTCGTGCCGGCCTGAGACTTTCGAGGACTGCGGACGGGGCTCGGCCCCTGCGAAGGTCGGAGCGTCCGGATGGCGCGGCGAACGACGCCGGGCACGGACGGTACGGCACGGAGGAACGGCGTGGCACAGCGCAAGGGTTGTCTGATCGGCTGCGGAGCGGCGCTGGTGGTGGGCGTCGGGCTGATAGCCGTGCTGATCTTCGGCGTCGGCAAGCTCATCGACGTGGCCGACAAGACCCTGGTCGATCCGAGCGTCTACACGGCCGTGAAGGCGGGCGACGCGGAGAGCGAGGTCCGCGCCAAGCTCCCGTCCGGCGAGACCTTCGTGAAGGGGGCCCTCAAGGAGGGCGGGCCGGTCGAGCCCGAGGGCAGCAGCTGCGCCTGGTACATCTCCAGCGGTGACTCCAAGGACGGCGAGGAGACCGTGTTCCGGTTCTGCTTCAAGGACGGCAAGCTCGCGGAGAAGGCCGAGTACCCGATGAAGTAGGGCCTTCGGTCCATGCAGCCACAACCAGCACCGGCCCTCCCCGTCCTGGCCGCCGTGGACGGTTCGGACCACAGCCTCATGACCCTCGACTGGACGCCGCCCGCGCGCGTGGCGCGGAGGTCCACGTCGCCCACGTGCGGCCCGACCACCCGCGGATGACGGCCCCGCACGAGGCCCTGGTGCCGCCGCCCGTCTTCGACACCGACCCCGTGCTGAAGGCGGTACTGGCGAGGCTGGCGGACCGGACCGGCCTGCCGCCCCTCACGTACGTCTCCCGGGACGGCACCCCGGCCGCGACCCTGACCGAACTCGCCGCCGGGGAGCGGTGCTCCAGGCCGTCTCCAAGCACGCGGCGCCGCTGTCGGCGTACCACCCGGCCGGGCCGGAAGCCGGCCGGGAACTCGCGGAGAACCAGCGCATCCGGCTCCAGCCCTTCCGCACCCGCCACTACCCCGACGTCACGGTCGAGGAGGTCGTCACCGCGGGCGACCCGGCGGGCCGGCTGGTCACCGCCTCACAGCGCGGGCCGCCTACGCCACGAGCCGGAGGTGCGCGAGCGGCAGGGCGATCCGGGCGGCGGCGCGCACCGGGAGCCGGGCGGCCTCCGCGTCGATCCAGGCGAGTACGCCGGCCCGCTCGTCGGCGTCGCAGAGCGAGAGGTGGAACAGCAGGTGCCGCCAGGAGCGGGCGGAGCGCTTGGCTGTGGTCCCGGCACGGGCGGCTTCGGTGAACGCCGCCCGGGCCAGGGCGGGCCAGCCGGGCTCGGGGGCGATGCGCAGGTCGCGGACCAGGGTGGCGAGATTGCCGGTGGTGAGGATGCGGGCCTGTTCGATGACGGCGGGGTCCCGGGTCGGGGCGGGGCCGGCCGTCCAGTGACTTGGACTCGGCTGGAGTGTCAGCAGGGTGCGGCCGGCGCGCCCGGCGCACAGGCGGGTGAAGCCCTTCCGGTCGTTCGTAGCCGCCATACCCCGCACCGCGGCGTAGTCGATGCCGTAGTAGCGCTCGTACGGGGTGCCGCACAGCAGTTCGGCGGCGTTCCGGGCCGCGTCGAGAAGACGGGGAGAGGCCGTCCCGCTGAAGTCGTCCGCGAAGGGGTCCACGTGGATCGGCGTGGGCAACGCCGTGCGGCCTTCGAGCTCGGACAACACGTGCAGGAGGCGGGTGGGCAGTCCGGCCCCGGGGAAGACCCGCAAAGAGGTTTCGGCCAGCCATGCGAGGACCGCGTGATCCCGTGCCGCCGGCGCGTCCCGGTGCCACCGGTCGACCGCGCGGACCCAGGGCAGTTCAGCCACGCCCACGTGGTACGCCGGAATCCAGTGGCGCATGGACCTGCGCCGGGCGGCCCGGTACGTGGCCGCCATCAGGGTGCGCAGCGGCGCGTCGGCATAGCCCTCGGCGTAGCGCGTCGCGATCAGCTGCGGCGCCAGCTCGGCCAGCACCTCGGCGGAGGGGATCAGCCCGCGCTCCAGCAGCACCTCCACGGGCGCGTCGAGGACGCTCCCGGCGACCTCCCGCACCGCCCGCGGGATCGCGGCCCCGGCGGGCAGGCCGCTCTTCGCGGCCTCCTCGGCGGTCACCGGGCCGACCAGCGCCGCGGCCTCCGCCTCGGGCAGGCCCCGGTCCACCGGGTACGCGGAGAGTCGGCGCAGCACCAGCGCCGCCAGGGCGTGGTGCGCCGGCCGGTCCTGTCCGGGCTGCGGGCGCGCCCGGTCGCGCTTGGCCACCATCGAGGTCAGGGCGTGCTTCAGCAGGCCGGCCGCCCGGGGGTCCGGAGTGCGGCCGGAGAGGGCCTCCTCCAGCGCGCGGCGCAGGATCGAGGTGTTCTCCTTCGGGTCGAGGTGCTTCGTGCAGCGGGTGTGCGCGGCTGCGAGGGACCGGTGGCGCTCCAGCAGCGCGGCGCCCGCGGTACGCCACTCCGGGCCGTCCACGTCCGCGCGCAGCCAGTGGGCGAGCAGCTCGTCCTCGTACGGCCGCCAGACGGTGAGGGCCTCGCGCTGGGCCTCGACGGCCTCGTCGGGCCCCCGGAGCGCGAGCAGGGCGGCGGCCTCGCCGACGGTCCGGTGGTGCACGGCCTCCGGGCCGGGGGAGGGGAGGTCCGCGGGGCGCGGCGCGAAGCGGACCTCGTGCGCGTGGGGCCGAAGCTCCTCGACCAGTTCCGCCGCACCGGAGGCGTCGCCGGCGCGCACCAGCCAGGCCACGGTGAGCAGCGCGGCCTCCTCGGGCGCGCGCAGCTCGTACCGTCCGCTGTCCAGCAACGACCGCAGCCGGGCGCGGCCTTCGTCGGTGAGGCAGTAGGCGAAGGCGTCGCCCGGGGGCAGGCTCGTCAGGGGATCTTTCTCGTCCATGGCCGGCGTGGCAGGTCCTGCCCCTGCGCCCTCCGACTTTGCAGGTCGGTGCTCTGGCTGCTGAGCTACACGCCGTCCCGTGATCCTAACGCGATGACTGGGGAGCGAGCTGCGGGTTTGCCGTCCGGACGACCCGAGCTGCTCCAAGTCGGCCGCTTCCCACGGGTGTTGGCTGCGCCACGTCTCCGCCCGCGGTGTGGAACCCGGCCCGCGCGGCGATAGCCTTGTCCCGGCCGGGTACGTCACGGAGGCCGCGGTGGCCGGATCAACGGGGAGGTCGCGATGCCCGCACGTGTGGTGTTCGTTCACGGCATCGGCGGCCCCCGCGACCCCGCCGGGGAACTGGAGCAGTGGTCCACCGCACTCGCCGCCGGGATGTCCGCCGCCGGTCACGCCGACCAGGCGGAGCGGCTGATGGCGGGCACGCCGGGCAGCAGGGCGTTCGCGTACTACGGGGACCTCTTCACCGCGCCCGGGGCGCAGGGCGACGGCGCGTGGAGTCCGACCGGGGAAGAGGCGGACATCCTGGCCGGGCTGCTCGGCGACGTGGTGGCGTCCCTGGTGGAGGAGAACGACGCGGAAACCGATCCCGATCGCCGGCGGGCCGAGCGGCGCGTCCTGGAGCACGCCCGGGCGCAGCTGGCGGAAGGGACCCAGGCGCAGGGCAGCGGCCAGATCCTGCGCAAGGCGCTCGACGTGGCCACCACGCTCCTCGCGCTGAGGCCGTGGCGCTCCGTCGGGACGTGGGTCGCCCCCAAGCTGATGGTGCGCGAACTGGCCCAGGTGGCCCGCTACCTCGCCCGCGGCGAGGACCAGGCGGGCGGCGGCAGCCTGGACGAGCGGATCAGAGCGCGCGTGCTCGACGCGATCGGGGACGGCCCGAGCCTGGTCGTCGCGCACTCCCTCGGATCTGTCGTGGCCATGGAAGCCCTGCACGAGCACGCGGGAGAAGTACCGTTGTTCGTCACCCTCGGTTCCCCCATCTCGACGCGCGCGGCCGTCTGGCCGCGCCTGCGGCCCCACCCGCCGGCCGCGCCCGCCTGCGTGGGGAACTGGCTGAACTTCTGGGACCGCGACGACCTGATCGCCGTACGGCCCCGCCTGGAACGGGACGTGGTGCCCAACGCGGCGGGAGTGGTCCCGGAGAGCCGGCGCGTGGACTCCGACGGCGTGTGGGTGCACCCGGCGCAGAAGTACCTCGCCCAGCCGGCGCTGGCGGGGCCCGTCGCCGCCGCACTGCGCGACAGTGCGGCGGAGGCCCCGTGACGGCCGTACCGGACCCCCGCAGACACCTGCTCGTCATCGCGCCCCAGTGCACGTCCATGCCGCGGCTGGAGTCCCTCGAACCGGCCGCGCGCGAGCTCGACCGGGCGCTCAGGGACGGCGCCCTCGGCGGCTGCGCTCCCGGCCTCCCGGGCGGCGAGTCGCTGTTCTCCGGCGACGGGCTGACCAGCGGGCACATCCTGGCCCTGGTGGAGAGCGCGGTCGAGCACGCCGCCGACCGCGACGCGGTCCTCGTCCTGGCCCTGCTCGGGCACGGGTTCGTGGTCGGCCGGACCGGCACGCTCCACCTGATGGCCGCCGACTCGGTCGAAGAGGTACGCCGGGGAGCCGTGGACGTGAGCGCACTGGTCACCATGGCGGCCGACCACAACGGCGTCGGCGGCCTGATCGGCATCATCGACACCTGCCACGCGGCCGGGGCGATACCGGCGGCGACCCAGCTGACGGCGGGCAGCCGCAACGGCCGCACCCGCATGTCACTCCTCATGGCCTCGGCCGGCAGCCAGCCCGCCTACGACCTGGCGCTCTCCCGGGAACTCACCGCCCTGCTGCGCCGCGGCATCCCCGTCGACGAGAAGGCCCTGTCGGTGAGCCACGTAGCCCGGGAACTGCGACGGCACGTGAAGGGCCAGGACATCACCGACGCGCACTACAACGGTGAGCCCTTCGTCGACGAGCCGCTCTGGATCGCCCGCAACTCCCGGCACCGCGGCTCCACGCCCGGCGTCCTCAGCGGGCCGTTCGCGGCCGAGGAGCTCGCCGCCGCCCTGGGCGCGCTGCATCCGCCGTTACCCGCACCGAGGGCGTACGACACGGCGGCCGTACGCGCCCTGCTGCGCGGCCTGGAGGAAGGGCGGCCGCCCCGGCAGGACGGAGCCTGGGACCGGGCCGCGCAGGCCGCGGACCAGCTGTACGTGGCGGTCCGCACGGTGGAGTTCCTACGGGCCTGGATCGGCGCGGAACTCACGACCCCGCGGATCCGCCGCGCGCTCAGCGCCCTGCTCGCGGGCGAGCGGCGGCTCCCCTCCGGCCCTCCCGCGGCGTGCGCCACCGATGTGGACGTCCTCGACTACCTCGCCTTCGACCATCCCGTCGCCCACGACGACTGCCGCCCGTGGGTCACCCGTTTCGTCCTGCTCCTCGCCCGGGCCGCCGGCCGGAGCGATCAGGACCCCGAACTGGTCCGCTGGGCGGAGGAGATCAAGGCCCGGCAGGAACTCAACGACGCCGTGGAGTACGCCCGGAGCCGGCACGCCGGGCAACGGCTCTCCCTCGTCACCAGCCTCCACGCGTCGGTCGCCGGGGCCTGGCCGGAAACCCTGGAGACCTGGCTGCTCCTGGACGGGGAGATCTGCGAGCGCAACACCTTCAGCTGCCTTCCCGAGACGCAGGGCCCCGTCGACCGCGACAGCGTGGAGGACGCGCTCGGCAGCGCCGTGGTGTGGGCCCGGGACGCGGCGGCGAAGCTCCAACTGCCGCTGACCCGGGTCCACGTGGCGGCCCCCAGCGCCCTGCTGGCCACCTGGCGTCCCGAGGAATCCGGATCCGCGCTGCTGCTCGGAGTCCACCACGACGTCGTCATGCACTGGAGCGAGCGCCTGGCGCCGTCCCGGTTGCTGAGGCTCACCGAGGCGGCGGTCAGCGCCCGCTGGACGGCGATCGAGAACCACACCGCCGCGTCGGCACCGCTGGACTGGCTGTCGGCGCAGGAGACCGCCGATCCCCGGGCCCTGGGCGCCCGCCTCGCCCGGGGGCAGTACGGCGCGGGCGCCGTGGGGCTGGTCCGCCGTCCGGCGCGGGACAAGGCGGCCCTGCTGGACCTGCTGCTCGCCTACACCCCCGTACTGGTCTGGCCGCACGGCGCCGACGGCTTCGCGCCGCCGCTGCACGGGCAGCTCGACGACCACTGGCGCACCCTGCCCGACAGCCTCCTGGACAGCTACCGGTGCGAGTGGAGCGGCGCCCCGACCCAGGACATCGCGGTGCTGCGACTGGTCTGGGACGACCGGGAATGGCTGTCGTTCTGCGACCGGATCAGGGCGTCGGGCACGAGCACGGGGCCTTCATGAGCGGCCCCGGGCGCCCCCCTGTCACCGCCGCCGACCGGCTGGCCCGAGCCCTGCTGCCGTTCCGGGACCAGTGGATCGGGGGCGACGCGGTGTACCCCCGTCTCGGTGCCCGGATCCTCGTCGACGGGTCGCGGACCATGTCCGTATGGCGCGGCGACCTCGACGCGTTCATCCGGTCACTGACGAGGCTGAGGGCGTTCCACGAGGTCCGGACGGGCCGCCTGCATTCCGTCGGGATCCTGGAGACCCGGCTCCCGGGCGGCCCGGCCGGGGACCGGCTGGTGCTCCTGGTCTCCGACTGCGCCTCCCCGCGGTGGCGCAGGCCGGAGTGGTGGCAGGAGTTGTACGCGCTCCTCCGCCACCAGCCCACGGCACTGATCAACCCGCTGCCGCCGAAACTCTGGCGCCGCACCGGGCTCGATCTGCCCGCCGTGCGCGTCGAACCGCCCCGGGCGCCGGTCATCAGCAATGCCGGCCTCAAGTTCCGCCTCCCGCCGCTCCTCGGCACCCTGCCGGGGGGCGGACCGGACGAACCCTCGTGGCTGCCCCTGCCCGTGGCCTCCCTGACCGCCCACTCCCTGGGGCAGTGGGCGGAGTCCCTGACAGGATCGCGGCCCCTGGGCTGCGACGCGCTGCTGGTGCCCGGCCCCGCCGCGTGGAACCCGCCCCCACTCCACGAACCGCCGCGCACCGCGGCCGGCCTGACCGACTCCTTCCTGCTGCTGGCCTCACCCAGAGCGGCCAGACTGGCCGTCCTCTGCGCGGCCTACACGGAAGTCGATCTGGCACAACTACGGTCCATGGCCGAGAAGTTCGAACCGGAGGCCACCACCTCCGACCTCGCCGAGATCCTCGTCGGCGGATTGTTCTCCGTATCCGACGACGAGCCGACCACACTGCGGTTCCACAGTGGTGTCCGCGAACACGTCCAGTCCTCGCTCGGGGTGCGCGACGTGCGCCTGCTGCGCGAGCGCCTGCCGTACTACGCGGGGCGCCTGGTCGAACGCCGGCGCGGCCCCCGGCCGGCGCCCCGCCCCGGCACCGCGACGGGCGGCCCCGTCGAGGCGACGGCCATCACGGCCACTGCGCGACCGGGCGGCATCGGCCGCGGCCCGGGCACCCGCGCCGCCGCGCCGCCGTACTTCTTCCTCAGCTACGCGCACACACCGAGGTACGGGGCGGGCGGCCCCGACCCGGACATGTGGGTGGAGCGCCTCTTCCGTGATCTCTGCGCCCATGTGATGGCGATGACCGACCTGCCCGCCGGCTACCCGGTCGGCTTCATGGACCGGGAGGTGCGCAGCGGTGAGGGCTGGTCCGACCGGCTCGGGGAGGCGCTCGCCACCAGCCGGGTCTTCGTCCCCCTGTTCTCGCCGCGCTACTTCGCCAGCGAAGCGTGCGGGAAGGAGTGGTACGCCTTCGCGCAGCGCGCCGTCAGGCACCGCGCGGCGAGCAACGAGCGGGCCGAGGCCATCGTGCCCGCACTGTGGGTGCCGGTGCCGCCCTCCCGGCTGCCGGGGTTCGCCGACGGGTACCGGTTCGACCAGACCGCATTCGGACCGCGTTACCTCACCGACGGGCTGTACGGACTGATCAAACTGCGCGGTTACGCGGAACAGTACGAGCGGGCCGTGTACGAACTGGCCAAGCGCATCGTCAAGGCAGCCGATTCCAGCCTCACGCCCGTGCGCCCGCTCGACTACCGGACGGTCCCCAGCGCTTTCGGCGCATCCGCCGGCCTTCGGGGGAGCCCCACACGATCCCTGCACGTCGTCGTCGCCGCGGCCTCCCGGCACGATCTGCCGGAGGGGCGGAGCCCCGAGTACTACGGGGACAGCGCGCTGGACTGGAACCCGTACCACCCGGAGTCGCAGCGGCCCATCGCCCACGTGATCGAGGACCTGGCCAGGAACCTGAACTACCGGGTGACCCTCGGCTCCTTCGACGACGAGGTCGAGCAGCTCGACACCGGGCAGCCGCCGGCCCGGCCGGAGATCCTCCTCCTCGACCGGTGGGCGGTGGAGGACGAACGCAGGCGCCGGCGACTGGCCGCTTTCGATCAGGGGAACCGCCCGTGGGTCAACGTGGTCGTGCCGTGGAACCGGTACGACTACCAAGGCCGGGGGAAGGAGGCCGAGTTGGCCCGGCGGCTGGAGGAGACCCTGCCCGTCACCATGGGGCAGGGCCGGGCCGCCTGCCGGGCCGCCGCCAACGGCGTGGCCAGTGTGGAGACCCTCGGCCAGATCCTCCCGCAGGTGGTCGAGGCGGCCGCGCAGCAGTTCCTCAGGCATGCGGAGGTCTACGCGCCCGCACCCGGCACCCACACGGAGCGGCCGCGGCTCCTGGGGCCCCAGGGAATGCACTCGCCTCCGCCGCCCGACGACTGACCGCCCGCAGGACGCCGGGCGGCCCCTGCCCGACGGGGCCGGCTAGTGGATCCAGCCGCGCTGGGCCGCCCTCAGTCCGGCCTCGAAGCGGCTCGATGCGTCGAGGCGTTCCATGAGCGCCGCCATCTGCCGGCGGACGCTGCGGGCGGATATGCCGAGCCGCCGGCCCGCGACCTCGTCGGTGAGGCCGGACGCGAGGAGCTTGAGCAGCTCCTCCTCGGAGGCGGTGAGACCGCTGTCGGCGTCCTTGCAGCGGTCGGCGCCGAGCGGGATCGCGGAGCTCCACGTCTGCTCGAACAGCGCGACCAGCGACGCCACCACCCCCGCCTCGCGGATGCACAGCGCGCCGCGTTTCGTGTCGGCCGGATCGATGGGGACCACGGCGACGCGGCGGTCGAAGACGAGCATGCGCGGGGGGAGGGTGGGGCAGGTGCGCACCACGCCGCCGCGCTCGGTCATCCACCGCGCGTACGCGAGGGTCGGGGGGTCGTGGCGCATGCTGTCCTGGTAGAGGGTCAGCAGGGCGACCCCCTTGTTCATGGCCGTGTCGTCCAGCGGCCTGGACGCGTCGAGGCTGGCCTGTGACTGGGCTCCGCCCGGCATCACGGAGAGGCACTCGGCGGAGACTTCCCGCGCGAGCACCTCCAGTCTCGTCTGGATGGCGTCGAGACCCAGCAGGCGCTCGGTGGCCGGGGCGGCCGGCGCGGCCGGGGCGGTCGGTCGCAGGTCGGCGTACTCGGCGATCGCCCGCGCCGCGGCGGCCTTGCTCAGTTCGAGCTCCTGCCGACGGCGCAGCAGGGCCTCCTCCTGGCGTCGCAGGAGCATCTCCAGGCCGAGCTCCGGGCTGACCGGCCGCATGACACCGAGTACGTCCCGGGAGGCGCGCAGGAGCCTGAGGTCGGCGAGCTTGTCCAGGGCGTCGCGCACGGCGCTCTCGGGCAGGTCCAGTTGCTCGCAGAGCTCCTGCACGCCGCCTTCCGGGTGGGAGAGCATCGCGCGGTATACGGCTTCCGACACGTGGTCAAGCCCGAGCATGTCCAACATCCGCCCAGCCCCCCGGCTCGCATGACGATTAAAATCGCCATCAGCATAGGGTCGATGTGACGGTTGATCAAGCAGCGGACAGCGAGCGGGACGGAGTCTGGAATTGAACGCTCTGGTCCCCTGGTCCGGTTGAACGGCATATGGCTCGGCGAGTAAAATCGTTGCCTTGGGGGGCCAGGGGTCTCGACTGAACGGAGCTGGCGGGGATGGATACAGAGGAAGCCGCCGACGGCCGGCACCCGGCTTCGCCGCCCGACCGTGCCCGCAAGATATCCGAGAGGCTCGACGCGCTGATCACCCGGGAAGCCGCCCGGGCCGGAGGGAAGGCGCCCGCGTACCGGGAGTTGGCCGACCGGGTCAACCGGATCGCCGGACGCAGCGTGATCTCCCGCGACACGATCCGCAATCTGCACCAGGCGAGCACGCAGAAGGGGCAGCCCCCCAACCCCACGGTCGAGACGCTGGACTGGATGGGCCTCGCCTTCGGCATCCGTTCCGGGGCGACGTACTTCCTGGACGACGCCAAGGCCGCCGCCGTGGACGAACAACTGCTGGGCCTCGACAAGTTGGCCGACATCCGAGCGGCCACGGGGAACGCCGGGGTCATCGGCCTCGCGCAGCGCGCGTCAGGGCTGTCGAACAACAGCCTCCACATGCTGGTGGCGCTCGCCGACCGCCTGAGCGCGCTCGAGGCGGAGGCGGCCGGGGATGCGAGCACGGCCGCAGGTCCCGAGGAGAACGGCCACTAGTAGGCTGACCGGCGAACCGACCCGTTGACGGAGGGATCCACTCCCGCATGCCTGTACCCCGGGGTCTGCGCAGGCGCTGTGAGGGCATCCTGGCCGGGATCGAACTACCCGATCCGTTCACGGTCGACTCCTTCCGCGACGCACTGGCCCGGCACCGCGGGCGGCCGATCGTGATGGAGCCGCTGCCCCCGCTCGGCCTCGAATCCCCCTGCGGGGCATGGATCGCGCTGCCCAGCGTGGACGTCGTCTTCTACGAGCGGCGAACCAGTCCGGCACACCAGGACCTGATCAAACTCCACGAGCTCGGCCATGTGCTGTGCGGGCACAGTCAGAACGTCGAACTCGCCCGGATCGCCCAGGCCTTCACCGAACTGACTCCGGAACTGCTCGCCCACACGCTCGGCGCGGCGCGCAGCAATTTCGACACGGTCGAGGAGCAGGAGGCCGAGATGATCGCGGTGCTCCTCGCCGACCTGGCCGGCGCCGACCGCATCGGCACCCCGTCCTCGCGCCGACTGGCCACCAGCCTCGCGCACCCGATACGCCGCCTGCGGAGCTGGCGAGGAGACTGATGTACGCGGTCTACGAGTTCACCCTGCCCGCGCTCATGTGGGCGCTGGTGATCTGGCGCGCCCCGTCCGCATTCAGCGGCGCACACCCCTCCCGGCTCCTGTGGGGACTGCTCATCGCGATGGCCGTGACGCTGACGACCAGGGTGCCCGCGGTCGAGCACCTCATCCGGATCACCACCGGGTCACCGGACCTGTCCGTCCTCGTCAAGCACCTCGTCGGCCTGGCGGCGAACTGGTTCATGCTGGAGTACGTGATCACGGTCCACGGGCGCAAACCGCGGCGGGCGGCGAGAGAGCGCCTGCGGATCGTCCTGGCGGTGACGGCCGGGCTGGCCCTCACGGTGCTGTTCGTCTTCTTCTTCGAGCACGACCCCGACGGCCCGGCGAGCCGGGTCACGGACGCACACCTCGGCGACCCGGCGGTGCGCCTGTACGAAGGCATCGTCTACGCCTACCTCGGCACCTCCACCGCCCTGTCGGCGAAGCTCTTCTGGTCGAACCGGCGCAGCATGCCGCAAGGGCTGCTGCGCGCGGGAGTCGTGTGCCTGGCGGGTGGCTGCGCGCTCGGCTTCGTCTACACCGCCTACCGGGTGGTCTTCCTCGCCCGCCAGCAGAGCCGCCCCCAGGACCCCGGGCCCGGAACGTTCGACCCGGTCTCCGAGACCCTGCCGGTGGTCGCCCTCCTGCTGCTCGTGGCGGGCCTGGTCCTGCCGCCGATGAGAACGCTGGCCCGCTACCTCCACGACCAGTACGCGCTGTGGCGGCTGCACCCCCTGTGGTCGGACCTGCTCCAGGCCGTACCGGCGGTGGCGTTCGGTCCGCGCGTGGGCCGCACGCGCGATCTGTTCATCCTCGGCGACCGGACCCTGGACGTGGCCCACCGCGCCTTCGAGATCCGCGACGCCTGTCTCGTCCTGCGCGACCGGTTCGCCGCGACCCATCCCGACGGACCGGTGGCCGACTCCGGCGCGCCGCTCGGCGGCGAGGTATCCGACGCCGGCGCGGAAGCGGCGTGGCTGTTCGCCGCACTCCACGAGGACTCCGACGCCGGCCACACCGTCATCCCGCTCCCGTCGGACGCCAGGACTCCCGGTGAGGAGATCGCCTGGCTGCTCAAGGTCGCCGCGGCCTACGGGCAACTGTCCCGCGGCCAGGGCGTCACCTCACCGGCGGCCACGGCAGAGGAGGCCCGTACCGGGTCATAACGGAAGGTCGGCACGGACTGCGTCCTGATGCGGCCAGGCCGGATGGTGACGGGCCGATCGACTTCCCGGGGGGTCCGCGCGGTCGGCAGGATGGTGTTCACGGAAAGGGCGCGGACACCAAGTCCCCAGCCGGGTCTCCAGGCCAACAGCCCGGACGGCAGCCCCCGATCACCTCACCGACACCACCACTTTGGGGTACAGCCATGCCGAGAACCGCTCGCCTGCTCACCGCCGCGTTCACCGCCTGCGTCCTGTCCGGCGTCGCGGCGCCCCTGACGTCGACGGCACACGCTGCGACGGGCCAGGCCGGCATCGGCTGGGACTGACCCCTGTGGTGCCCGTCCACCTCACCCTGGTGCGAACGGGAGGAGAAGAAGCGCCCACCGAGGACCACGCCCACGCCCTCGTCGACATTCTGTGGGCCCACGCCAGACCCGAATGCGGGTTGGAACACATCTGGGCCCGCGCGACCCCGGCCGGCATCGGGATCGTCCTCTTCATCCGCGCCGCCGGCGCCGACATCGCGCAGGCCAAGGCCGGATGTCTCATGACCGCCGCGCTCGCCTCCGACCCCTCCGGCGCCCGCGGATTCTCGGTCACGCTCCACCACTGATCGCAGCACCGCTCACCAACGGCGCGCCGCCACAAGTGCCGTCCCCCGTAGACCGCGTTGCGCGGCGGGGGCGACCCGGCACGGCTGCGGACAGCCGCGGAGCACACCACATTTCGCCGAGACACCTCGGCCGGCCGCTCATACGGCCTTCCTCAAGGAGATCGCCTTGCCCATCAAGTCCAACTCGGCCCGTGCCATCACCCTGCACACCCGTGCCCGAATAGCCGCCGCCGCGCTGGGCGTTGCCACCCTGCTGCCCCTGTCCGCCGTACAGGCCGACGCGGCATCCGTCTCGACCTGGGACAAGGTCGCACAGTGTGAGACCGGCGGCAACTGGAATCACGTACAGACCGGTTCGCCGTACTACGGCGGCTTGCGGATTTCCTTCGACATCTGGGGTATTTACGGCGGCGGGCAGTATGCGACCTTCCCCTACCAGGCGACCAAGCAGCAGCAGATCCTCATCGCCGAGAAGATCCTTGCCGGGCAGGGTGAACAGGCCTGGCGCATCTGCGGCCCCGCGGCCGGACTCGGTGCCGACCGCGCGGTTCCGTACCCGGTTCACAAGCGCTCCACGGCCGGCGTGTACCGGCCCAGCGACCAGACGTTCTCGGTGTCGGACGGCAGCGGGAACTATGCGGGGTCCGTGACGTTCGGCGCGCAGGGCGATGTCCCGCTGACGGGGGACTGGAACGGCGACCTCAGGGACACCTTCGGCGTGTACCGGCCGAGCGATCAGAGCTTCTACCTCTCCAACGTCAACGGGGTGGTCGCCGTGTCGCGCAAGCTCGGCAACCCGGGTGACGTCCCGGTCGTCGGGGACTGGGACGGCAACGGCACCGACACGATCGGCGTCTACCGGCCCAGCGACCAGACGTTCTACCTCACCAACGACAACGAGACGGTCGCCCACGTCCGGCGGATGGGTGTCGAGGGGGACACTCCGATGGTCGGTGACTGGAACGGCGACGGGAAGGACACGGTCGGCGTCTACCGTCCCTCGGACACCTTCTTCTATCTGAGCGACTCCAACTCCACCGCGAACGTCGATCGCGCCGTGAAGTTCGGCAACCCCGGTGATGTCCCGATCAAGGGCGACTGGAACGGCGACGGCACCGACAAGGTGGGCGTCTACCGGCCGGCCGAGTCCGATTTCTTCGGCGCCGCCAAGGACTCGAACACGGTGATCTACAACATCCGCTTCGGCATCCCGGGCGACAAGCCCATCCTCGGCCTCTGGTAGCCACCTCCTGACGCGGCCGCCTCGAGCGCGGCCGCGTGAACTCCGCCACAAGCGGGGGCCCGCCTTCCCGGAATCCCGGGGCGACGGGCCCCCGCTCGGTTTTGCACCTAGTTGCAAAACCGTGCCGCCCTCGCTAGAACAGGTGCATCACCCCCGCGCGAGGAGGCGCCTCCATGAGTTCCCAGAGCCGGTACCCGCACCTGCTGAGCCCCCTGGACCTCGGTTTCACCACCCTGCCGAACCGCGTGATCATGGGCTCCATGCACACCGGCCTCGAAGAGCACGCGGGCGGCTTCGAGCGGCTCGCCGCCTTCTACGCCGAGCGTGCCCGCGGCGGTGCCGGTCTCATCGTCACCGGCGGGATCGCGCCCAACGACGCGGGCCGGCCCTTCGAGGGCGGCTCCCGGCTCACCACCGAGGACGAGGCCGCCGAGCACCGGGTGATCACCGGCGCGGTGCACGCCGAGGGCGGCAAGATCGCGATGCAGATCCTCCACTTCGGCCGCTACGCGTACCACAAGGACCTGGTCGCCCCCAGCGCGCTCCAGGCCCCCATCAGCCCCTTCGTCCCGAACGAGCTCAGCGACATCGAGGTCGAGCGGACGGTGGAGGACTTCGTCCGGGCCGCCCGCCTCGCCAAGTCCGCCGGCTACGACGGCGTCGAGATCATGGGCTCCGAGGGCTACCTGATCAACGAGTTCATCGCGGCCGCCACCAACAAGCGCACCGACCGCTGGGGCGGCGCGTACGAGAACCGCGTCCGCTTCCCGCTGGAGATCGTCCGCCGCACCCGCCAGGCCGTCGGCGAGGACTTCATCCTCATCTACCGCCTCTCCATGCTCGACCTGATCCCCGGCGGATCCACCCTCGAAGAGGTCGTCCGCCTCGCCAAGGAGATCGAGGCGGCCGGCGCCACGATCATCAACACCGGCATCGGCTGGCACGAGGCCCGCATCCCCACCATCGCCACCTCCGTCCCGCGCGGCGCCTACACCTGGGTCACCAAGCGGCTGATGGGCGCGGTGTCCGTCCCCCTCGTCACCAGCAACCGCATCAACACCCCCGAGATCGCCGAGGAGCTGCTCGCGGACGGGCGCGCCGATCTGGTGTCGCTGGCCCGGCCCTTCCTCGCCGACGCCGACTTCGTCGCCAAGGCCGCCGCCGGCCGGTCCGAGACCATCAACACCTGCATCGGCTGCAACCAGGCCTGCCTCGACCACACCTTCAGCGGCAAGATCACCAGCTGCCTGGTCAACCCGCGCGCCTGCCACGAGACCGAACTGGTGCTGTCGCCCACGCGGACGAAGAAGCGCGTCGCCGTCGTCGGCGCCGGCCCGGCCGGTCTCGCCTGCGCCGTCTCCGCCGCCGGCCGCGGCCACGCCGTGACCCTCTTCGAGGCCTCCGGCCACATCGGCGGCCAGCTCGACATCGCCCGGCGCGTCCCGGGCAAGGAGGAGTTCGAGGAGACCATCCGCTACTTCGGCACCCAGCTCGCGGAGAGCGGGGTGGAGGTCCGCCTGAACACCCGCGCCGACGTGGAGACCCTCCAGGGCTACGACGAGGTCGTCGTCGCCACCGGAGTCACCCCCCGCACCCCCGACATCGAGGGCGTGGACCACCCCCACGTCGTCAGCTACCTCGACGTGCTCCGCGACGGCGCCCCCGTCGGCGAGCGCGTGGCCGTCGTCGGCGCCGGCGGCATCGGCTTCGACGTCGCCGAGTACCTCACCGACAGCGGCGAGGGCGCCTCGCAGGACCCCGAGGTGTACTTCCGCCACTGGGGCGTGGACACCGCCTACACCGGCCCCGGCGGGCTCACCAAGCCCGAGCGCCCCGCGCCGCCGCGCCAGGTGCACCTCCTCCAGCGCAAGACGACCAAGGTCGGCGCCGGCCTCGGCACCACCACGGGCTGGATCCACCGCGCGGAGATGAAGCACCGCGGTGTCGTCTCCGTCGCCGGGGCCGCGTACGACCGCATCGACGACGAGGGCCTGCACATCACCGTCGGCGACGAGCAGCACCTCGTACCCGCCGACACGGTGGTCCTGTGCACCGGGCAGGAGCCGCGCCGGGACCTGTACGAGGCGCTGCGCGCGGCCGGCGTCGAGGCGCACCTGATCGGCGGCGCCGACGTGGCGGCCGAGCTCGACGCCAAGCGGGCCATCCGCCAGGGCACGGAGCTGGCCGCCGCCCTCTGAGCCGGTTCGACGAGAGGGGATTGTGGTGGCCCGGCCGGGCCGCCACAATCTCCCGGTGACGTTCTCCCCCGCAGACGCAGACAAGGTCCTCGCCGACAACTTCGCCCCGTGGGTGCTCGCCCTCGGCCTCACCGTCCAGGAGACGGGCGACCGGCACGCCGTGCTGCGGCTGCCCTGGTCGGACGAACTGGCCCGGGACGGCGGCGGCCTCTCCGGGCAGGCCATGATGGCGGCCGCCGACACCGCCACCGTCATCGCCGTCTCCGCCGCGCGCGGGGCGTACGGGCCGATGACCACCGTCCAGCAGTCCACGAGCTTCCAGCGCCCCGTCGTCGGCACGGACGTGATCATCCACGTGCGGGTCACCAAGCTCGGCAAGCGGATGGCCTTCGCCGACATCACCCTGACCCCCGAGGGATCCGACGAGCCGGCCGCCACGGCCTCGACCGTCTACGCCCTGCTCGGATGAGTACGGGCCCCTCGCTCGGCCGGAACAAGAACTTCAACGTCTTCTGGCTCGGCCAGGGTCTGTCCGTCCTCGGCGGCTCCGTCACGTTCATCGCGCTGCCGATGATCGTCCTCGCCGCCACCGGGTCCATCGTCCAGCTGGGCCTGCTCACCGCCGTCGCGGGCGCCACCGCCATCGGCACGGGCCTGTTCGCCGGATACGTCGTGGACCGGGTGGACCGCCGCCGGCTCATGATCGTCTGTGATCTGGCGCGGGCGGTGCTGCTCGGCGCGGTACCGCTCGTGTGGCTGGCGGGGCCGCGGATCTGGTTGCTGTACGTGCTGACCGCGGTCGTCAGCGTCCTGAAGACCCTCTTCGACGTGGCGTACGTGACGGCGGTGCCCCAACTGGTGCGCCCCGAGCACCTCACCACAGCCAACGGGCGACTGATGAGCACCTTCGCCCTCGGCACCCTGCTCGGACCGGTCGTCGCCGGTTTCATCGCCACCTGGACCAGCCCGGACCGGGCCCTGGCCATCGACGGCGCCACCTTCCTCGTCTCCGCCGCCAGCCTCGCCTGGGTGACCTTCCAGCGGCCGCCCGACGAAGCGGGGAAACGGCCGGAGGCCGGCGCCGGGGTGCTCCGCGAGATGTTCCTGGTGGGCTTCCGCTTCCTGTGGAGCCACCCGCTGCTGCGCCCGCTCACCATCCAGCTCACCCTGCTGACCTTCGTCACCATGGGCGCCGCCGACCTGCTGATCTTCCACGTGATGGAGGACCTGCAGCGGGACGCCGTCACCCTCGGCTACGTCACCGCCGTGAGCGGGGCGGGGGCGGGCGTCGCGGCCCTCGCCGCCGGGCGGCTGCGCCGGATCTTCGGCATCGGCGTCTGCTGGCCGGCCTCGCTGGCCCTGATCGCCGTGTCGGTGGCGGGCATCGGCCTCAGCCGCAGCGTGCCGGTGATCGCGGGACTCGCGGCGCTGTTCATGTTCGGGCTCACCCTGGGCGGGGTCTGCACCATGACCCTGCGTCAGGAGGTCACCCCGGACCACCTCCTCGGCCGGGTCACCTCCGCCTTCTGGACGGTGCACAACGCCTCGGGCCCGATCGGCGCGGCCGTGCTCACCCTGCTCGCCAAGGGATACGGCGTCCCCGCGGTCAGCCTGGGCGCCGGAGCGCTGTGCCTGCTCATCCTCGGCGGCGCGCTGCTGACCCCGCTGCGCGGCGAGCGGGCCGCCGCGCAGCGGGGTCCGTACGGTCCGGGCCCGGTCAGAACCGGCCGGGTCCGGCGGGGAAGGGCAGCGGACCCGACGGAACCGGGGCCCCGGGGCTAGCGGCGGCGGCCGGCGGCTCCGGGTTGCGGCAGGTCACGTCCTTGCCGGGCAGCACGCCCGTGGCCAGGTACGCGTTCACGTGCGCGTTGGCGCAGGAGTTCGGGTCGGCCAGGTACACGCCGTGGCCCTCACCGCCCTCCACCAGCACCATCCGCGAGCCCTTCAGCGCGCGGTGCAGGCCCTGCCCGCTGGACAGCGGGGTCTGCGAGTCCCACTCGTTCTGGACGGTCAGCACGTCCGCCCGGGTCCGCATGGGCGTGGCTGCCTCGACCGGCCGCTGCCAGAAGGCGCACGGCTTGATGTTGGACGCGAAGTCCCCGTACAGCGGGTACTTCGCCTTGTCCTTCGCCGCGTCCCGCTCGTACTGCTCGGGGTAGCGGGGCCAGGTGCCCGTGTCCCCGCACACCACGGACCAGAAGACGGCGGTGCTGTTGTCCGGGGCCGGCTCGGCGCTCCGGCCGCCGGTGAGGAGCTTCTTCAGCTCCGGGCCGGCGGTGCCCGCGGGCAGCGGCTTGCCCTCGGCCGCCGCCTTCAGGGCCGCGATCAGCGGGGTGGCCTGCGCCGGGTAGAAGAACACCGCCCGGGCGGTGCGGATGTCATCGCCCGTGATCTTCATGCCCTCGAAGTCGACCGGCTCCCGGTCGGCGCGCGCCACCAGCCCCCAGAAGGTGTCCGACACGGCCTGCGGGCTGTCGCCGAGCCCGTACTCGGCCGACCGCTCGGCCGCCCACCGCGTCCAGCGGGCGAACGCGGGCTCGGCCTCCGTCGCCCACACCTGGATCATGCCGCGCCAGATCCGCTGCGGGTCCACCCCGCTGTCGAGCACGAAGCGGTCGGTCCGCTGCGGGAACATCTGCGAGTACACCGCGCCGAGGTAGGTCCCGTACGAGTAGCCCAGGTACGAGAGCTTGCGCTCGCCCAGTACCGCTCGGATCGCGTCCATGTCGCGGGCCGTGTTGCGGGTGGTGATGTGGGGCAGCACGTCGCCGGCCTTCTCGCGGCACTTCTCTGCGACGGTGCGCGCCCACTCCACGTCCGAGGCGAAGGTCTCCGGGCGGTAGGGCCGGTCGAACTTCTGCTCGGCGTCGGTCAGTCCGCAGGAGACGGGACTGCTGGCGCCGACCCCGCGCGGGTCGAAGCCGATCAGGTCGTACCGGTCCCGTACCTCCTGGGGCATCGCCTGGCTCACCTCCAGCGACATGCCCAGCCCGGAACCGCCCGGTCCGCCCGGGTTGATCAGCAGGATGCCGTGCCGTTTGGCCGGGTTCCCGCTCTTGACCCGCGATATCGCGAGGTCGATCTTCCGCCCTTCGGGACGGCGGTGGTCGAGCGGGACCTTGAGGGTCGCGCATTCGTACGAGGCCGGCTGCTCGGGACTGCAGCGGTGCCAGTCCGGCTTCTGCCGGGAGTAGTCCTCCGCCGGGGCGGCGGAGGCGCCGGTCGCGGCGAGCAGGGGCACGGTGGTGGCGAGGAGTGCGGCGGATGCGAGCAGCGGTGCGAGGCGTTTCATGCGCACGTGGCCGTTCCTTCCCTTCGGTGAGTCGGTGAGTCGGTGACTTCGGGGGTCGCCGAAGTCGTTTGCCCGACCACCCTGTTGCACCCGTGCGCCGGGCGAATCATCCCGAAGGGCGGGACCTTGTGCTCCTCACGAACGAGCTGAAATCCGGACAAGTGGCCGACGCGCCGTCGCCGTTGCCGAGCCGTCCGGGAGGCCCGGGAGCCTCGGTTCCGAACTGATGGATGACGGGGGTGAGTCGGAGGTGGACGATCGTTTCAGCTGTAGAATCGATCGTCGTTCTGATCTAAGGCTTCGCAGGCCAACCGCCAGGAGGATCCGTGACCGACGAGGGTGCCCCGCACCTGAAGAGCCTGGGGCTCCTCGAAGAGCTGATCGAGAAGGCCGACCTCGACCGGGCGGCGGTCCTCGACCCGGCGCCGCTCTCCCTGAGCACCGGCCTGCCCGTGAGCGTCGTCCGGTCGGGCCTGAGCCGGGGTCCGCTCCACGAGACCGACTTCCAGGAGCAGGTGGCGCAGCGGCTCGACTTCCTCCGGGAGACCCGCCGCCGCCCGGACGGCCTCCCGTACTCGCAGGCCGAAATCGCCGACGGTGCCGGCGTGACGCCCCAGTGGGTCGGCGAACTCCTCAAGGGCCGCAAGGTGCCGAGCCTGGAACTGGCCGCCCGCATCGAGGACTTCTTCAAGGTCCCGCGCGGCTTCCTGACTGCTACGCCCTCCCAGGCCCTCAACCGTGCGCTGGAGGAGAAGCTGGCGGGCGAGCAGGCCCGCCAGCTCGTGGATCTGCGGGAGCTCAAGGAGAGGTTCCAGCTCCGGTCGATCGCGTTCAGGGGCGCCCCCGAGACCCTGGCCAAGATGCGGGACCTGCTGGACTTCATCATGAACGACCAGCAGAAGTGACCACGAAGAAGGGGTGGGGATGACGAGGAGCCCGCGTCGACGGGAACGCCAGCCGGAGGTGGAGGCGGAGGCGGTCCGGCCGCGCGACGAGCCGGACGGGGGCGCGGCGTGACCAATCCCAACGGTGCGGTGTTCTACATCCCGGGGGCGCTGCTGCTGCTCGCGGGCTGCCTCAAGCTGCCGCCCCTGTGGCGCAATCCCAAGGACGAGCTGCTGCGGTCCGTGTGCGTGCTGCTCTTCGTGGCCGCCGGCGTGTTCGCCGTCGCCGCGGTTCCGTCCATCGTGGCCATCAACCGGCTCAGTGGAATCCCGAACGCGGCCGCGCCCGTCGTCTACACCGTCCTGACCGCGCTCTCCGGGTCCAACCTGGTGCTCATGATCCGCTGGAGCAGCGGGCCCGAGGACGCGGAACGGGCGGCCCGGTGGGCCCGCCGCTGCAATTGGGCCACCCTGGCCGTCATCGCCGCGATCAACGGGCTCTTCGCCCTGGGCGAGGCGCCGGTGGAGCGGCTGGTCGACCTCGACACGTACTACGCGAACACGCCGTACATCCGCGAGATGATCGTCCTCTACCTGCTGGCGCACACCGCGGCCGCCGTCACGATGACCTTCCTGTGCGCCCGCTGGGCCCGCGAGGTCCACGGCCCCCTGCGTGCCGGACTGATCCTCATCGTCGTCGGCTACCTCCTCAACCTGGCCTACGACGCACTGAAGTTCACCGCCCTCGGGGCCCGCTGGACCGGCCACGACCTGGACCGCCTCAGCTGGCCGATCGCCCCGCCGTTCGCCGCCGTCTCGGCCCTGCTGATCGGCATCGGCTTCGTCCTGCCCCTGCTGTCCCAGCGCCTCATGAACTACGCGGGCATGTGGCGCCGCTACCACCAGCTGCAACCCGCCTGGCGGGAACTGCGCGTGGCGACCCGTCGCAGCATCAACCTGGCCGGCGGCATCTCGACACCCATCGACGTGCGGGTGACCCAGATCGAATCCGACATCTACGACGGCATCCTCAGCGTCCACCCCTTCCTCAACCCGGAAGTACGGGAACTCTCCCTGCTCGAAGCACGCAAGACGGCCCCGACGGACGAGGAGGCGGCCGTCATCGCGGATGCCGCCGTGCTGGCCCACGCCATCGTCATGTGGACCCGGCACGCGGCCGACGGGAACGCATCCCCCGTGCAGCACGCCGGCGACGGACCGCTGCTCGCCTCCGCCACCAGCACCCTCGGCCTCGTCCGCCTGTCCCGGGCCCTGTCGAGGTCCGCCGTCGTCCGGGCCACCCGGGAAGCGGCCGTCCTGGAGAGCAGTACGAGGTGACCCGCCAGGGCAGGGCTTCAGGGGTGGTGGTTCCCGTGCGGGGTACCGGTGTCCAGGGAGCCGCCCAGGCGGTCGCGCAGGGACTCCAGCGCGGAAGTCTCCCCGGTGGTGACCACCCAGCGGTTCCCGACCAGGTAGCTGCCGCCGTAGATCCGGGCCTCGGCCAGCCAGGCCCGCAGGCCCTCGGCGGTGGCGAAGGTGGCCATCCGGTGGGAGGCACCCTGCCCCGTCTCGCAGCCGCCCTGGCGCAGCTCCTCGGCCTCCACGCTCACTTCCGCCGTGCATCCGATGGCCGTGGCGATCTCCTCGATCGAGACGGAGTGCGCCGCCGGGCCCTTTCCGGGGCCCGGCGACGCACAGCCGCCGCACATCAGCGCGACGCACGCCGCCACCGGGACCAGAAGGGCCGGGGCCGCCGCTATACGGATGGCTTCGCCTTCTTCCCCTGGTCCGTCACCGCGAACCAGAGTCCCTGTTTTCCCTGCCCGTTGATGTCACCGGGCTGTTTGTCGCCGGTGAACGTGTAGACCGGCCAGCAGTCGATGGTCAATTGCTCCGAACCGTCCGGACGCTTCACCGATCCGATCAATTCGGCGGCTATTCCGGATGCTTTCGCCCTGTCTACGGGCTGGGCCGGTTTCCAGGCGTCCAGGCAGGAATCCAGGCAGCCGAATTTCATCGGCCACGCGCTGTCCTTGTCGAAGCGGTACAGGGTGCGTCCCGCGGCGTCCGCGAGAATTCCGCCGAGTGTCGGGTTCTGCGCGACCGAGAGGCCGGCGCCCTTCTTCGGCCCGGCCGCGGCAGCCCCGGCGCCCGCCGGTTTCCCGTCGGCTCCCACCGCGTGCCAGGTCCCGCCGACGCCCTCCCCGAGCGCCTCGCCCGGCGCGGTGTCCTTGGCGTAGCGGTAGACGGGCCAGCCGGCGAGGGTCAGCTGCCTGCTGCCGTCGGCCCGCGCCACCGATCCGAGCAGGCCCGCCTCGATGCCCTCGCCCGCCGTGGCGTCGTCCGCCGCCACCGGGGGCCAGGCCTTGGCGCAGTCCCCATCGCAGTTGGACGCGGGGGGCTTGGCCGTGTCCTTGTCGAACCGGTAGAGGGTCAGGCCCTCCCCGTCGGTGACCGCGGCGCCCACGGCCGGGATGTCCCGCACCTTCAACCGCCCCGCCCCGGCCGCCGTGACGGTGCCCGGATCGCTCCCGTACCCGCCGCCGGCGGCATCGTAGACGGACCCGATCTTCCCGCTGTCGGCCACCGGTTTGACGCCGCCCGATTTCCCGGTGGATTCGTCACCGGAGCCGCATCCGGCAGTCAGCAGCAGGACCGCCACAGCCGAACCGGCGCATATCCCGCGTCGTATTCTCTTCACGATCGATCGCTCCTTCGGATTTCTCGAGGGCCTTCGACATTGATACGGGGAAAGGGGCGGCGGCAGTGGACATCACCCGGAATTTGTCCGATCGCGCCAAGAAACGGCTCAGCCCTGGATGCGCAGCGCGAGGGCGGGACAACGCCGCACCGCGCGCAGGGCCTTCGGGCGCAGCTGCTCCGGCACCGCCATGGACGCCTCCGCCGGATAGCCGTCCGCGTCGAGCCGTACGACATCGGGGAGGATGTCCGCGCACAGCCCGTGGCCCCGGCACAGCGTCCAGTCCACGACCAGCCGCTCCGGACTCTCGTCGCGGGGCAGCGGCAGCGCCCCCAGCACCCGCCGCCCGCAGCCGCTGCCGAGGGCGTGGTCGCGGAACTCGTCCGGGAAGGCGGCCAGCGCCGAGCCCACGAACCGCGAGGTCCCGTCGGGATGGCTGCACGCACCCCGGCCCAGGACCGCCCGCATCCGCGCCTCCACCGCTTCGAGGGCGGCCCGGCCCCCGCCCCGAACGGCCTCCTCCAGTACGTCGGCCAGCGCGGGCAGCCCCCGTACACAGGGCCCGCACTGGCCCGCCGACTCCCGCGCCATCCACCGGGTGACCCGGGCGACCTCCCCGGCCGGGCAGGTGTCCTCGGGCAGCGGCAGCACCGCCCCCGCCCCCATGACCGCGCCGAGGGCGGCGAGGGACTGCCGGGACAGCTGGGCGGAGCGCGCGGAGCCCGCGTCCAGCCATCTGCCGTGGTAGCCGCCGACCAGTACGCCCTGCCCGGGCCCGGTGCCGCACACCTGGAGGACGTACGACAGCGAGGTCCCGGACGGCGTCTCGACGACCGTGGCACCGGCGACCGTCAGCAGTACGGTGCCCGGCTCGGCCGACAGGCCGGCCGTACGGTACTCCCGCGCGCCGAGCCGTGCCGCGACGGCGAGTTGGGCGAAGGTCTCGGTGTTCGACAGCAGGGTGGGCGCACCGCCCAGGCCCCGCTCGCTGGTGCGCACCTTCTGCCCGGACGGCAGCGCGGCACCGCCGTTCAGGCCGGCCGCCAGGGCCGTCCCCTCGCCCGTCACGAAGCGCTCGGGGAGCCGCGCCACGCGGACCCGGCGCCCCGCCGGGCCGCGTTCCGCGACCGCTTCCCGTACCGACTGCTCCACGTCCGCCCTCGTGACGGCCACGGCCACCTCCTCGGCACCCAGCGCGGCGGCGGCCAGCAGGGCCCCGTCGAGCACCAGGTGCGGGGTGTGCAGCAGCAGCGCCGTGTCCTTGAGGCAACTCGGCTCGCCCTCACTGCCGTTGACGACCACGGCGGTGCCCCCGTCGCGGCCCCGGGCCGACCGGGCGACCGCGCGCAGTTTCCGGGCGAAGGGGAAGCCCGCTCCGCCCCGCCCCCGCAGGTCGATGTCGTCCGCGAGCGCGACCAGTTCGTCCGGGTGGTGGCGGGGCAGCGTGCCGTGCACCGCCAGATGGGCCTCGCGGTCCAGCCGGGCGGCCCGGTCGAGGCCGGCCAGCAGCCTGGGAGCGCCCACGCAGCCGAGGCCGGGGCGCGGCCCGCCGGTCACCTCCACCGCTCCCGGCCCGCGAGCTGCTCAACCCGGGGGGTGCCGACGACGGCCCCGCGCACGGAGATCCGGCGCACCGACGCCCGGCGCCCGGCGCTCTCCCGGCCCCCGGCGGGCGGCGCGATCGGCGGTGACGCCACCCCGCGCAGCACGGACCTGAGGCGGAGCACGAGCACGGCCGCCACCCCGGCCAGGCACAGCGCGTAGGCCGCCGTCACCCACGCGCCGGCCGGGCGGCCCGCCTTGAGGCCGTGCACCAGGGAGGCGCCCCACGCGGGGTAGGCGCCGATGTGCAGCGCGCGCCACCACAGCGAGCGGCTCCGGGTGGCGAACGCGCTGCGCACCCCGCCGGACACCGCGACGGCCACGAAGAGGTACCCGGCCAGCGTGCCGAGCCCGATCAGGAACGGCCGGTCCCCGTCGGCGAACGGAACCGCCGCCGGGACCGCGCCCGTTCGCCCCTCCGCCACCTTGACCCAGACGTGGAGGGCCAGGAAGCCCAGCCCCGCCACGGCCAGCCCGCGGTGCACGCCCTGGGCGAGCAGCCGGTGGCCCGGCCCGAGCAGGGCCCGGTCGGTGGCCACCAGCCCCCACAGGACGGTGGCGGTGAGCGAGACGAGCGAGAGGACTCCCGCCCCGAAGTCGAGGAACTCCCACAGGTGCGTCAGCACGCCCGCGCGGGCCGCCACGACGGCGGAGAACAGGGCGGCGGCCGCCGCGCCGAGCGCGCCGGGGTGACGGCGGCGGGCCCGGTGCGAGCGGCGGGGGAGCGAGCGGCGTGGGTGCGGGCGGGGCGGGTGCGGGCGGGAGGGGTGCGGCTGGGGCAGAGGCATCCGGTTCTCCTGTGAACTCCGAGCCGACAGACGGGTCTTGGGGTCGGAGTGCAGAAGCATCGTGGACCTGTGCAGCACCTCCACAGGATTTATCGAAACGTGATAATTTCTCGCACCGCGTCTCCGGCGCATCGAACAAGACCGGAAGACTCCCCTTCGTCAAGACCTCACCGGCACGAACGAGGTAACGATGTGCGAACTTCTGAACCGCATCTGGTCCCGCCCGCGCGGCGAGTGGACCCGTGTCCTGCGCCGGGAGCTCCCCGCGCTGGCGGCCGAGGTAGTGGAGGAGCTTCTGCATGGAAATCCGGAACTTTCCGCACTTGTCGATGACAACGATGCCATCGACGGCGAACTGCTCAGACAGAAGGTGGAGGAGGCACTCCTTACCGCACTCGGCTACCGCGACCCGGCCGACGCCGACGCGGAAGCCGACACGGACGCCGATCCCGACGCGGAAGCCGGCCCCGATCCCGAGCCCGTACTCGCACCCGAACCCGTACCCGTACCCGACGGCAGCGCGGACGCCGAGACCGCGGAACCGCGGCTAGCCGACCAGGCCCGGCAGGACCTCTTCGCCGCCCTCACCGACGACCGGGCCGCATCCGCGAGCTCCCTCGCCGAACTCGCCCAGGCGGCCGGATGGCCCCTCCCCATGGCCGTACGCGCCGTCGCGCTCGCCGTCCCCGGCGAAACCCGTCCGCCGGCCGGCCTCTTCGACGACGCCCTCGCCGGCGTGTTCGCCGGCCGCCCCTGCCTGCTGGTCCCGACCGCCGACCCGGACGCCCGGACCCCCCTGGAACTCGCACTGCGCGGCCGCTGCGCCGCCGTCGGCCACGCCGTCCCCCTCCGCGACGCCGCGTCCTCGCTGCGCTGGGCGCTGCGCCTGCTCTCCCTGACCCCCGCCCGCGGCGGCCCGGACGCCCGGACCGTCTTCGTGGACGACCACCTCTCCACCCTGCTGCTGCTCCAGGACGAGCCCCTGGCCCACGCGCTGGCCGCGCGCTGGCTGCGCCCGCTGGCGGACCTGACCCCCCGCCAGAGCGAGCGGCTGGAGGTGACCCTGCTCGCCTGGCTGGAAGGCGGCGGAGCCCCCGAGGCGGCGAAGGCCCTGAGCGTCCACCCCCAGACGGTGCGGTACCGCATGCGCCAGCTGGAGAAGCTCTTCGGGACCGGGCTACGGGACCCCCGCACCCGGTTCGAACTGGAGATGGCCCTGCGCAGCCGTCGGCTGATGGCCCAAGTGCGGCGCCAGCACGTGCGGGTGGGCCGCAGGACGCCGCGCGTGGTCACGGCGGACTTCACCCCCGTGGTCGTCGGCCGGATGGCCCGCGTCAACGGGCTGTAGCCCACGCAACGGGAAGGGGAGAACGCGGTGTCGGCCCGGAGCCTGACGGCTCCGGGCCAACACCTTTCCCGGGCGGGCGCGGCGGATGGGGGAGGGGGCGCCCGGCCCGGGAGCTCAGCGGCAGCTGCGGCCGGAATTGACGCAGTCCACGGCCCGGGCCATCAAGCCCGGCGCCATCACGTTGATGAAGTCACCGTGGTCGGTCACCGGCTTGTGCAGCTGCTCGGGGAAGCTGTCCACCGCGAACCGGGCCCCCGGCGCGACGCCGTAGGTGATCCGCTGCACCAGCTGCGGCACCGCGGTGAAACCCTTCGGGCAGCGGCCGGAGCGGTCCGCGAAGGCCATGTGCGTACGGTGGTTGGCGCTGTCGGTGTTCCGCCCGTCCCAGCAGCTCTGGAAGGTGAAGGTGCGGACCACGTCGCTGCCCTTGGGGCAGATGGGGTACTTGTCCTTCAGCTGCCGGTCCTCGAAGCCGGTGCAGCTCCACGAGGCGTTGGCATTGGCGGTGCCGTTGGTGAAGGCCTTCGCGTCGCCCGTGATGACGCGCAGGAAGCGGGGCATGGCCGTGACCCGGCCGACGGGACTGCCCTGGAAGGTGAGGGTGACCTGCTTCGGCCGCAGGATGGTGCCCACGTTGCCGTCCTGGCCGCCGCCCGGAGCCTTGGCGTCCCGCTCGGCCTTTCCGTCGCGCAGCCGCAGCACCGGCCAGTAGTAGCTGGACTGGTCGCCGTTGCCGCAGGTGGTGCCGGCGGCGGCGAGGCTGTTGTTGGTGGAGAAGGCGTCCGTGGACAGGTTGCCCACGTAGTCGTGCATGTGGTGGGCGCCGTTGGAGACGCCGGGTGCCACGATCACGTTGTCGGGGTTGAAGTGGCCGTTCTCGTTGCGGCCGCACCGCGAGGCGAAGGAGCCCTTGGAGGCGTCCGCCGAGGGCGCGGGGGTCCGTACGTTCGGCCGGACCTTGGTGATGGACACGAAGTCGCCGCGCGCCGGGCCGCCCTTGCGCACGGAAGCGGGCTCCTGGGCCGATGCGTCCTCCGCGGGCGCCTCCTTCATCCGGCAGCCGCTCAGGGCCGTGAGCTCCTCGGGCCGCCCGGCGGACCGGCCTATCGCGTCGGCCAGCCGGTTGATGGTCGTGCCGCGCTGCTCGCGGAGCTCGCCGAGGAGGGTTTCGCCCCGCGCCTCGCCGGCGGCGAGCCGCCGGTAGGCGTCGGCCACCTGGACGTCCAGCTGGGCGAGGCCCTCGTCGACCTCGGCCTTCGCCTGCTCGGGGACGGACGTCAGCCGCTCCCCGATGTCGGGGCAGTCGATGGTGGCCGTCAACTGCCGTGGCCCGTCGCCGTCCTGGCCCGCCGAGGCGTTGTCGGCGACGACGGCGACCCCGCCGGCGCCCAGCACCAGCGCGGAGACCACGACGAGCAGCGTGCCCGGCAGCCGGCGGCGTTCATGACCCTGTCGACTCATGTGATGGCTTCTTCCTCGATGGGATCGGAGGAGCGGGGGAGGAGAGGACCGGGGAGGGGAGGGCCGGCGTGGCGGGCGGAGCCGAGTCCGAGAGGGCGTCGAAGTCGACGAGCCCGCTCTCCTCCAGCACCGAGATGTGGTCCAGGACCGTGGCGTTGGCCGAGGTGGCGAGGGAGCGGACCATCGAGTTGCGGGTCTGCGCCCGCACCCCGGCCAGCAGCGTGAACACCTTCCCGTGTGCCCGGCGCAGCAGCTGGATGAACAGCCGCTCGTACGCGTCTCCCTGAGCCTGCGTCAATTGCCCCAGCCACTCCTGCTGTTGCCGGGTCGGCTGGTTGGGCAGGTCGACGCCGAGCGCCTGGCCGACCCGGATGACCTGTTGGTCCAGCTCCGTGTGGCCGTCGACGAGGTGCTCCCCGGCCGTGCGCACCGCGGGTCGCGTCCCGCGCTGCTGGGCCTGCCGCCCGGCGGGCAGCTCCCACAGCCCGGCCAGCCGGACCTTGCGGACGAAGTCCCGGTCCGTCGCGGTCAGGGGCCCGTACGCCGTGCTCATGGTGCCGGCGCCGTCGTCCTCGCCCGCCGGGCCGGCGGCCGCGGCCCCGGCCTGGGCCCGGCTGCCGAATCCCTCCACGGGAACCAGCAGCGCGATCAGGGTGACGGCCAGGGCGGTGATGACGATGCCGTTCGCGATCGTGTGCCGCGTGGCCACCGACAGGCTGTTGATGGATCGCCACCGCAGTGACAGCACAGTGCCTCCTCGCTCCGTGGGTGTCACGGGACGCTAGGCCACTGCCGGTGCCTGTGCGCGAGGACCATCACCCTTGGACAAACAATCGGGCGGGCCCGGACAAGGGTGTTATCGTGCCGCGTTCGCCGGTCACGGGACCAGGTGCCGGGTGAACCAGTCCCGGGCCAGTTCCGCCACCTCGTCGAGCGCCCCCGGCTCCTCGAAGAGGTGCGTGGCGCCCGGGATCACGTCGAGCCGGTTCTCGCAGCGCAGCTCCGCCTGCGCCTGCCGGTTGAGCTCCAGCACCGTCGTGTCGCGGCCTCCGACGATGAGCAGCGTCGGCGCCCGTACGTCGCCCAGCCGCGGCCCGGCGAGATCCGGGCGGCCGCCGCGGGAGACCACGGCGTCGATCTCCGCGTCGGGGTCGGCGGCGGCCAGCAGCGCCGCCGCGGCGCCCGTGCTCGCGCCGAAGTAGCCGATCGCGGCGGGCGCGTGCCCGTTCCGCAGCCAGCGCGTCGCGTCCGCGAGCCGGCCGGCCAGGGGCTCGACGGCGAACACGTTCGACCGGTCGGCCTCCTCGGACGGCGTGAGCAGGTCGAACAGCAGGGTGCCCAGGCCCGCCCGGTTCAGCGCGGCCGCCACGGCGCGGTTGCGGGGGCTGCGCCGGCTGCTGCCGGAGCCGTGCGCGAACATGACGACCGGGCCGGCGCCCCCGGCGCCCTCCTCCGGCAGGGCGAGGTCCCCGGCCAGCCTCAGCGCGCCCCCGTCCACGACGACCTCCACCCCGGCCTCGACCCCGCCGCGGCGCGGGGCGGGCGGCGAGGGGGAGGCGCCCGTCCCGGCCTCGGCCAGCAGCGCGACGACCTCCTCGTCCGGGGTCTGGGAGAAGTCCTGGTACCACTCGCCGACGGCCCGGAAGGCGCGCGGCGTGGACAGGCACACCACCTCGTCCGCCTCGGTGCGCAGCCACGCGACCGCGTCGGGCGGGGCCACCGGTGCGGCGAGCACCACCCGGGACGCGCCCTGCGCGCGGACCACCTCGCACGCGGCGGCGGCCGTGGCACCGGTCGCGATCCCGTCGTCCACCACGATCACCGTGCGCCCGACGAGCGGGACCCGCGGCCGGCCCTCGCGCAGACGGTGCGCCTGCCGGCCGAGCGCCTCCTGCGCGGCCCGCTCGACCGCGGCGACGTCCTCGCGGGCGACCCGCGCCTGCCGGACGATGTCCTCGCTGATGATCCGTACTCCGCCCTCCCCGATGGCCCCGAACCCCAGCTCCTGGTGGTAGGGGACCCCGAGCTTGCGCACCACGATCACATCGAGCGGGGCGCCGAGCTCCCGCGCCACCTGATAGGCCACCGGTACTCCGCCCCGGGGCAGCCCGAGGACGACGGGATCCTCCGTCGCCACATGCCGTAGCGCCGCGGCAAGACGCCGGCCGGCGTCGGCCCTATCGGTGAAGAACACCTTCGTTCACCCCCGTCCAGGGGAGACACAATCCACGCAACTCCCTCTGCGGCGGATGTGCAAGTGGGTGACCGCGACACGCGGTCCCAGGATGTGGGCCGCCGCGGTGGCAGGCCCATGGCTTTCGTACGATGATCCCGTGATCTCCCGCGTGCAGTCCTCGAGCCGCCGCCCGGCAGGGCGCGGCTTCGTGCTGCTCGTACTCGCGGTGCTGGCCGGAGTGCTGGCCATGCACGGCCTGGGCCCCGGGCCCGCCTCCGCGCGCACCCCGGCGGCCGTCGGCGGCCACGCCATGGCGATGGGCCACCAGGAACCGGCCGGGAGCGCGGTCCACGCGGCCGAGGGCTGCTCGCACACCGCGGGCGGATCGGACCACACGCACCACGCGGACGCCACCTGCGCGGCGACCGGTATCGGCACGCCGTACGCGCCGCCCGCGCCGGCCGCCGCCCTCGACGGCGTGCCCGGGGCCGAAGCGCCCCACGCCGTCGCCCCGGCGTCGGCGCAGAGCGGGCGGGCACCGCCCGACCTGGCCGAACTGCAACTCCTGCGGATCTAGGACGACCCGCACGGCACACCCCCAGGGGTTGTGCCGCGCTCCGTCGCATCCTCAATTCCGTACAAGGAGTCGCACCACCATGAACACGCACCGTTCGCTCATCCGCCGTACCGCCGCCGTCGTGGCCGTGGCCGCCGCCTCGTTCGTCCTCGCCGCCTGCGGGTCCGGCGAGGACGGCGCCGCCGGGCACGGCGGCCACGGCAGCCAGACGCCGACGGCTTCCGCCCCCGCCGCCCAGGGGCAGCACAACTCCACCGACGTGGCCTTCGCCAAGGGGATGATCCCCCACCACCGGCAGGCCGTGGAGATGGCGGACCTCGCCCCCTCCCGCGCCGAGTCGGCCGAGGTCAAGCAGCTCGCCGAGCAGATCAAGAAGGCCCAGGACCCCGAGATCAAGACCCTCTCCGGGTGGCTCACCTCCTGGGGCGAGCAGGTGCCCGCAGAGGGCCCGGCGGAGCACTCCGCGCACGGCGCGGACGGGGGCGGGATGATGACGGCCGAGGAGATGGCCAACCTCAAGAAGGCCTCCGGCAAGGCCTTCGACACCGCCTTCATGCAGCTGATGATCAAGCACCACGAAGGCGCCGTGTCGATGGCCCGCGCCGAGCAGTCGGGCGGGGCGTTCCCGGACGCCAAGACGATGGCCGACGCGATCATCACCTCGCAGACCGCCGAGATCAACAAGATGAAGGGCCTGCTGGGCTGACCGGCCCGTGAGTGAAGGGGGCCACCGGACCGCGGTCCGGTGGCCCCCTGCTCATGCCGCGCCGCGGGCGGCGCGCACGGTGGGGGAGCGGCGCATCAAGGCCGCGTACAGGGCCGCGGACACGACCATGCCGGCGGGCAGGGACAGGTCCACACCGCCCAGCGCGGCGGCGACCGGGCCCGAGTAGAGGGTGTCCACGCACAGGGCCGCGGCGGTCACGCCCGCACCGAGCGCGAGGGCGCCGGCCGGATTGACGCCGGCGGTGTACCAGAAGGGGCCGCGCGGGGTCTCGTCCATGAGCGCCGGGCCGTCGTAGCGGCCCCGGCGCAGCACGACGTCGGTGGCGTACACCGCCATGGCCGGGCCGATCAGGACGACGATCAGCTGCAGGACGTTGCTCACGGTGTCGAGGAGGTTGGAGACGAGCAGCCCGTACAGGGTGAGCGCGACGGCGGCGACCCCGTCGAAGATCACGCTCACGGAGCGGCGGATGCGGACGCCGACGGCCTGGAGGGCGAGGCCGGCGCTGTAGGCGGTCAGGGCGTTCACGGAGATCGTGCCGAGGACGAGCGCGAGCAGGAAGACCGGGTAGAACCAGCCGGGCAGCAGCGCCCGCAGCGCGGTCTGCGGGTCGCTCATGTCCACCGCGGTCGCGGCGAAGGCGCCGAGCGAGCAGACGATGACGCTGGGCAGGAAGGCGCCGAGGGCCGTCCAGCCCAGGACCGCCTTCGACCAGGAGGTGCGGGGCAGGTAGCGGGAGAAGTCCGCGCTGATGGTGTAGGACAGCGGGCCCGAGGCGATGAGGGCGACGCCGGCGGCGAGGGTCGCCCACAGGCCGATGCCGGTCAGCGGCTCGGCGGGCGCGTACGAGAAGTCCGCGTGCCCGAGGACGCCGAAGGCCACGACGGCGAAGGCGGCGGTGAGCGCCAGGGTGATGGGGAGGTAGAGCCGCACGATCAGGGCGTGTCCGTAGACGCTGATCGCCAGCGTGAGCACGGCGATGACCAGGATGACGGCGATCTTGACGCCGGTGCCGGTGGCGAGGCCGGCCATCTCGACGAGCGAGAAGGCGGCGGTCGCGGCGGCCGCGAGTCGAGAAGGCCCGGGCAGGCGACGGGCGAGCGGTCCGGCACCGGGTCGAGCACATCGAGACCGTGCCCGACGACACCCTGCGCCGCTTCGCGGAACTCGGCGTCGTCGCCTCCATGCAGCCCACCCACTGCTGCGACTTCACCCGCGCCGACCACAGTGACAACTGGTCCCGCCGCCTCGGCGAGGAGCGCGCCTCCCGCGCCTGGCGCTGCCGCGACCTGTGGGACTCGGGCGCCACCGTGGTCCTGGGCTCCGACTGGCCCATCGCCCCCCACCCGCCGCTCGGCGTCATGGCGGGCGCCCGCCACCGCCGCCCGAGCCGCGACCTGACGCAGCCCCCGCACGGCCCCGAACAGGCCCTCACCGCCCTGGAGGCCCTCCAGGGCATGACGGTCAACGCCGCCTACGCGGCGGGCGAGGAGCACGAGGCCGGCCGTATCGCGCTCGGCCACCGCGCCGACCTCACGGTGCTGGCCGACGACCCCCTCACGACCGCCGCCACCGACCTGCCCGACCTGCCCGTCCTGCTCACGGTGCTGGCGGGCCGGCCGACCCACCGCGACGCCGGCCTGTAAGAGGTCAGGCCGTGGGCCCGGCGGCCTCCGCCCGGCCCACGGCCACCCGCAGCGTCACGGTGGCCGCGCCGCCCGCCACCAGCCCGAACAGCAGGGCCGCCGGGATGCCGCCGCCGAGGCCGGAGAACAACTGCAGCACTCCGTACGGCATGCCCGACCCGTTCACCCCCACCTGAAGCAACTGGCCGGCCAGCAGCCCGAGCACGGTCGCGGCCACCGCGCCCACCGCCATCGCCGGCACGGTGGCCCGGGTGAGCAGCACGGGCAGCCGCCGCAGCGCCGCCCACACCACGACGAGCAGCAGCACGTCGGGGGTCCGGTAGAGGAGCCAGCTCCCGGCCGAGCTGCCCGCCGGGAGGTCCCAGGCGCCGAGCAGCAGCCACTGGCGCAGCAGCTCACCCGGTTCCGCGAACAGCCCGCCGTCCGGGGAGATCATCTGGATCTCGGCGGCGACCGGCTGGTACGAGAGGACCACCAGGGAGACCGCGATCACCGCGGTACCGACGGTGGCGGCCAGCCGGGCGGCGCGCGCGGGGACCACGTTCTGCGGCACCGGACCGGCACCCCTGGCGGTGACGCGCGCCGCGAGCACGGTCACCACCGCCGCGACCAGCGCGGCCACCACCAGTACCTGCCGCCCGGAGGCGATCACGCTCGACAGCTGGGGCAGCAGCCGGTAGCTGCCGTGCCCCATGGAGGCGATCAGCCACGGCGCCGAAACGGTCATCGCCAGCATCCCGGCCACCAGCCCCCACGCCCACACCGCGAGCAGCGCGGCCGGCGTCCGGCCGTCCACGGGCGGCAGCCGGCGGAGCAGCAGCAGCGCCCCCGGCACGAAGAAGGCGAAGACCGCGGCGAACCGGATCTGTGCCCCGGTCGAGTACAGCGCGAGGTAGCGGCCGCTGCCGGGCCCGGCCTCGACCCAGTTCCCGTCGGACACCCCGGCGCCGATCCGCAGCGCCGCCGCGGGCTCGTACGACCAGGGGAGCAGCCAGCGGTCGAGCTCGATGGAGGCCTCCCGGCCGAACACGCCGGAGCTGCCCGGCAGGTGCAGGGCCTCGGCGCTCGCCCCGGCCCACCAGAGGAGTGCGGTGATCAGCAGTCCTCCGGCCAGTGCCGGTATCCCCGCGCGTCGGTATGTCATGAACTGCCCCCGCCTTGCTCGCCCGTCCGTTGAAACCCCAGGTCAGGGAGCTTATCCCCAGGCGATCCGGGCGGGGCGGTGCCGCCCCCGACACCCCCAAGTCCGTTGGGCGAGGCGTCTGTTGATCCGCCGGGTGCGTTCGGCCGGCGGCGCATATGCTCCGCCCGTAGGCCCGCGTGTCGGGGGGCCTCGCGAACCGTAGGGGGAAACGCGCCGTGAGTGTCCGCATTCAAGCCACCGCCCAGGTCGACGAGACGGCCGAGCTCGGTGAGGGGACCGCCATCTGGGATCTCGCGCAGATACGGGAGGAGGCCCGGCTCGGGCGCGGCTGCATCGTGGGGCGCGGGGCCTACGTCGGGCCGGGCGTGCGCATCGGCGACCACGTGAAGCTGCAGAACTACGCGCTCGTGTACGAGCCCGCCGTGCTCGGCGACGGCGTGTTCATCGGCCCGGCCGCCGTGCTCACCAACGACTTCTACCCGCGCGCGGTCGACCCGGACGGCAAGCTGAAGCGCGACGGCGACTGGGAGGCCGCGGGTGTCGTCGTCGCCGAGGGGGCCTCGCTCGGGGCCCGCTCCGTCTGCGTGGCCGGCGTACGGATCGGGCGCTGGGCGCTCGTCGCGGCGGGCGCGGTGGTGTCCCGGGACGTACCCGACTTCGCCCTCGTGGCCGGGGTGCCGGCCCGGCGCACCGGCTGGGTGGGGAAGGCCGGAGTCCGCCTCGTGGAGCGCGCGGGCGAGCCGGGCGTATGGGAGTGCCCGAGCACCGGCGCGCTGTACGAGGAGAAGGACGGCACGCTCGCCGAGCGCAGCTGACGGAATGTCGGCAATTTAGGGCAACGGCATTTCCTCAAAACCACAATCAACGAACATCCGTGGGCATACCGTGTCCCTGCACAACGGGATCTGAGCAGGCAACAGGCCGTGCTCAGTGGGGGGTTGTACACGACGAGGGTACCGGGGCAGTGTCATGTCCGGGCGCGGCGACACCGCTCCCGACGACACTGCCGATCACGTGTGCCCCAGTCCGCGGCATCGCTGGGGGGTTCCAGACGCGGCCGTGGGACGGTTCGTGCCGTCGGCGGGACGACGCCGAGGGCGCGGGCGACGTGCGCGCAATCCCCCTCCGCCGAACGATCAGAGGGGATCAGTGTGTTGGAGCGCTACGGCTCGGACATGCGGGGTGCGCGCAGCACCCGGGGAGTCGGGGTGGGGGCCCGATGACCACCAAACGATTAGGAGCACTGGCCCAAGAGGACCCGTCGCTGCACGCCCTCGCCGAGCGGCTGCTCGCACTGGCCGAATCGGGGCTGCCCGCGATGTACCTGCCCGGGGAGCGGACCTTCGTGTTCACCCGGGTCGGCAAGGCGGCCCCCGACGGTACCCGCGGCCTGGAGCAGCGCGGGACCAGCACCCGGTACGCGGCCATCACCGCGCTCGGAGCCCGGTTCCTGCCCGAGGAGCGCCAGCGCGCCCTGTTCGGCGGGCGCACCGCCGAGGAGTTCACGGGACTGCTCGTGCAGCGGCTGCCCGAGGTGGTCAACCTCGGCGACGCGGCGCTCATCGCCTGGGCGGCCGCCGAGACCGGCCACGCCAAGCTGTCCGACGCCCTCGACCGGGTCGCCGCCCTGGACCTGCCGGGACGGCCGCAGTACACGGTCGAGGCGGCCTGGGTGCTCTCCGCCCTCGCCGCCGCCCGCGGCACGGTGGACGTGGAGGGCCGGATCCCGGCCGCCCGCGCCCGCCTGCTGGCGGCCAGGACCGGGGACAGCCCGCTGTTCCCGCACGCCACCGGGCCGGGACTGGTGCCCGGCTACCGCTCCCACGTGGCCTGCTTCGCGGACCAGACGTATCCGCTCCAGGCCCTGGCCAGGCTGCACGCGAGCGACGGGGACCCGGAGGCCCTCGCGGCCGCCGACGCCTGCGCCGCCCGCATCTGCGCCCTGCAGGGCGACGGCGGACAGTGGTGGTGGCACTACGACGCCCGGCACGGCACCGTCGTGGAGGGCTACCCCGTCTACAGCGTCCACCAGCACGCGATGGCCCCGACCGCCCTCTTCGACCTGGCCGAGGCGGGCGGCACCGACTTCGGCGCGGAGATCCGCCGCGGGCTGCGCTGGATGACGGAGGTCCCGGAGATCGCCGGGCCCACCGGCACCCCGCGCGAGCCGATGATCCGCGAGGAGCTCGGCGTCACCTGGCGCAAGGTCTACCGCGGCGACCCGAAGAAGGCCGTCCGCGCGGCCCGCGGACTCACCACCCGGGTGGCGCCCCGGGCGCGGCTCGCACCGCTCGACGGGATCTTCCGGCCCCTCTCCGTGGACCGCGAGTGCCGCCCGTACGAGTTCGGCTGGATGCTGTTCGCCTGGCTCGGGGGGCCGCACAGATGACGCGACAATTCCTCTTCGGAGTCGGACTCGACCCCCTGACCATGGACGAGACCGTACAGCGCTGCCTGGACGCGGTCGGGCGCGGCGAGCAGATCGAGATCGGCATGGTCAACGCCGCGAAGCTGGTCAACATGCGGCGCGACCCCCGCCTCGCCGAGGCCGTGGCCGGCTGCGACCTCGTCCTCGCGGACGGGCAGGCCGTGGTCTGGGCCGGCCGCGTCCTCGGCGTCCGGCTGCCCGAACGGGTCGCGGGCATCGACCTGTTCATGCGGCTGCTCGCGGCGGCCGAGGTCGCGGACATCCCCGTCTACCTGCTCGGCGCCCGGCAGGACGTCCTGGAGCAGATGCTCCGGCGGATCTCCGAGCGGTTCCCGAAGCTGCGGGTGGCCGGCAGCCGCAACGGCTACTTCGACGACTCCGCACAGGGGCCGATCGCCGACGCCGTCGCACAGAGCGGGGCCCGGCTGCTGTTCCTCGGCATGACCTCGCCCAAGAAGGAGATCTTCACCGCCGGCTACGGCAAGCGCACCGGCGCCCACGTCGTGCACGGCGTCGGCGGCTCCTTCGACATCCTCGCCGGGATCACCAAGCGGGCCCCCCTGCGCTGGCAGCGGATGGGACTCGAATGGTTCTACCGCGCCCTCCAGGAGCCGCGCCGGCTCGGGAAGCGCTACCTCACCACCAATGCCGCCTTCCTCGCCATGACGGCCCGGGAACTCGTCCGCCGCACACCGCCTGCCGGTCTTGCGAACAGGAGTCACTGATGCGCGTCGTCGTCGTGGGACAGGGATACGTCGGACTCCCGCTCGCCATCCGGGCCGCCGAGGTCGGCCACCAGGTGATCGGCTACGACGTGGACTCCCGCCGGGTCAAGAGCCTCGCCGCCGGAGAGTCCTTCGTGGAGGACGTCTCCTCGGAGCGGATCGCCCGGGCCCTGGAGCGCGGCTCCTACCGGCCCAGCGAACTCGCCCGGGACTGCGGGGGGTTCGACGTCGCCGTCGTCACCGTCCCCACCCCCTTGCGCGAAGGCACACCGGACCTGCGCTACATCGAGGAGTCGGCCCGCACCCTCGCCCGCTACCTGCGCCCCGGCGCCACCGTCGTCCTGGAGTCCACCACCTACCCGGGCACCACCGAGGAGCTGTTCGCGCCGATCCTGGAGGACGGCTCCGGCCTCACCGCCGGCGCCGACTTCCACCTGGGCTACAGCCCCGAACGCATCGACCCGGGGAACGCCGTCTGGGGCTTCCAGCAGACCCCCAAGGTGGTCTCCGGCGTCGACGCCGCCTCCCTCAAGGCCGTCGAGTCCTTCTACGGGGACCTCGTCGACACCACCGTGCCCGTGAGCTCCCCCAAGGAGGCCGAGCTCGCCAAACTGCTGGAGAACACCTTCCGGCACGTGAACATCGCCCTGGTCAACGAGATAGCGATGTTCGCCCGGCACCTCGACATCGACGTGTGGCAGGCCATCGAAGCCGCCTCCAGCAAGCCCTTCGGCTTCATGAAGTTCACCCCCGGCCCCGGCGTCGGCGGACACTGCCTGCCCATCGACCCCTCCTACCTCTCCTGGCGCGTCCAGCGGGAACTCGGCCAGAACTTCCGCTTCGTCGAACTCGCCAACGACATCAACAGCCACATGCCCGAGTACGTGGCGCGCCGCGTCATCGACGCGCTCAACTCCAAACGCCGCTCCGTCAACGGCTCCCGGGTCCTGCTGCTCGGGCTCGCCTACAAGAAGAACACCGGCGACGCCCGGGAGTCGCCCGCGGTGCGGATCTCCCAACTGCTCATCGACATGGGCGCCAAGGTCCGGGCCGCCGACCCGCACGTGGTGGAGAGCATCGAGGTCGACGCCCGGCTCGTCCGCGTCGAACCGACCCGCAAGGAGATCGCGGCCGCCGACGTGGTCGTCCTGATCACCGACCACGACTCCTTCGACTACGCGGCCGTGGCCGAGCACGCCTCGTACGTACTGGACTGCCGCAACCGGCTGTCCGGACCGAACGTGGAGGTGCTCTGAGCCGTGAGCGGACCGAAGAGGATCATCTGCGTCGCCGGAGCGCGGCCCAACTACATGAAGATCAAACCGGTGATGGACGCACTGGAGCGCCGCGGCGCCGAGGTGGTCCTGGTCCACACCGGCCAGCACTACGACGCGTCCATGAACGACGTGTTCTTCCGCGACCTCGGCATCCGGCCCCCCGACCGGTACCTGGGCGCCGGCTCCGGCACCCACGCCGAACAGACCGGCCGGGTGATGGCCGCCTTCGAGCCGCTGGTCGGTGAACTGGCCCCGGACGCCGTGGTGGTGGTCGGCGACATCAACTCCACGCTGGCCTGCGCCCTGGTCACCGCGAAGGCCGGCCCGCTGCTCGCCCACGTGGAAGCGGGGCTGCGCAGCCGCGACTGGAGCATGCCCGAGGAGGTCAACCGGGTCGCCACGGACCGGCTCAGCGACTACCTGCTGGCCCCCTCGCCCGACGCCGTCGCGAACCTGCGGGCCGAGGGCTACCGCGAGGACCAGATCCACCTCGTCGGCAACGTCATGATCGACACGCTGCTGGCCAACCTGCAGCGGGCCAGGCAGTCGGACGTCCTCGACCGCCACGGCCTGACCCGCGGCGGATACGGCCTCGTCACCCTGCACCGGCCGGCCAACGTGGACGACCCGGAAGCCCTGCGCGGCCTGCTCAAGGCCCTCGGCGAGATCGCCGACCGGTGCCCGCTGCTGCTGCCCGTGCACCCGCGGGCCGCCGCGCAGCTGGCCGAACTGGGCGTACCCGGCGGCATCAAGCTCGTACCGGCCGCCGGATACCTCGACTTCATCGCCCTGCAGGACGCCGCCCGCCTGGTGCTCACCGACTCCGGCGGCATCCAGGAGGAGACCACCGCACTGGGCGTGCCCTGCGTGACCCTGCGCGAGAACACCGAGCGCCCCATCACCGTGGAGCAGGGGACCAACGTCCTCGCGGGCACGGATCCGGACCGCGTCCTGGCCACCGTGAACCGGGTGCTCGACGATCCGCCCCCGCCCCGCTGCCCCGAACTCTGGGACGGCCGGGCGAGCGACCGCATCGCCGCGGTCCTGCTGGACGGCGGGAGCGGGCACACCCGGCCCCGGCCCACCGACCTCGTCCCGCAGTAGTCCGTCCCACCACAGCAGCCAGGCAGTTCAGAGAAGGGGAAGACCATGGATCTCGCCGAAATCTGGCGGGTCATGCGCAGGCGCTGGTACGTGCTGATACCAGGACTGGTGATCACGGCGGCGCTGGCCGCCGCCGTGTACTTCCTCGTCCCGGTGAAGTACCAGTCGCAGAGCACGGTGACCCTCCTGAACTCGGAGAAGGCCACGAAGGCCTTCGACGGCAACCCCTTCCTGAGCACCCAGACCTCCCTCACCGGGATGGCCGACGCCCTGGCCCGCAACCTGAACTCCGACGGGGCCGTCGCCGACCTGAAGGCCCTCGGCGTCACCGGCACGCCCGAAGCGAAGATCGCCGACAACGCCCTGGGGCCGTTCATGTGGCTGACCGTCACCGGAACCGATCCCGCGGCCGTCCTCACGTCGGACCAGATCTTCACCGAGTACGCGGAGAAGAGGCTGAAGGAGTTCCAGACCCAGCAGTCGGTGGCCCCCGATGCCATGATCAGGATGGACACGATCGTGCCCCCCCAGCAGCCGGAGGCCCAGACCAAGTCCCGGATCCAGTTCCTCGTCATGGCGGGCGCACTGGGCTTTGTGCTCAGCCTGGTCGCGACCTTCTTCGTGGAGGCCCGCAAACGTCCCCGGGGCCCCGGCAGGCACCGGCCCGACCAGGCCGAGGAGCCGGGAGACGGGGCCGGTGACGGAGGCGGCGCAGGGGAAGCCGGACCGGCCGCGGACGATTCCCGCGACCCGTCGGACACCCTGCAGATGAAGGTCCACCGTCCGGCGGCCGGCGCCCCGGCCGGGCCCAAGTGACGGGCTCCGGAGCGACCGGCTCCGTCACGGACGGGCAGAACGCCCCTCCGCCCCCCGCGCTGGGGCGCAAGGTCGGCGTCGCGGCCAGGTGGAGCCTGGTCAACACGGTCGTGATGCGCCTCGGCAACTTCGCCACCGGGATCGTCCTCGCCCGCTTCTTCCTCGGGCCCGAGGCCTGGGGCGTGTACGGCATCGCCCAGACGGTCCTGCTGGTCCTGCTCTCCGCCAACGAACTCGGCGTATCGCTCGCCATCGTGCGCTGGGAGGGCGATCCGCGGCGCTTCGCCCCGACCGTCCTCACGCTGAGCGCGCTGTCCAGCTGCCTGCTCTACGCGGCGCTGTTCGCGGCGGCCCCGGCCGTCGCCGGCGTCCTCGGCTCACCCGAGGCCTCCGGGGTCCTGCGGGTGATGTGCCTGTGCGTGGTGATCGACGGGGTGGCACACGTGCCCGGGGGCTTCCTCACCCGCGAGTTCGCCCAGGGCAAGCGGATGATCATCGACGGACTCAACTTCGTCCTCAGCACCTCGGTGACGCTACTGCTGGCCTTCGAGGGCTGGGGCGCGATGAGCTTCGCCTGCGGAGCCGTGGCGGGGAACGTCGTGACGCTGATCGGCTGCGGGCTGGCCGCACCGGGCACCCTGAAATTCGGCTGGGACCGCGGACAGGCCAGGGCGCTGCTCAGGTTCGGGCTTCCGCTGGCAGGGGCGAGCATGCTGGCCCTGGCGGTGGTCAACGTCGACACCATGGTGGTGGGCGCGACGCTGGGCAACGTGTCCCTGGGCTTCTACGTACTCGCCTTCAACATCTCCGGCTGGCCCGTGCGGATCATCTCCGAGGCCGCACGCAGGGTCGCGTTCGCCGGGTTCTCCCGCCTGGCCGACTCGCCGCAGGCGCTCGCCCAGGGCTTCAGCCGGGCCCTGGGCGTGGTGATCACCGGCACCGTCCCGCTGTGCGTCCTGCTGGCCGGCTTCGCGGGGCCGGCGATCGAGCTGATCTACGGGAGCAAGTGGGCGCCCGCCGCCGCGGCCCTGCCCTGGCTGATGGCCCTCGGCCTGATCCGCATCGGCAGCGAACTCGCCTACGACTGCCTGGTCGCGATCGGACAGCGCCGGTCGCTCTTCCTGGTGCAGGGCCTGTGGCTGGTGGCCCTGATCCCGGTGCTGCTCGTCGGCGCCCGCCTGAACGGCATCGTCGGAGCCTCGCAGGCCCATGTCCTGGTCGCCGGCGGCCTGGTGGTGCCCGTCTTCCTCTACGCCCTCAGCCGCGGCGGCATCGGTGTCGGCTGGATCGCCAGGGCCTGCGCGTGGCCCTTCCTCGGCGGGGCCGTGATGGCCGCGCTCATCCTGGGCCTGGAGCACCGGTTCGGCGACGGCCTGCCCGCGCTCCTGGCCCTCGGCACGATCGCCCTGGCCGGCTACACCGTGTGCGTACTGCCCAGCCGCGGCTTCCTGCGCGGCGCCGACGCCGGCGACCGGCTCCACCGCGGCCGGCACCGGCCGTCCGCACAGGTGCCGGCCACCCGACAGGACTTGAGGTGAACCCGATGTCACGGCACATCAGCAGGAACCCGCTCGCGGGACTGCTCCTCGCGGCCTTACTCGCGGTCCTGAGCGTGGCCTGCTCGGGACCCGACCGGTCGTCCGCGCTGCCCGACTGCCCGGACGCCGCACGGACCTGCCCCCCGAGCGGCTCCCCGGCCGCACCGAGCGCGGGTCCGCCGACCGCGGACGTCCGGGCGACGGACAGCCCCACCGCCTCCGCGTCCCCGACGCAGAAGCCCACCGCGACGGCAGGCGCCGCCAGTCCGTCCGGCACACCCGCGGCCAAGACCGCCTGCGCCTCTCCCGGCGCCTGCGGGTTCCCCGACGCCTCCACCACCGGTCCGCGGATCCCCCTCACGCCCCACAAGACCGGGTACATGGCCGTCCGTGAGAACGGGCTCGTCATCCGCGGCTGGGACATCACCGGCTCGCTCGACATCTACGCGAACGACGTCACCGTCATCGACAGCAAGATCACCTCGGACAACTGGTGGGGCATCAACCTGCGTCCCGGCTTCAGCGGCCTGCGGGTCCTGCACTCCACCATCACGGCCGTCCCCGGCAAGGGCCCGGACAACGGCGGCGTGGACTACGCGGTGTCGAACATGGGGGGCAGCTCCATCGAGGTCGGCTGGTGCGACGTCTCGGTCTTCGGCGACGCCCTGGCCATGGGACAGGGCAACCTGCACGACAACTACGTCCACGACCTCGCCCCGTTCGTCAACCTGGGCGGCGAATGGCAGCACACGAACGCGGTGATCAGCGGCGGCGGCAACACCGGGGAGCTGATCATCCGCCACAACACCCTGCTGAACGCGACCAGTCTCACGCAGGGCGCCTCCGGGAGCATCGGCCTGTTCGCGGACACCGGGGTGGTCCGCAACGTCACCGTGGACGACAACTGGATCGCCGGCGGCGCGTACGCCCTCTACGGCGGCAGCACCGGAGCCACCGGGATCAAGGTCACCGACAACGTCTTCTCGACCCAGTACCACCCGCATTCCGGCGGCTACGGCGTGGTCGCCCACTGGAACCACGGCGGCGCCGGGAACGTGTGGCGGAACAACCGGATGTCCGACGGCCGCCCCATCCAGCCCGAGCCGGCCTCGTGAGCGGCCTCGTGCGCGGTGTCGTCCGCGGTGTCGTGCGGGCGCCCTGGACGCTGCTCAAGGCGGTGTTCGGCTGGCTGGTGCTCTTCGAGACCAGGAACAAGGTCCTCCTCGCCCCCACCGCGGTGCGGCTGCGCCGGATCGAGGACGCCGAGACCCGACGGCTGGCCGCCGGCCTGCCATCGCCGCCCTCGGCGCTGGTCGCCACGGTGATCGCCACCCACCGGCGCCCCGGGGAACTGCGTGCCGCGGTGCGCTCCGCCCTGGACCAGACCGTCCGCGACCAGGTCGTCATCGTGGTCGACGACGGCGCCGGACTGCCCGAACTCCCCGACGACCCCCGCCTGTTCGCCGTATCCCTCGCACACAACACCGGCGTGGCGGGCGTCGTGCGCAACATCGGCATCCGCCTCACCCGCTCGCGGTACGTGGCATTCCTCGACGACGACAACCAGTGGGAACCCGACCACCTGGAACGGACGCTGGCGGTCCTGGAGTCCCCGGGCGGGCCCGACGGCGTCTACACCGCGCTGCGCCGCGTCCTGCCCGACGGCAGCGAGCAGGACGTCCTGTCGGTCCCCTACGACCGCCGCCGCGCAGCCCGCCACGCCTTCCTGGACACCAACGCCTTCGTCGCCCGCCGCAACCGCTCCCTGCACTTCAGCCGTCTGCGCCGGACACCGGAGGTGCTGCCCCGCGAGGACTGGGAGCTGATCCGCCGGTACGGCCGCCGGCACCGCGTGCGCCACGTGCCACACCCCACCGTCCGCTACCTCATGAACCCGGCGAGCTTCTACACGCAATGGCAACAGTCCACTTGAAGCCCGCCACTCTTCCGCTCCGACCACAGGTGGTTGATCCGATGCCCCGATCCCGGGCCCTCCGAAACAAGTTCGTCGACGCACCCGGCTCACTGGGCGAACGACTGCGCACCGCCCGCTGGGAGCGATTCCAGCGCTGCTTCCCCGGCATCGAGAACATGCGCGTCGTGGACCTGGGCGGTACGGCCGAGATGTGGCTGCGCGCACCCGTGCGCGCCAAGCACGTCCACCTGGTCAACCTGGAGGAACACCCCGCCGAACTGCCCGACTGGATCACCGCGGAGAACGCCGACGTCACCGACCCCGCGGTCGCCGCCGAACTGAGCGAGCACGGCGGCTACGACCTGGTGTTCTCCAACTCGACCATCGAGCACGTCGGCGGCCACAGCCAGCGCAGGCGGTTCGTCGCCGCAGTCGAGCAACTGGCGCCGCTGCACTGGATCCAGACGCCCTACCGCTACTTCCCGGTCGAGCCGCACTTCGTCGCGCCCGGTTTCCAGTTCCTGCCGCTGGCCGCCAGGACGCGACTGGTACGGCACTGGCCGCTGGTCCACAGCCGTCCCGACAGCCCGGAGTCCGCCATGAACGCCGTGGTCAACATCGAGCTGCTGGGCCGCGCCGAAATGAGCTACCTGTTCCCCAAGTCGGTGCTCCTGAGCGAGCGGGTGCTCGGTGTCACGAAGTCGCTGACCGCCGTACGAACGGAGCGCGCATGCTGAACAACCTGATCAACCGACACGATGCGGACCGGCTGCTGCGCAAGGTGCGACGGCTGGAACTCGACCCGGTGCTCGCCAAGCTGCGGGTACGCGGCGGGGCGCGCGTGGTCCAGCACTGGTCGCAGGTCGACCCGTCGCTGACCGAGTGGTGGGCGATCCCGGCGGTCATCAAGCGCTGGAACCTGCTGATGACCGGCGACGCCGACACCTCCTTCCCCCAGTACGTGGCGGCAGAGCACTTCGCGCCGCGCACCGACCTGCGCGGCCTCTCCCTGGGGTGCGGCACCGGCGGGAACGAACTGCTCTGGGCAAAGACCGGCGCGTTCGGCCTCCTGGAGGGCGTGGACGTGGCGCAGCAGCGGATCGACTTCGCCACCCGGACCGCCGCCGAGGAGGGGCTCGCCGACGTCCTGCGCTTCCGGGTCACCGACGTCAACCGGATGACCAGCGACGGGGAACGCTTCGACGTGCTGCTGGGCCTGCAGTCGCTCCACCACTTCGACAACCTCGGCGAGACCCTGCCGAGGCTGTCCCAGCTGATCGAGCCCGGCGGGACGTTCGTGATCGACGAGTTCGTCGGCCCCACCCGGTTCCAGTGGACCGACGCCCAGCTGGACGCGGCGAACGCGCTGCTGGCCCGGCTCCCCGAGGAGCGGCGGCGCCTGGCCGACGGCCGGATCAAGCGCCGCGTCGTGCGGCCCAGCAGGCTCTCGATGGTGCTGGACGACCCCTCGGAGGCGGTCGACGCCGCCGCGCTGCTGCCCGGCCTGCGACGCCACTTCGAGGTCGTCGAGGAACGGCCGTACGGGGGCACGGTGCTCCACATCGCCTTCTCCGGCATCGCGCACAACTTCCGGGACCAGCAGCCCGAGACGCTGGAGCTGCTGGAGCAGTGCTTCGCCGCCGAGGACGCGGCGCTCCCGGAGGTGGGGCACGACTTCATCGCCATGGTCTGCCGACCGCGGAGCGCTCATGAGCGCAATTGACGTCACCGGCAGACCGGACAGGCCCGCCGGAAGGCAGGACGGTGGATCGAGGCTCCCCTCTCTGACGGGGCTCCGGTTCGTCGCCGCGTTCCTCGTCTTCTGCTTCCACGTCTCGATATCGGGGCTCCTGGCTCCGTCGTCGACGCAGCATGCGTTCGCCCGCATGGCGGGCGCCGGAGCCGTGGGCGTCTCGTTCTTCTTCATCCTCAGCGGCTTCGTCCTGACCTGGTCGGCACGGCAAGGAGACCCCGCTCGTGCCTTCTGGCGGCGTCGCGCGGCGAAGATCTACCCGAACTATGTCCTGGCCTTCGCCATCTCCGTCGTCGGCCTGTACGCGACCGGCCACGCCGTCGGGTTCCTCGTCGGAGCGTCGAACCTGGCTCTCCTCCAGGCGTGGTGGCCGGACCCGGCCGTCTACTTCGGCGCGAACTCGGTCAGTTGGTCGCTCGCCTGCGAGGCGTTCTTCTACGCCCTCTTCCCGGCGCTGCTGCCCGTGTTGCGCCGCATCCGACCGGAGCGGCTGTGGGCGAGCGCCGCGGCGTGCGCGGCGGCCGTGTTCGCGGTGCCCGTGGTGGCGGTGCTGCTGCCCGCCGAGCGGCACTACTGGTTCGTCTACATCTTCCCGCCGGTCCGCCTGCTGGAGTTCGTGCTCGGGATCCTGATGGCGCTGGTCGTCAAGAGCGGGCGATGGCCGCGGATCCCCGTGTGGTCCGTCGCGGTACTTCTCGTCGTCGCCTACGCCGTGACGCCGTACTTCCCGCCGGACGCGGAAACGTCGGCCGTCACCGTGATCCCGTTCGCGCTGCTCATCCCCGCCGTGGCCGTCGCCGACATCGAGGGGAAGGCGAGTGTGTGGCGGACCCGGACCGCGGTGTGGCTGGGAGAGATCTCCTTCGCCTTCTACCTGATCCATCAGTCCGTGATCGTGGATCTGATGCGGGGGCTCGACGCCCAGGGTTCGCCGCCGGCACAGGCCTGGACGCTCACCATCGGAGCGCTCGCCCTCTCCGTGGCGCTCGCGGGGCTCATGCACCGGTTCGTGGAGGTGCCCGTGATGCGGCGACTGGGACGCCGCAGAACGCGCCCCTGATCACGGCCCCGGCGTGGCGCGCAGGGCGCCCGGCCGGGCGAGCGCGGCGGCGGCCGCTCGGCTGGCCGGTCGGCCGAGCGCGGCGCGCGATGTCTCCCGGAGCAGGACAGCGGTCCGGAAGGCGGCCGTGGCGAGGGGGCCGTGCCGGCGCCCGTACAGGCGGACGCGGTTGAGGGTGAGGAGAGTCCACAGCCGGGGCGACACCTGGGAGTCGCCCCCCAGGTGAACGGCCTCGGCCGTCGGCTCCAACTGCGTGACGTACCCCCGGTCCCGGGCACGCAGGCAGTACTCGGTCTCCTCGGAGTAGAGGAAGAAGGACTCGTCCCACGGGCCGCAGGCGGCCAGGCAGTCCGCGGAGAGCGCCATCAGCGCCCCGGTCGCCCAGTCCGCGGACGTGGGCCGCCCGTACGCGGACGGGTCGGTGACCAGTTCGCTCAGGTGGGGGAAGCGCCCGGCCCGGCGGTTGCCGATGACGGCCTCACCGAGGGCGCGCGTCACGCTCGACTCCCGGCGCAGCGAGTGCAGGAGGGTGCGGCCGTCCTCCTCGTACAGCAGCGGCACGCTGATCCCGACGCGGCCGCCGTCGCCCGCGGGCGCGCCGAGCCCGTCCACCAGCAGTTTGGCGCAGCCCCGCCGCATCCGGATGTCCGGATTGCAGACGAGGGCGGCCCGCGGTCCGTCCTCCCAGTCGGAGGCGGCCCCGAGGGCGGCGTTCACCCCGGCCGCGTAACCGGCGTTGCGCCCGGTCTGGACGATCGTCGCGTCCGGGGCCAGCGAGCGGATCACGTCCACGGTGTCGTCGGCCGAATCGTTGTCGGCGACGACGAGCCGCCAGTCGAGCCCCGTCATGGCCTCCGGCAGGGAGGTGAGGAACTCCGGGAGCACCTCGGCGCTGTTCCAGGTGACGACGACGACCGCTACGGGACCGGTACCGCCGGCCGGACGGCGGGAGGCTGGACTGTCGAACCGCATGAGGACTCCATGGTCAGGGGCTTCGGCGCCGCGCGCCGGATGAAGCCGAGGCAACTGCCTCCGGCGGCGATCGTCAGGAAGAACATCCCCGCGAACATCGGGAAGCTGAGGGCGTCGAACGTGGCGCTGCTGACCAGGGCGACGAGGGCGGAGGCGAAGAACGCCTGCCCGAGCTCCCGGTCGGACTCGTCCCGGGCCAGCCGGCGGATGGCGCCGCCCTGGTGGATCCCGGTCAGGAAGAGGGCCACGAGGGCGATCAGCCCCAGGAAGCCCATCTCCGCCAGCGTCAGCATGTACTGGTTGTCGGTGAAGAAGTAGAGCTCGGGGATGAAGGTCCCCAGACCCTGCCCGAACAGGGGCCGCCCCTCCAGATAGGGGACGATCGCGCTGTACTTGACCGTACGGGCCTGGGTGCTGCTGTCGGAGTTGGCCAGGAAGGACCCGAACAGGGTGGTGATGGTCCCGATCAGCCCGGGGACGATCACCTTGAAGCAGGCCACCGAACCCAGCAGCAGACCGATCGCGGTCCACCGGCGCTGCGGCTTCCACCGCGGCACCATCACCAGCACCACGATCAGCGCCCCGATGATCGACGTGCGCGACACCGTCAGCGGCAGCGAGCCGCCCACCAGCACCACCGGCAGCCAGCGGCGCCACCACTTCAGGTGAGCCCGCACCGGATCGAAGGCCTGCTGGATGGCGAACGGCAGCAGCAGGGCGAGCATCCCGCCGAACTCCAGGGGGTGCGCCGTGGTGGAGCGCGGGCGGGTGAAGGCGCCGCGGTCCATGGCGGCGAGCTGGGGGACGCTCGACGAGAGCCCGGGGATGCTGATCTGGTCGGCGATGTTCGTGGCGGCGAAGAAGTCGTAGTAGCCGATGGCGGCCACCACCGACGCCATCACCACGGCCCGGCGCAGCAGCGTGTCGAGCCGGGCCCGCTCCTGGATCGCCGCGGAGACCAGCACCACCAGGGACACCCACACCAGCAGCCCGATCAGTCCGCGGTCCGCCCCGAGGACCTCCTTGCGGGAGGCGCCCCGGGTCGCGTTCGCCAGGTACGCGGCCAGCACCGCGACCGCCAGCAGGAGCATCACCACCCGGGGCAGCCGGGTGCCCGGGGCGGGCCGGATCCGGCCGGTGATCCACGCGGCCAGGTACCAGAACAGGCCCAGCAGCGCGAACACGTTGGCCGGAGTGCCCACCCCGCCCATCCCCGGCAGCGTCATGTTCGAGGGGATGAAGAAGGCCAGCGCCAGATAGCCGGTGAGCAGCGTGACCGCGTCCAGCTGACGCCCCCGGGCACGCCTGCGCGCACGCCACGCGCGCACCGCGCCGGCGGACCCGTTCGCGCGCCTGCGGCGCACCGCCACGGCCAGGGTCTCGGTCACGAAGGACAGCGCGAACCCGGCCGTGGTGCAGAGGATGAGGACGCTCAGCACCTGCTGGTAGCGGGTCTTGAGCTGGGGCCGCGGGATCTGCGGCAGCACCACGGGCGTGGTCTGCACGAAGAACGCGGGCTCGACCTTCGCCGCCGCCTGGAGCGCGCCCAGCTGCTCCCCGGCGAAGTTGGTGAGGATGGTGGTCTCCCGGAGGACCTTCTCCCGGTCGGTACCCGTGACGGTCAGCGTCAGCATCGGGCCCGAGGCGCCGGCGGCGAAGGAGACCGTGTACGGGTCCGTCACCCCGAGGCCGTGCAGGTCCCGGGCCGCGTCCGCCCCCGACAGGGTCCTGATCAGCACGTCCGCGGTCACCACCAGCGTGCCGCCCGCGTTGGCGATGGGATTGCCGAACGAGGGGGCCAGCTCGGCCACCGCCTTGGAGTCGGTCAGCGCCACCGAGCTCTGCGACTGGTACGACACCGGCACCGACCGGTACAGGTGGCCGGCCGCGAGCACGCCGATCAGCACCATCGGCACCATCACGTACCAGCGCCGCCTCAGCACCGCGAGGATTTCACCGATGGTCACGAACGCTCCCGAGCCGTACCGGATTTGATGGCGCGCCGACACGTGTCCTGACAGGATCGATCACGACGTGGGGAACGGAAGGAATCGTGTGTCGCCTGGTGAGCTGGTTCGCGCGCTGCGTCGGCGCTGGTACGTCCTGGTCGTGGCGATGGCGCTGGCGGCCGCCGGAGCCCACCAGGTGCTGCGCCCCAGCCCGACGTACCTGAGCTCGGCGATCGTCGTGCTCAAACCGCCCGTGACCGGCACCCAGCCGAACCAGTACGCCAACCTGCAGCCGCCGCTCGCCGCCGTCTCCTACGCGGCCGTACGACAGCTGGAGTCGCCCGCCGGAGCGGCCGAGCTCCGCGCCGCGGGGGTCAGCGGCACCTACCGCCTGATCCCCCGCAACAGCGGGACCAGCGTGACCCCGCGCTATCTGATCCCCTCCCTGCAGATCCAGGCCGAGCAGTCCGGGCCGGCCGCCGCGGACGCGACCGTGGCGAAGATCATCGAGCTCTACACGAAGCACCTGACGGACCTGCAGACGAAGCAGGGCATACCCGATGCGGCGCGGATGAGCGTGACCCTCCTGGTGCCGCCGAACTCCGTGGCGCAGACCGGCACGAAGAGCCGCGGGCTGGCGGGGCTGGCCCTGCTGGCCGTTGCCGTGGGAGTACCGGCGGCCCTGTGGGCCGACCAGCTGCTCGCCCGCCGGTCCCGACGGGCGAGCAGCTGACTGGAACAGACGGGTCATCAGATCCCTCGGCGCTTCCAGGACCGCCACCACAGCCACTCGCGCCCCCGGTCGGCGACCGCGGAGAGCACCAGCGGCTGGAGGTACGGCATCACCCGCGCCCCGATCCGCCGCCGCGTGCGCAGCGCCCGGTACTCGCCGAGCCCGGTGTAGCCGCCGGGCAGGCACTCGGCGGCGAACGCCACGAGCTCGTCCACCGGAACCACCCCGGTACGGCCCCGGTCGTAGGCCCGGTAGGCACGCCGCAGCGCGTACCGGGCCAGCCGGGTGCGGGCGGAGAGGGACAGCCGGTCGGCGTCCGGGAGCAGCCCGCCGCACTTCTCCAGCACCGAGTCGAAGGCGACGAGGCGCTGGCGCAGGTCGTCGAGCTGCCCGCCGAACTCCGTGGTGGACATGTTGTTGCCGTGGACGCGGTAGAACGCCTGGTCGGCGCCGCTGACGTAGCCGACGTCGGCGTGGGCCGCGAGCCGCATCCACATCTCGATGTCACCGGCGTGCGGGAGCTCGGGATCGTAGCCCCCGACCTTGCGCTGGAGACTCGTACGCACCACCACCTCCGGCGAGGTGATGCAGCCCGTGCCCTCCCGGAAACGGCGTTCCAGCCACCAGTGGCCGGGGTAGACCACCGACCCGGTGGACCGGGTGCGGGCGGCGGGCAGCGGGCCGCCGTGCCGGAAGCGCAGCGGCCTGCCGTAGGCGAAGCCCGCCTCGGGGTGCGCGTCGAGCAGGGCGGCGGCGCGCACCAGCGCCCCGGGGACCAGCCGGTCGTCCGCCGAGAGGAGCGCGACGTAGTCACCGTCGGCCCACTCCAGCAGACCCTCGTTGTAGGTGGCGATGTGGCCCCGGTTCTGCTCGTGGACCCGCACCTCGATCCGCGGGTCCTTCGCCGCCAGGGCCCGCGCCACCTCCGCGGAGTCGTCGGGCGAGGCGTCGTCGATGATCAGGACTCGGACGTCGACGCCCTCCTGCTCGTCCAGGGCGCTCCTGACGCAGTCCGCCAGGAAATGCCCGTACTTGTAGCAGGGGATCACCACGCTGACCGTGCTCACTGGCCGGACACCTCCGAGGCGGCGGCCGACTCGGCGAGCGCGGGCGGGGTCGTGGTGAAGACCGGTCCGACCCAGTAGTTCACGGAGCCGAAGGTGTTGTTGGGGAAGGCGGTCGACGCGCCGTACTTGTACAGGCCGTTGGCCCCGCCCGTGCCGTCGGCCGGGGCGACCAGCGGGTAGGAGCGGTGCGCCGTGGCGAAGTAGCCCCCGTCCACCGAGTAGTTGCCGTTCGGGGCGTGGTAGGAGGCCACGTACGTGGTCCCCGCGGTGATCGGCACGGGGGTGGCGAACTTGAGCTGCTGCCAGCCGGTCAGGGTTTCGCTGCCGAAGGTGCCGGTGGCCAGCAGCGTGCCGTCGGCGGCCCACAGGCTGCCGGTGTGGGTACCGGAGTTGTTCGGCCCCTTGTAGAAGGTGACGCCGGTGATGTAGCCGTTCACCGCCGACTGGAAGCGGGTGCCCAGCTCCACCGAGTTGGGGTCGTTGCCCACGTTGGCGGTGCTCGGGGTCGTCGTGCCGGTCCACAGCGTGCAGGGGCAGTTGACCGTCGGCGGTGTCGTACTGGTGGTGAAGTTCCATGTCACCGGCGCGGCCATGGCATTGCCCCACAGGTCGGAGGCCTGCACGGACGCCGTGTAGGTGGTGCTCAGCGCGAGCTCGCCGGCCGGGGTGAAGGTGGCGCTGTTCGACGCGCCGAGCACCTTGGTGCCCGGTACGGAGTTGCCCCCGGAGTCCTTCAGGGTGAACACCAGCGTGTCCGCGTCGACGGCCCCGCTGAAGGTGGCCGTCACCGACGTGGTGATCGGGGTCCCGGTCGCCGCGGACTGCGGCGAGATCGAGGTGACCGTGGGTGGCGTCGTGCTGGCCGTCGCGGTGTCCAGGACCGCGTCCACCCAGTAGTTGCTGCCGTTGGACGCGTTGTTCGGGAAGCCGCCCGTGGTGGTGTAGCGGTAGACGCCGTTGCCGCCGTCGGTGCCGCTCTTCAGCGCGGTGAGCGGGGCCAGACCAGCGCCGGACGAGGCGAAGGTGGGGTCGTAGGAGTAGCCGCCGTTGGGTGCGAAGTAGGAGGCGATGTAGGTGGTGTTGGGCTTGACCGGCACCGGGGAGGAGAAGTTCAGCTGCTGCCAGCCGGACGCCGTCTCGTTGGTGAAGGTGCCGGTGGCCAGGCGCTGGCCGCTGCTGGTCCACAGGCTGCCGGTGTGGGTGCCGGTGTTGAAGGGGGACTTGTAGAACCGGATGCCCGTGATGGAGCCGGGCACCGACGAGCGGATCTTCACACCGAGTTCGACGGAGCCGCCGTCACCGCCGTTGACCGTACCGGGCACGGTCGCGGCCGGCCATACGGTGCACGGGCACTGCTGGGGCCCGACGGTCAGCGGCACCGTGGTGGTGGCGCCGATGTTCACGCTGTCGTCCACCGCGCGCACCTTGATCTGGGCCGCGCCCAGGGCGGTGGGCGTCCACGTGTACGTCCAGGAGCCGACGCCCGTCGTCGCCTTCCAGGTGGTCCCGCCGTCGGTGGAGACCTCCACGCGGGCCACCACGCCGCCGCCGGTGTCCGCCGCCGTTCCCTTGATGGTCACGGGCTTCAGGGCCGGCACGGTGGCGTTCGCCGCCGGGGTGGTGACGGTGACGGCGGGGCCGACGGTGTCGGTCGAGGCCGTCGCGGCGACCAGGTTGCTCTGCAGGGACTTCGGCTGGGCGCCCATGTCGGCGAAGATGTTGACCGTGGCCTGCTGCATCCGCTTGTCCTCGGTGACCACGGCGTCGTCCGGATTGCCGGTGGGCATGTTCGTCAGACCCCAGGACCACTGGACCGTACCCGAGCCAAACACCAGGGCGTTCGAGGTCTGGTCACGGAAGGCGACCAGGCTGTGCGTCGCGGTGCCGTTGCCGTAGTTGTTGCCGTAGTCGAGGCGGTACTTGCCGTCGTTGATGTCCACGGTGGTGGACGACAGCTGGATCTGGCCGGGCGGCCGGTAGCCGTCCTCCACGTCGCTGTCCCACTCGTAGCCGAGGGTGCCGACCGGGAACGTGGCGGTCTGGGAGGGCGTCAGGTTCGCGACGGTGGTGTTCCGCCACAGCCGCATCTTCGCGAAGGCGCCCGGCACGGTGATCGCGTCGGAGCGGGAGCCGTTCACGCTGAACAGCGAGCCGGTCAGCTGGTTCTGCGGCTGGTAGGTCCGCCCGTTGGTGCCGCTGGCCGGGTCCATGAAAGTACCCGTCCAGATCCCGCTCGGGTCGGGCACGCCGTTCGGAACGGGGAAGGACAGCTTGGTCTCCTTGTAGCAGACCAGTGTCCGGTTGGCGGTGTTCGCGCCGTCGATGCTCGGGGCGAGGCGGGTCTTCCAGAAGATCTCGTTGCCCGCGAAGTACGTCTGGTGCTGCCCGGCGCGGCGCGCGTTCAGCGCGTTGGTGAACTGCTCCTGGGTCCAGTACTCGTCGTGCCCCGAGGACATGAACACCTTGTGGTTGCCCATCAGCGCGGCACCGCGGGTAGACATGTCGATTCCGGAGACGTAGCTCAGGTCATACCCGTTGCGCTCCAGCCACGCGATCATCTGGTACTCGGAGCCGTAGATCCCGTTCTCCCCGCCGATGTCCATCGGCCGGTTGTAACTGACCTCGTACGCCCGCCCGTCCGGCGCCGGCCCGGCGCCGTCGTACAGGTCCTGGCCGCCGTAGTTGTTGTACGCCTGCCAGGTCTGGTCGCTGGTCTGCACCACGATGTCGGAGTGGCTGGAGTCGTTGCGGACGACGAACGGGTAGGGCATCACCCCGTTGCCGTCCAGCTGGTCGAAGTTCACGATGTACAGGCCGGAGACGGCGTCGGCCGGCACGGTCCACGTCGCGGTGACGGGCCAGTTCCCGCAGTCGACCAGGCCCGTGGAGGCCTTGGTCGTACAGCTCTTGGGATTGCCGCCCGGCGCGAAGTTCGCCGGGTACGTCTGGGCCGCCTGGGCAGCGGTCGACATCAGGCGGGCCCCGTTGCCCCCGTAGTGGCCGAGCCGGTAGACCGAGACGCGGTACGCGGTCGGCGACTGGATCTTGAACTGCACCGTTTCGCCGGCCTGGACGCTGGACTGGGCGGGGAACCCCTTGATGTCGCCGTACGCGCCGGCCGCGAACCAGTCGGACATGGGAGTGCCCGGCTTGGAGTTCTCGCACACGATCGCGTTCGAACCGGGACCGCACGGGTCGGCCGCACTGGCCACCGTGGAGGGCGGCAGGACCGTGGCCATGAGGGCCGCGATCACGGTGAAGAGACCGTACCGGAGGAGCCTTCTCCGTCTGTTCATCTGAACCTCTTCTTGCGTCAGCGCAGCGCGCCCGCGAGCGCATCGACGACCCGCTGCTGTTGGGCAGCGGTGATCTGCGGGAAGAGCGGAAGGGACAGCATCCGTTCCGCGGCCCGCTCGGCGTGGGGGAAGTCGCCGCGGCCGTGACCGAGGTGACGGTAGGCGGGGGTGAGGTGCACGGGTGCCGGATAGTGCACGCCCGCGCCGATGCCCTCCGCATTGAGCTTGCCGACGACGGCGTCCCTGTCCGACGCCTCGTCGACCCGTACGACATACAGGTGCCACACGTGGACGTTGCCCTCCGCCGTCACCGGCAGGGTGACCCGTCCGGCGGCCGCGAGATCGGCCAGCAGGGCGTCGTACCGGGCGGCGGCGGCCCGGCGGGCCGCGTTCCCCTCGGCCAGCCGCGCCAGCTTCGCCCGCAGCACCACCGCCTGCAGACCGTCCAGCCGGCTGTTGAACCCGGCCACGTCGTGCCGGTACTTGGCGACGCCGCCGTGGTTGGCCAGCGCCCGCACCAGGGCCGCCGTCTCCGCGTCGTCGGTGACCACCGCGCCCGCGTCCCCGTACGCGCCCAGGTTCTTGCCTGGGTAGAAACTGGTCGCCGCGATCCCGCCGCTGCCGGGGGAGCGGCCCTCGCGGGTCGCGCCCTGGCTCTGCGCGGCGTCCTCGACGATCCGGACGTGCCCCGGCAGCCCCCCCGCCAGTGCGGCGGTGTCCGCGCACTGCCCGTACAGGTGGACCGGGACCACCGCGCGGGTGGCCTTCCCGACCGCGTCCAGCGCGGCCCCCGGGTCCATCAGCAGGGTGTCGGGGAGGCAGTCGACGAGCACCGGACGGGCCCCGATGCGGGCGGCGGCGCCCGCGGTGGCGATGAAGGTGTTCGCGGGCAGCACCACCTCGTCGCCCACCCCCACCCCGCTCGCGCGCAGGGCCAGTTCGAGGGCGTCGGTGCCGTTGGCTACGCCCACGCAGTGGCCGGCCCCGGCGAAGGAGGCGTACTCCCGCTCGAAGGCGGCGACCTCCTCACCGCCGATGAAGGCGGTGCCGGCCAGCACCCGGTCGAACCCTGCGCGCACTTCCTCCGCGACCTCGGCGTGCGCCGCCTTCAGGTCGACGAGCGGTATCTGGTTCATACGAGTGGACTCCCCATCCGTGTCTCCGGCCACCGGCCGGTCGCCTCGCCCCCATCGGCCCGCAGCTCGTCGAGGGCCGGGCCGCCCGCCGTCCGCAGCCGGCGGGCCGGACTGCCGGCCCACACCTCGCCGGGCGGCACATCGGCCAGGACCGTGCTTCCCATACCGGTCAGCGACCAGGCGCCGACCGTCGTGTACTCGCGGACCAGCGATCCCGCACCCACGTACGCACCCCGCCCCAGCCGCACCCCGCCGCCGAGGCGGACCCCCGAGGCGAGCGTGGCGAAGTCCCCGACGGCGTCGTCATGGGTGAGGACCACCTGCGGCATCACCGCCACATGGGATCCCACGCGGACGGCGGCGGTCAGCACGACCTGCGCGAGCAGCACCGACCCCACGCCGAGCATCGAGGAATCCGACACCACCGCCGTCGGGTGGACCACCGTCGCGTAGCGGTTCACCGGCAGCCCCATGCGCCGCACCAGGCGGGCCCGGACCGCGTAGTCGCGCGGACTGCCGACGCAGACCACCACCCGGGCGTCCCACAGCTCGTGCACCCGATCGCAGCCGCCCAGCACCGGTACGCCGTCCACCTCGCGGCCGTGCAGGGAATGGTCGTCGTCGAGGTACCCGAGGAGCCGCCAGCGCGGGGGCCGCCCCTGCGCCAGGTCCGCGGCGGCCACGTCCCGTACCGCCTGCGCCGTCTCCCGCGCGAAGCCGCCCGCGCCGACGATCAGCAGGTCCTCACTGTCCGGCCGGCCGCCGGCCCGCCGGGCGTTCATCCGCCCGCCCGTTCGCGGAGCACCGCCACCACCCGGTCCTGCTGGGCGTGCGTCATGGTGTGGAACAGCGGCAGGATCAGCGAGTCGCGGCTGATCCGCTCGGTCACCGGCAGCGGCGCCGAACCGTGTCCCGCGTACGCCGGCTCCAGGTGCGAGGCCATGATCCCGCGGCGGGCCGACACCCCGGCCTCGGCGAGCGCGGCCAGCAGCTCGTCCCGGCCGACCGGGAAGTCCTCGGCCGGCAGCACCCAGTACGACTGGAAGTTGCCCTGGCCGTACGCGGGATCCGCGACCGGGGTGAGGCCCGGGACCTCGGCCAGCAGCCGCGTGTAGCGGGCGGCAAGCGCCCGGCGCCGGGCCACGATCTCGTCCAGCTTGCCCAGCTGCACCAGGCCCACCGCGGCCTGGATGTCGGTCATCCGGTAGTTGTAGCCGACCTCCAGGTAGCTCTCGACGATCGGCTTGCCGCTCGCGTGCCGGTCCGCGGCCGACACGTTCATCCCGTGCTCGCGCAGCCGCCGCAGCCGCCGCGCCCACTCGGCGTCGTCCGTGGTCAGCATGCCGCCCTCGCCGGTGGTGATCACCTTGCGCGGGTGGAAGGACCAGGCCGCGAGCAGCGCCCCGTGGCCCACCGACTTGCCGCCGACGGTCGCGCCGATGCCGCAGGCCGCGTCCTCCACCAGAGCGAGGTCCCAGTCCGCGCAGGCCGCGCGCAGCGCGTGCACGTCCGCGGGCACCCCGCCCTGGTGGACGGCGAGCACCGCCTTGGTGCGGGGCGTGCGGACCGCGTCGACGGTGGCCGGGGTGAGGTTGCCGGTGGCCTCCTCCACGTCCGCGAACACCGGCCGCGCCCCCACGTAGCGCACCGCGTTGGCCGTGGCGATGAACGACAGGGAGGGTACGACCACCTCGTCGCCGGGCCCCAGCTCCAGCGCGATCAGCGCCAGGTGCAGGGCGGTGGTGCACGAGCTCACCGCGATGCCGTGCTCGGCGCCCACGCGCTCCGCGAAGGCCCGCTCGAACTCCGCGACCCGCGGCCCCTGTGCGACCCAGCCGGACAGCACCGCGTCGGCGGCGGCCCGCGCCTCCTCCTCACCCAGCCACGGCACCATGACGGGGATACGGTCCCCGGCGGCGCTCAACGGGTCTCCCCGCCGGAGGCGCCGGCGCGCTCGGCCCGCCACCAGTCCACGAGGTCCCGCAGCCCGGTCCGCAGGTCGATCTCCGCGGTGAACCCCAGCCGGCCCGTGGCCAGCGAGGTGTCGGCGAGCCGCCGGGTCACCCCGTTCACGGCGCGGGCCGGCCCGTGCACCGGCACCAGCCCGTCCGCGTCCATCGCCGCCAGCAGGCCGAGCGCGAGGTCGAGCAGGCTGGTCTCGGTGGAGCTCGCGATGTTGAACACCTCGTCGGTCAGATCCGACTCGGCCGCGAGCAGATTGGCCCGCGCGATGTCCCGGACGTCGACGAAGTCCATGGTCTGGGTGCCGTCACCGAGGATCAGCGGCGGCTCGCCCGCGGAGATCCGCTCCATCCAGCGGATCAGCACCTCCGTGTACAGCCCGTGGATGTCCATCCGGGGGCCGTAGACGTTGAAGTACCGCAGCGCGACGTAGTCCAGCCCGTACATGGCGTGGAAGCTGCGCAGCATCCCCTCGTTGAAGGCCTTCGCCGCGCCGTAGAAGGTGTCGTTGTTGTACGGGTGGTGGCGCTCGGTGGTCGGGAAGGCCTCCGCCAGGCCGTACACCGAGGCCGACGACGAGGCGATCACCTTGCCCACCCCGGCGGCGGCCGCCGCCTCCAGCACGTTGAACGTGCCGTCCACCAGCACCTCGTTCGCCAGGCGCGGTTCCTCCGCGCACTGGGTGATCCGGATGGCGGCCAGGTGGAACACCAGCTCGGCGCCGTCCGTGGCCTTGCGCACGGCGGCCACGTCGCGCACATCGCCCTCGACGACCTCCACCACACCGCTCGGCAGGGCGCGGGCCAGGTTGGAGGCGCGCCCCCGCACGAAGTTGTCGAGTACGACGACCTCGCGCGCCCCGTTGTCCACCAGGAGGTCCACCACGTGCGACCCGATGGTCCCCGCCCCTCCGGTGACCAGAATCCTCTTGCCTCGTACGCTGCTCAACGCCCCGCCCCCACTGATTCGTTCATCGTCTGTCGTGCGAACGGCCCGGCCCGAGGCCCGGCCGACGGTCAGCGCCCGGTGCGCAGTCCCACCACCGCGCCACGGAACTCCAGGCTCCGCGAGGCCGCTTCCAGGATGTCGAGCACCTTCAGGCCCGCCCGGCCGTCGGTCAGCGCGGGCCGCCCCGTCCTGATCGCCGCGGCGAACTCCTCGACCATGCTGCGCAGCGCCTCCTTCTCGCCGATCGCGGGCGCCACCATGTCCCCGGTCCGGTAGGAGACGAGCATGTCGCGGCGCTCGTCCTCGCCGATCTCCTGAGGCGCGGTCAGATCCACTCCGCGGTCGAACACCGCGACCCGCTGGGAGGGGTTGAGGTCGTCCCACACCAGCGTGCGCTTGGATCCGCCGACCATGGTGGTGCGGACCTTCGTCGGGGACAGCCAGTTGACGTGCACGTGCGCGATGGCGCCGGTGCTGAGCTGGAGCGTCAGATAGGCCACGCAGGACTGCCCGGCCCCGATGGGATCGGCCCCGTGGGCGGCGACCGCGACCGGCTGCACGTGGTCCGGGAGGATGAAGTCGAGCACGGACAGGTCGTGCGGCGCCAGGTCCCACAGGACGTCGATGTCCTTCTGCACCAGGCCCAGGTTGATCCGGACCGAGTCGACGAACTGGATGTCGCCGAGCTCCCCGGAGCGGACCATGTCGCGGATCCGGGCCACGGCCGGGGTGTAGCAGTACGTGTGGTCGCACATGAGCGTGAGACCGCGTTCCTCGGCCTCCCGGACGAGCCGCAGCCCGTCTTCGTAGGTGGCCGCGAGGGGCTTCTCCACGAGCACGTGCTTGCCGGCGCGCAGCGCCGCCAGGGCCACGTCCAGGTGCGTCCCGGCCGGGGTGGCCACGGCGACCGCGTCGACCTCGGGGTCCGCGAGGACGGCCGCGTAGTCGGCGGTGGCCTGGACGGTGGAGTACGCACCGAGCACCTGCCGGGCCCGGTCCACGTTCAGGTCGCAGAGCCAGCGCAGCCGGAAGTCCGGACCCGACTGGAAGTTGCGGACGAGATTGGGGCCCCAGTAGCCCGCACCGACCACGGCAACGCCTAACGGGTCCCCGGGTGCCCGGCCGGCGGCGGCGGTGCCCCGCCCCGCCTCCTTCGCGGTGTCCTTCACAGCGTTCCCCTTCCCTCCGCGCACGCCGGGCGGCGTGCCGACAACTCACGGCCGGGGCACGTATGAGGGAGGGACGTGCCGTCGAGGGCAGGCCGGACGCCCGCGCGACCCGTGCATGACCCGTTCAACGGCGATGGCCCCCCACAACCGATGCTGCGTAAACCGCGTGCTTCCGCCCCCCGGACCGGCCGCGTGTTCCCCCAGGCGACCGAACCCGTACAGCGCGCTCAATCTAGACCACCTTGCCTACGCCTGGGGAGAGTTGGGGGAAACACCCGACTCGGATGATCGAACGTGCATACTGCCCGGGTGACCAGCATCGTGATCCCGGCCCACAACGAGGGCCGGGTCATCGGCCGACTCCTCGACGCGCTCCTGGCGGACACCTCCGACGCGGGCGACATCGTCGTCGTGTGCAACGGCTGTACGGACGACACCGCCCGGGTGGCGGCCGCGCGCGGGCCGCGCGTCCGGGTGGTCGACATCCCGACCCCCTCCAAACACGCGGCACTTCGGGTCGGAGACGAGCACGCGCGCGGCTTCCCGCGGCTCTACGTGGACGCCGACGTCATCCTCGGCGCCGGCGACGTACGGGCCCTCGTCGGCGCGCTCGACGGAACCCCGGAGCTCCTCGCCGCCGCCCCCGGCCGGGACATCCCGCTGGCCGGCTGCGCCTGGCCGGTGCGGGCGTACTACCGGGTCTGGCAGCGGCTCCCGGCCGTCCGCGAGGGGCTGTTCGGGCGCGGGGTGATCGCCGTGACGCAGGCGGGGCACGCCAGGATCGCCGCGCTGCCGCCGCTGATGGCCGACGACCTGGCCGCGTCGCTGGCCTTCGGACCGGGGGAGCGGACCGTGGTCGAGGCGGCCCGGGTCGTGGTCCGCCCGCCGCGCACCTGGGCCGACCTGATCAAGCGGAAGGTCCGCGCGTCGACCTCCTCCGCCGAGCTGGAACGCGTACAGGCCGCCCAGGCGTCCCCGTCCTCGCCGCCGGCGCCGTCCGCGCGCACCGGCACCGGGGACCTGCGCGCCGTGCTGCGCGCCGAACCGCGGCTGCTCCCGGGGGTGTTGGTGTTCGTCACCGCGGCCCTCGCCGCCCGCAGGGGGTCCCGCAAGGCCATCCGGGACGGGGACTTCTCCACCTGGCTGCGGGACGAGAGCAGCCGGCAGGACACGGGGAGCGCCTGAGCATGTACCTCGCGGACCGCTCCGCCCCCGCCGGGGCGAACACCGCGCCGAGCGGCCCCGGGCGGACCCGGGTGGTGGCCCCGGCCGTCCTCGCGCTGGGCACGGTCAGCCTGATCACCGACGTCTCCTCCGAGATGGTCACCGCCGTCCTGCCCCTCTACCTGATCGCCGGGCTCGGCCTGAGCCCCCTCGGCTTCGGCGCCCTCGACGGCGTCTACAACGGGGTCAGCGCCCTCGTCCAGCTCACCGGCGGGCACCTCGCCGACCGGGTCCGCAACCACAAGCTGATCGCCGGCCTCGGCTACGGCCTGTCCGCCCTGTGCAAGCCGCTGCTGCTGCTCGCCCACAGCGCGGGCCCGATCGGCGTGGTCCTCGCGCTGGAACGCACCGGGAAGGGACTGCGCACCGCCCCGCGCGACGCGCTCATCTCCCTGTCCACGCCACCCGCAGCGCAGGGCCGCGCCTTCGGCGTGCACCGGGCCATGGACACCACCGGGGCGCTCCTCGGCCCCCTCGCCGCCTTCTTCATCCTGAGCGCGGCGGTCGGCGGCTACGACGCCGTCTTCGGGGTCAGCGCCTGCGTGGCCGCTCTCGGCGTCGTCGTACTGGTGCTCTTCGTACCGGGCAAGACCGCCCACCCCGGCCCAGCGCGGGCCGGAGCCCCGCGGCCCGGCACCGCGGAAGGCGTCCCCGCGCAGTCCCGCTCCGGCGGGGGCGGCCCGCAGGGCCGCACCGCGGCGGCCTCGGCGGAGGCCCGCCCGGGCGAGGGGCGCCCAGCGCATGCCCTTCCGGCGCAGGCCGGCCGCGCGCAGGCCGGCTCCGCGCAGGCCCTCCCCGAGGGGTCCGCCGCACCCGCCGTGGGCCTGCGCGAGGCCCTGGCCCTGCTGCGGCTGCCCCGGCTGCGCGCCCTGGCGCTCTGCGCCGCCCTGCTGGGCCTCACCACCGTCAGCGACGCCTTCCTCTACCTGCTGCTGCAGAGCCGCACCGGCATCGGCGAGCGCTGGTTCCCGCTGCTGCCGCTGGGCACGGCCGCGGTGTTCCTGCTGCTGGCCGTCCCGGCCGGGGCCCTCGCCGACCGGATCGGCCGGCGCACCGTGTTCCTCACCGGGCACGCCCTCCTCCTCGCCGGATACGGGCTGCTGCTCCGGGCCCCCGACTGGCCGGCCCTGCCCTACCTCGTCCTCGCCCTGCACGGCCTCTTCTACGCCGCCACCGACGGGGTCCTGCCCGCAGCCGTGGCCGCCACCGTCCCCACGGAGCTGCGCGGCACCGGCCTGGCCCTCGTCGGCACCGGCCAGGCCCTCGCCCGGGTCGCCTGCTCACTGGCCTTCGGCGGCGCCTGGACCCTGTGGGGCCCCGGCCCGGCCCTCGCCGCCGCGGCGGCCGGACTGCTGTGCTGCGCGGCCGTCGCCGGCTTCGTCCTGCGCGACCCGCGCGGCACACCTCGTACCGACGCCACCCGACGCCCGTGAGGAACCGCCCGATGCCGCTCTCGCCGAAGCGCCGCCTGCTCGTCCTCGCCCTGGCGGTGCTGCTCCTCGGCGGCGCCGCCACCGCGATGGTCCTGCGCGCCGCCTCCCGGGCCGAGCGGCCGCAGCAGGGCGGGCCCGCCGTCACCGCGGGCCAGGTCACGCTCAACCGGCCGGGCGCGCTGGCCCTGCTCAACACCGCCCAGGGCCCGCACCGCGGCACCCTCGCCACCGTCCCGGCCGCGGACCCCCAGGGCGGACGCACCGCCTCCGACCTGAGCTGCCAGAGGTTCCACGCCGCGGCGGGCACCGGCGTGTGCCTGCGCTCCACACCGGGCGCCCTCGCCCAGGACAACGTGGCGCTGATCGTCGACGCCGACCTGCGCACCCGGCGCAGCTTCCCCCTGGCCGGGACGCCGAGCCGGGCCCGGGTCTCCCCGAGCGGCCGCTTCGCCGCGTGGACGGTCTTCGTCGCGGGGGAGTCGTACGGAGCCGCGTTCTTCTCCACCCGTACCGCCATCGTCGACACGACCACCTGGCAGCTCGAACCGGACCTGGAGAAGTTCACCATCCTCATGGACGGCAAGAAGTACACCTCGGGGGACGTGAACTTCTGGGGCGTCACCTTCTCCAAGGACGACGACACCTTCTACGCCACCCTCGGCACCGACAACCAGACCCACCTGGTCAAGGGATCCATCTCCGGGCGGAGCGTCACCACCCTCGCGAAGAACGTCGAATGCCCCTCCCTGTCTCCGGACGAGACCCGCGTCGTCTACAAGAAGCGGGTGCAGCGCGGGGCTTCGCTGTGGCGCGAACACGTCCTGGACCTGCGGACCCTGCGCGAGACGCCGCTCGCGGAGAAGCGCAGCGTGGACGACCAGGCCGCCTGGCTCGACGACCGGACCCTCGCCTACGCCCTGCCCACCGAGGGCGCCGTCGACAGCACCGACCTGTGGACCGTGCCCGCCGACGGCAGCGGCAGCCCGCGCCTGCTGGCCCCGGGCGCCTCCTCCCCGGCCCGCCTGGGCTGACGCCCGCCGGGCGGTCCCGCAGGACCGGACCGCCCCGGGTCAACACGGGGACGCGGCGTTCACCCCCGGCGGCCCGCCCGGTGCCGCCGGGGCCACCGGCCGCCGAAGGCCCCACGGGCACGCGGCCCCGCCCCGCATCCGCGCAGGTGCGCCCGCCCGCGCGGCGTCGCCGCCGGGCCGCGGAGCCCCCGTTCGGTGCCACCATGCGTGCGCAACCAGCGCACACATCGGGCACGGACGGCGCGCGGCCGCCGGGCACGGACGAGAGGTGGGGAAGTGGCCCCTCAGGTGGTCGACGAAGCGACGCGGCGCCTTCCCGGGCAGCAGCAGCCGAAAGCAGCCGCACGGGACGCACCGGACGCAACGGACGCACCCGCACCGCCGCCGCAACCCGACCGCACCGAACCGGAGTTGCTCATCGCGGCCTCCGTACTGCTGGCGGACGCGGCCCTCACGGCGCGGCAGGCAGGCGCGGAACTGGCGGGCGCCCTCGGCAGCCGGCGCCTGGGGCTCGAAGCCCTGCGCCGCCCCGCCTGGGCGCTCGGCGCCGCGTTCTCCTGCGCCAAGGCCCTCACCAGCCCGGCGGGCCTCGGCTTCGGGGCGAACGGCGGCCTCTTCGGCGAACTGGCCCGGATCGCCGGGAGCATGACGTACCGCCGGCCCGCCCAAGTGGCCATGGCCGTGGACGCCTTCGCCCTCCGCATCAAGGCCGCCGCAGCCGCGCACCCGAACCTCGACGCGCCGGCGGCCCGGCGCCTGACCGACGCGATGGTGGCCGGCCACCGCATCGAGGCCCTCCGCGCCCTGCACGGGCTCGTCGAACGGCTGGGCATCACCCGCGCCCTCACCACCGTGAGCCCCGTCATGATGGAGCTGCTCGCCCTGCTGGGCCTGCTCGACGAGAACCCGGTCAACGACGACTTCTCCTGGGTCACCCTCGCCGGCGGAGTACCCACCACCGACCCCTTCCTCGGGCTGCCGAGTTCGCTGATCGGCTACTTCAACCCCGGGCCGGGGCGCGCCGAGCGGACCGAGCCCGACGCCATCCTGGCGAACGTCCTGGCGACCTCCCGCAACGACGTCGTCAGCTACGTCAACGACATCGGCGCCCTCGGCAACCACGGACTGGCCCTGCTGCGCCGCGTTCGGTGCGCCGACGGCGCCGACCGGTACGTGCTCCTGCTGCCCGGCACCAGCTTCGCCCTGCTCAGCAACAGCACGCCCCAGGACCTGATCGGCGCCTTCGACGGACTGCTGCGCACCGACACCACCTACACCCGCGCCGCCCGCAACCTCCTGGAACGGGCGGGCGTACCGGCCGGCACCGACCTCATGATCGTCGGCCACAGCCTCGGCGGCCTGACCGCGATGAACCTCGCCTCCGACCCGGAGTTCGCCGCGACCTACCGCCTCACCCACGTGATCGCGGTGGGCTCCCCGATCGACGGCAAGCGGCCCGCCGACCACACGACCAGGGTGGTCAACCTGGCCAACAAGCACGACGTGATCCCCACGCTGGACGGGCGCGGACCGGCCTCGCCCCACGACATCCCCGCCGACTGGGTCGAACTGACCTGGCTGGACGAGTCGTACGACTATCCGCTGTCGCACGCCCCCCAGGCGTACTCCGACAGCCTCCGCGGCCCGATGGCCCACCACCGGGAACGGGTCAACGCGCTGATCCGGGCCTACGACGGCGAGATCACCGGCAACCAGCCGTACATGCTCCGCGACAAGTGACCGCGACCGCGAGGGAGAGGGACCCAGCGATGACCGACGACCACACCCGAGGCCCGGACGCCGGGACGACGGCGGTACGGGGGCCCGCCGGCGCCTGGCCCCTGGAGAACGCCCTGTTCAGCGCCGCCGTGCTCGCCCAGCGGCTGCCCTGGACGGACGCCCCCGCCCGCGCGCTCGGGCTCGACGCGCTCACCCGCGAGGGGATGGCCCGCGCCCTGCTGGCGCACCTGCGGCGCACCCGGTCCGGGCGGCCCGTGCGGCTGCGCACCCCGTTCGGGTCCTTCCTCGTACCGCTCGGCGCCGACGACGCCGAGGCGCTGCTGCGCCAGGGGGACCAGGCCGGCGCCCTGGGGCCCGCGACCGGGCTCGACGCCGGGGGACGCCGCTACGGGCTCTCCCCGCACGCGGCCCCCGAGGACTCCCGCGCCCGGGCCGCTGCCCCGCCCGCCGCCGCCCTGCGGGAGCTCCTCCGCGAGGACGCGGACCGGTTGACGGGCGCCCGGCGCGGGGACGGCACCCTCGACCGGCAGGTCTGGAGCGCCGGGGTGCTGCGCCTGGCCCGGCGCGTGGTGTTGGGCGCCCCGGCCGCCGAGGACACCCTGCTGAGCGAGGTGCTCGCGGCGGCGACGGCGGCCGTGCACGGCCGCTCGTACGAGGCGAGGTCCGCGGCCCTGGGCCGGCGGCTCGCGCCGTACCTGGCCGACCCGGACCCCGCGTCGCTGGTCGGCCGGCTGATGGCCGGGGGCCAGGCCGCCGAGAGCGCGGTCCCCGTCGTGGCGCACGCGCTCGCCCTGGTGTCCGAGGCCGCCTCCGGCACCGCGCTCCAGGCGCTGGCCCTGCTCGCCGGGCGGGCCGCGGACTCCCCGGAGCGGGCCGTGGCGCAGGCGCTGCGCCGCTACCCGCCCGTGGCCGCCGCCGCGCACCCGGTGCGGGCGCCGTTCACCTGGCAGGACCTGGCGGTGGAGGCCGGTACGGAGATCCTGTGCGCGCCCGGCCTGCTGCCGCACCCCCCGGGCGGTGACGGCCCGGCGCCCTGGCCGGGGGCGCTCTGCACGGCCCCCGCGGGCTGCGCGTGGGCGCCGTTCGCGGTGCTGGTCGCGGTGGAGACCGTACGCGCGGTCGTGGCGGAGTCCCGGTCGGCACTGCCGGCCGCCGCATCCGGGTACGCGCCCGCCTCGTACGGGGCCCTGGCACAGGCCAGCGCGGAGCGGCTGGAACGGCACGCGGAGAGCCTCGAGGCCTGCGCCGCCCACACCGGCTGGAACGCCGACGAGGCCGGCGAGCACTTCCGCATGGTGCTCTTGGGGCACGCGGAGCGGTGCGCCGAGGCCGCGGCGGACGTACGGCGGGCGGCACGGAGGCTGGCGGGCTGAGCCGGCCGCGCTGAGCCGGGCGGGCGGCCGGCGGGCCCGGCGGTATCCGGGCCCGCCCGCCGTGCGCGCCCTACCAGAACGGCGTGTCGCGCCGCCCGACCTCGTGGTCGAGCATGCCCTGCACGGCGGCCTGGGCGTCGGCGCAGAGCGTGCGGGCCGCGGCCGAGCGCTCGGCGAGGGACGAGGGCCGCGCGGGCGCCGGAATCGGCTCGCCGAAGGTGATGAGCCATTTCGACGGCAGCGGGAACGCGGGGGTGACGGGGAAGTAGGGCAGGTCGAAGAGGCGTGCCAGGGCCGGGACGTCCCCGAGCTTGGGATAGGCCTCCTCGGCACCGACGATCGCCACCGGTACGACGGGGGCGCCCGTGCGGACCGCGGTCACCGCGAATCCGGGGCTGAACGGACGGAGCCGATAGCGCTCGTGCAGCGGCTTTTCGAGACCGGCGATTCCCTCGGGAAACACTCCTACGAGTTCCCCCGCGTTCAGATGTTCCATTCCGAGGGTCGGGTCGATCGGGAAGGCGCCCTTCTTGCGGGCGTACGAGCCGAGCACCGGGACGCGGAAAGTCAGGGGGGTCGCCGGAATGTGGAGGGGGCGGCGCAGGCTGCGGGTGAGCACCTTGAGGAGTACGAAGCCGTCGAGCCCCCAGGAGCCGGAATGGTTCGCCACGAGCACCGCCGCACCCTCGGCCGGAACGTTCTCCAGGCCCAGGACGTCCAGCCGGAAGTACTCGTCGACCAGCCAGTCGAGAGTCCGGTCCCAGGCGATCTCGCCCACCTCGCCGAACAGCCTTCGCAGCGCCCGCAATTCGACCGAGGCCGCTTCGAGCAAATCGGTCAGGCTTTCGGACATGAAGAACTCCCGCTCTGATCTGTCGGTTCGTCAATAACCGGCCCGGTCACGGGTTTTACGCGAATTGGCCGACGTGATACTTATTCCACCACGAGATTCGATCCTTCCGTTCCATGAGAGGTGCCGTGACCATTTCCGCGCAGGGATCCGTCATCGACGTGATCACCGAACTGCTCACCGAGACGCTCGAAGTGCCGGCCGGGGAAGTGCGGGCGAACGCGCCGATGCGCGTCCTGCTGGAGGATTCGCTCATGGTCGTCGAGCTGGCCATGGCCGTGGAGGAGCGGCTGGGCGTCAAGATCGGCGAGGCGGAGTTCCGCGACTCCACCCTCGCGGAGTTCGCCGAGGCGGTCGCGGCCCTGCGGGCGGCCGGCTGAGCCGGGACCGGCGGCGGGGCAGCCGGGCGGCAGACCCCGCCGGGGGGCCGGCTACCTGGCCGGCCCCGTGTCGTCCGGCCAGCCGTAGCCGGTGCGCGGCGGCTCGGGTACGGCGCCCACCGCGGCCAGGTCCCGGTCGGCCGCCCGCATCAGCTGACCGGCCAGATCGCGCATCGCCCGGCTCGCCGCCAGCTCGTCACCGATCGCGGGGACCTCCACGTCCTGCGGATTGCACCGCGCCTTGCCGCGGCCGACCATCGTCGTCTTCCCGTTGTCGAGCACGGCCCGGGCCTTGGTCGTCCCGTCCTCCTCGGTCAGGTAGACGCCCACCTTCCACTCCTCGGCGTGTGTCATGGCCTGCCTCCTCGCGCTCCGGTCGCCGCTGCTTCCATCAGTTCCAGAATCCCCCCGTCCGGGCTCATCCGGCCATCCGCGGCCGGAGGGCGAGGGTGCCCTCCGGCTCGTCCGCGAGCGGCGGGGCGAAGCCGAGGCTGATCCGGCCCAGCAGGCCCCGGAGCCACCGGCAGTCCTCCGGTGTCGCCGTGCACAGCCGCATCCGCCGGGCCCGGAAGGCGGCGACGCGCAGTTCGCGGAGCGTGCCGCCGTCGGGATCGAGCGAGGGGAAGTACAGCGGCCGCACATCGTCCCGGTAGGTCTCGTGGCCGCTGATGCCCTCGTAGTCGTTGACCAGGTCACCGCAGCCGTAGGCGATGAGCTTGCCCCGGTACAGCTCCAGCGGCCGGGGGTGGTGCGAGGAATGCCCGTGGACCACGTCCGCGCCGCCGTCCACGAGCGCGTGCGCGAAGCGCACCTGGTCGCGGGGGACGGCGTAGCCCCAGTTGGACCCCCAGTGGACCGAGGCGACGACGATGTCCCCCGGCCGTTTCACCCGCCTGATCCGGCCGACGACCTCGGCCGCCGCGCCGTCCGAGGCCTCGGCCACGTAGTCGACGCCGCTCCGGTCCGCGGCGGCGGCCCAGCTCGGCGGGATCCCGCTGGACGGCATGCCGAACGACAGGACCAGGACCCGCCGGCCGTCCCCGACGGCGACGCGCGCGGCCCGCCGGGCCCCGGCCCGGTCACGGCCCGCCCCCGCCACGGCGAACCCGGCGCCCGCCAGTACGTCCAGGGTCTCCGCGAGCCCGCGGCGGCCGAAGTCCAGTACGTGGTTGTTCGCCAGGACGCACACGTCGGGGCGGGCGGCGGCCAGGCACGGCAGGTTCGCGGGGTGCATGCGGTAGTGGACCCCTTTGCCCGGGGCGAAATCGTCGCTCCGCGTGACGCTCGTTTCCAGGTTGAGCACCACCGCGTCGGGCGCCGCCCGCTCGAGGATCCGCAGCGCGTCGCCCCAGGGCCAGGAGAAGTCGACCGGCCGCGGAATCGGGCCGTTCGCGGCCTCCGCCAGCTCGACGTAGGAGCGGGCGTCACGGAGGTAGGCCTCCGCCAGCGCCGGATCACCCGGGTGCGGGAGTATCTGGTCGACCCCCCGCCCGAGCATGACGTCGCCGGCGAGGCACAGCGTGATCGGATCACCCTGCATGCATCCAGGTTATTGCGGCCCGGTCCTCCGGTCAGACCGTCGCCAACTGGGGGATCAGCCTCAGCGCGTTGTCGTGGTAGATCCCCGACAGCTGCTCCGGCGTGAAGGCCGGGTCCGCGTCGAGGGCGGGGAGCGCGAGGTCCACGACCGTGGCGGCCGGAGCGGCCGGCCAGTCCGTGCCGAAGAGGATGCGGTCGGCGGGCACGTGGGTGAGGAGGGTGGCCGCGGGTGCCATCGGTCCGGCGGTGTCGTAGTAGAACCGCCGCAGGTGGTCATGGACCGCGCCGGGGTCGATGGGCGGGTCGCAGAACCCTCCCAGGGCCTGGACGCGCGTCGCGATGTACGGAAGGAAGCCGCCGGCGTGCGGCAGGATCACCGAGAGGTTCGGGAAGCGGTCCAGCGTCCTCTTGCTGATCATGTTGAGGGCGGCCCGGGTGGTGTCCAGCAGGAAGTCGCACATGAAGCTCGGAATGCCGGGGACGGCCGTAGCGCCGGGCGGGCTCCCCGGGAGGTTGTGCGGATGGGTGTCCACCACGGCGCCGCGGTCGTCCAGCTCGTGGAACAGCCGGTCGTAGGAGGGGTCCCCGAGGTACACGCCGCCGTAGTTGGCCGTCACGTTCACCCCGACCGCCCCGAACTGGCCGAGTCCGCGGCGGATCGCCCAGGACGAGGCCTCCGGGTCGTCGAGGAAGAGGGGAACGTAGAACGAGAACCGGCCGGGATGCGAGCCGGTCACCTCGAGCATCGACAGGAGCGTGATGTTGATCGCCTCGCGCAGCTGCGCGGAGGAGTGGTACCTGGCCGGCAGCATGGGCTTGAGCACGGCCGTGGCGATCCCCACCCGGTCCATGAAGCGGACGGAGTCCTCCGCGTCGAACCGCGCCCACGGCGGCAGCTGCCCCGGTTTGACCAGCCCGTGGCGCTCCGCCCACTCGCGCCACTCCGGCGCGCAGAAATGATGGTGCATGTCGATCTTCGACTGCACCGCGTGCCCGGCCCCGGCCTCGGCCAAGGGCGTTCCGGGCAGGTGCAGTTCAGAGGTGCTCACAGAGTCGGTCATACCGAGCCGCCGTCCGTCCGTCCGTTGGGTCTGGGCCAACTTCCCGCCGTGGGCACCGCCGCGAGTTCCCGGTCGACCCGGGACGGATCCAGGACGATCCGGAGCTCCGACAAGCCCCGGAACGCCGCCATGGGGCCCTTGATCCAGGCGCCCTTGCTCGCTTCCGCGTCGCACAGCTCCATACCGGGGAACCGCCGCAGGAGAGCCGCGAGCGCGACTTCGAGTTCGAGCCGCGCCAGCGGCGCGCCCAGGCAGTAGTGCGTTCCGTAGCCGAAGCCGAGATGCGAACCCTGGAGGCCTTCGCGCGTCACGTCCAGCACGTCGGGCCGGTCGAACTTCTCGGGGTCCCGGTTCGCGGAGGAGATGGCGATCTGGACGAGGGACCCCTCGGGGATCACCGTCCCGCGGACCTCGGCGTCCTCGGCCGCGTACCGGAAGGTCGACGACTCCACCGATCCCTCGAAGCGGACGCTCTCCTCCACGGCCCCGGGAATCAGCCGCGGGTCCCGCCGGAGCTTCTCCCACTGGTCCGGACGCAGCAGCAGGTTCAGGACGGTGTTGCCGATCTGGAACGCGGTGGTCTTGTGGCCCGCGAAGAAGATGACCCACAGGGAGGACAGGAGCTCCGTTTCGTCGAGCCCCTCCTCCGCGCGGATGAGGTCGCTGAGGAAGCAGTCCGAGGGGTGCTCGCGCGTGTACGAGATCAGCCGGGTGAAGCGGCCGCGCAGCCACTCCTCCGCCGCCAGCAGCTCCTCCTTCAGACGGGGATCGAACCGGGACCGCGCCACGATCGAGAACTGCTCCGTGATCTCCGCGCGGTCGCCGTCGGGGATGCCGATCAGCTCGCACAGCACCGCGATGGGCAGCGGGAACGCGAACGACGACATCAGGTCGACCGGGTCCTCCTCGGCGCACCGGTCGAGGAGGACCTCCGCGATCCGGGTGATCCTCGGCCGCATCTCCTCCACCCGGCGGGGCGTGAAGGCGGTGCGGAGACTGCGCCGCAGCCGGGTGTGCCGGGGCGGGTCGGCGAAGAGCACGTTGTCGTCGAGGGCGTCGAAGACGCTGCCGTACACCGCGTGGTAGGTGTCGAGGGCGCCGTGCATGTCCTTGCTGAACCGCGGGTCCGCGAGCGCGTCCCGGGCATCGTCGTAGCGCGTGATCAGGTAGGTGTCGATGCCGTGCGGAGGCGTCAGCCGGCACACCGGTGCCTGCTCGCGCAGCGCGGCGTACGCGGGATGGGGGCACGCCCGGTACGCCGGCGACCCGCCGGCCACGGCGGCCACGATCTCCTCCAGGCCTTCGCCACCCGCCCGTGCCGTCTTCTCCTGCGCCATGCTCCGCACCTTCCGTGACACTCGCGTTTTCGGCCACACACCGTTTCCCGGCCGGGCCGGCCCGCGAAACGTCCGCCGTCCCGTTGGAGTGGTGCTGTTCCCCGCCGGTACGAGCCCTCCGTGCGGGCCCGCCCGGACGGGTGCGCGCCCGGCGGTCAGCCGATCGGCCGTCAGCCGTTCCGGTCCGACGGTGTGGCGGACCCGGCGGACCGGGGACATGCTCCTCGTCCAGCCAGTCGGCCAGCCTGTCCGGCCGGCCCGCCCCCCGAGGAGTCCGCACATGCTCCGAAGCTTCGCCCTGGTCCTCACCACAGCCGCCTCGCTTGCCCTGCCGGCCCTCGCCTCCCCCGCTTCCGCCGCCTCCGACACGGACCTCGGCCGGGCCGCCGCGGCACGCGCCCTCGTCTACCGGGCGACCGCCCGCTTCCACCAGCACTCCGAGGCGGTGCGCGCGGGCTACGTACCGGACAAGTACTGCGTCGCCAACCGGCAAGGGCAGGGTGCGATCGGCTATCCGCACTTCAACCACGCCTACGACAACTCCGTCGACCCGGCCAAACCGGCCGCGCTGTACTACGAGGACGACGGACACGGGGGCAAGCGCCTCGCCGGGGTCCAGTGGGTGGTCTTCGACCGGGACGGGAACCCGGCGACGGACGACGACCGCCCCACGATGTTCGGCACGTCCTTCAAGGGCCCGCAGCGCGGGAACTTCCCCGGCCAGCCGGTTCACTACGCCCTGCACCTGTGGCTCTGGAAGCACAATCCGCTGGGGGCCTACGAGACCTTCAACTCGGCGGTGAGGTGCCTCCCGGGGACCACCCGTCCCGCGCCTCCCGCCTAGGGCGTGCCGGAGGTCTTCGAGGGAGGACGCACGCCGCGGACCGCCGTGGCATGGCTGCCCCCGGCGGAACTCTGGCCCGCGATCCAGAGCATCCGCGAGGAGCACGATCCGCAGATCCTGCGGTGGCCCCCGCACGTGAACCTGATCTTCGGCTTCGTCCCGGAGTCGGACTTCGAGGCGGCCGCCGCGCCCCTGGCGGCCGCGGCGGCCGGGTGCGCGCCGTTCGAAGCCAGGCTCAGCGGGGTGCACAGCTTCCGGCACCGCGCCTACGCGACCGTGTGGCTCGATCCCGCCGCGGCCGGCCCGGCCCCCTGGACCGGGCTCGAACGCGCGCTGGTGGAGCGGTTCCCGCCGGCGCTCGGCGGCGCCCCCCGCTTCACCCCGCACCTCTCCCTCGGCCGGACCCGGGACCCGCGCGGGCTGGCCGCGGAGTGCGCGGCGCGGCTGGGCAGCACGTCGGCCCGGGTCGACCGGCTGGTCGTGCTCTCGCGGCGCGCCGAGGAGCCGATGCGGCCACGCGCCACGGTCGCCCTCGGGACGGGCGAGGTGCGGTGGCAGCCCGATCCCGGTTCCCCGGCGGAGGGCGGGGCCCCGGGCGCCCCGCCCTCGCACCGGCACCACGCCGCGTGGGCCGTACTGACCGTGCGAGCGGGGCCGGGCGGGGAACTCGGCGCACGCCTGGACCTCGTACGCGAGCGGCTTCCCGAGCTGCTCGGCGCTCTGGCGCGGGCGGGCACGGCGGACGCCGCCGCGTGGCCCCGGGAGTTCGAGACCGGCCCCGGCCGGGCGTGCCTGGCGGTCGGCCTCGGCCGCACCCCGCCGGACGCGGTCCGGCTGGCCGGCGTCGTAGCCGACTGGGTGGGCCGAGTGCCCGGTGTGGACATCGCCCGGGCCGAGGGCGGCGCCGTCCCTACGCTCCGCTGACCAGCTCAGTGGCCGTGGCCGTGGCCGTCGTCCGGGGCCTTCGTCGGGGCGGGCTTGGCCGACGGGGAGCCGCCGGAGGTGGGGGCCGCCGGGGCGGTCGGACCGGTCGGAGCCGTGGGGGCGGCCGGCGCGTGGTCGCTCCCGGCCGGTTCCTTCGTTCCGGCGGTGCCGTGGTCGTGGCCGCCCGGGGCGGTCTCCATGGAAGCGGCGATCTGACGCAGTCCGAGGAAGGCGAGCGAGGCAGTGATCAGGACGGCCAGGCCGAGGAGGCTGAAGACGCGGTGCCAGGGGGTGTCCGCGTCCTTGAGGACGAACGCGGTGAACGAGACGACGAGGCCGAGCGGGATCAGCACGGCGCCGCGGTCGGGGAAGTCGTCGAAGTGCTGGAGGCCGCCGCTGAGCATGCCGATGCCGAAGGACAGCAGCAGCGAGGAGCCGATGACCGCCAGCATCCGGGGGAGGCCGGGCCGTTCCCGGGTGAGCAGGAACTCGTTGAGGACGGTCGCGGCGAGGAAGACGAGGGCGCCGTAGCCGGCGATGCGGGTGTACCGGTCGGGGTCGAGGGGGTGGTGGACGACGGCGCCGCTGATGAGGCCGGCGCCGACGAAATAGCCGACGTAGCCCAGGTAGCGGGCGGCCAGGGAGCGCTTGCGGGCCTGCTGGACGCGGCGCCGGGCGGTCCGGCCGACGGCGGAGCCGGCCGCCTCCGGGTCCGGGGTCCGGGTGTCGAGGAGCTGGTTCGTGGTCACTGCGGAATTCCTTCGGTGGTGCAGGCGTGGCTCATCGCCCGGTCCGCCGTCGAGGGGCGGGCCGGGGCGGGTGATGAGGGTCGGAACAGATCTGGGCAAAACGCCCGGACCTATACGCGCTGCACCACGGAACCGAGGGAACTGTGCAAAGCGGGCAATGTGGACGGGGACGTCCGGGCCCAGGAACCCGCCGTCATCGCGGCGAAGCCGGGCGAGGCGTCGGCGAGGGGTGCCGGTGGCGGGCAGGGCAGGTCCACCCCGTGCTGGGGGTGCCCGGAGGCGCAGGTCTCGGCGGGGTGGGAGTGCCCGCTGCCTTCCTCGTCCCTCTCGGGCGTCCGCTCGCCGTGGTGGCCGGGGTCGTCCCCCTCGGCGGACGCGGCGTAGGCCACGGTGACGGCGCCGCCCGTGACGTGCGCGGAGGCGCTGTCGGCCCCGGCGGCGTGGGTGTAGAGGAAGCCGAACAACAGGGCGGCCAGCCACAACAGCCGCAGCGGGCCCGCCCGGTGGCGGGTCCGCGGCGCGCCGGATGCAGCTCGGGCCGTGACCATGCCGGCACCCTACCGGGTGTCCGGAAACAGCCGCCGCCCGGCCCCGCCGCCGGCCTGCCGGCCCGTCGGGCTCCCGGCGCCGTTGACGGTTCCGGCGCGCCGGAACACCCCCGGCGGCACACGCAGATCCGGTGGTGGCGCGCGACCGGGCGCAGGCCGGCGCGGGCGACAGCTTCATCGGATGGGCTTCGTCGGCGCCGGCACCGCCCTGCCGGCCGGGCGTGGTGCGGCCCGGCCCGGGCAGCTCCCGGCTCACTGGCCGGGATGCGACCGAGGCCCGGGCGCGGTGGCCGCCGCGCGTCGGCCCCGACGGGCGCACGGGCAGGGGGGTGTGGGGCGGGGCGCCCGGCAACGGGCCGGGGTCATCGGGGCGCTGGGCCGTCGCCTAGCATGGCGCGCATGCCGCGACGCCTGCCCCTGTCGCTCCGGGCCTGGTCCGGAGCGCTGTTGGTGTGGGCGATCTTCGCGTGTCTGACCGGGCTGGCGCGCCCGGCCGTGGCGATGGGCATGCCCATGCCCATGTCCATGTCCATGTCCATGCCCGCGCCCGCGCCCGAGCCTCAGGCCGTTCCCGGGGCGATGGCCATGACGGAGTCCGGGCCCGGAGCGATGGCCGGGCCCGTTGCCGGGGAGCCGGCGCATGGCGCGGACTGCCCGGCGGCCGACCAGCAGTGCGCGGCGCCCAAGGTCACGCTCGGCCATGACGTCCCGACGGCACAGGTTCCGTCGGCCGCCTCCGCGGCGGCGGCATCCGCCCCGCGGGTACGGGCCGCTTGGCCCCACGCCCCGCCGCCCGATACGGGCCCTCCCGACCTCCACCGGTTGTGCGTGTCACGGACGTGACGACAGGCTGCCCGCGGCGCTGACGCGTTGCGGGACGCCGTCTTCCCATGTCCTCGTCGCAGAACAGGAGCAACGACGCATGCCGTCGTCCGCCGCATTGCTGATCACCGGTGTGAGCACCGGTCTGTTCGCCGGGGGTGCCTCGTGCGCCGCCGTACAAGGGGGTCTGCTGGCCGGTGCCGTGACCCGCCGCCGCACCCCCGCCCCGAAGTCCCCCGCCAAACGGCGGCCCGACCGGCGCGAGGTCCCCCCGCCGCTCGCGCCCGTCGGCGCGTTCCTCGCCGGCAAGCTGCTCTCCCACACCCTCCTCGGCGCGCTGCTGGGTGTGTTCGGCAACACCCTCCGGCCCAGCCCCCGCACGCAGGCCGTACTGATGCTGGCCGCCGGTGTGCTCATGGTGCTGTTCGCACTCGACCTGTTCGGCCTGAAGGGGGTCGGGTGGCTGGTGCCGCGACCACCCGCCGCGTTCGGCCGGCTGATGCGCCGCAGCGCGAAGACCGACTCGGTGGCGACGCCGGCGCTGATCGGCCTCGCCACGGTGCTGGTGCCGTGCGGGGTGACGCTGTCGATGGAGCTGCTGGCCGTCACCTCGGGGTCCCCGGTGGCGGGGGCCGCCGTGATGGCGGGCTTCGTGGTGGGCACGGCACCGCTGTTCGCGGCGCTCGGCTACCTCTTCCGGCGCGGCAGCCAGGCCCTGTCGGGCCAACTGGCAGGGCTCACCGGAGTGGTGGTGCTGGCGGTCGCGGCGTGGACGATGCTGTCCGCGGTGCAGGCGGGGGGCTGGGCCTCCTTCGACACCCCGAGCCGACCGAGCACGGCGACCGGCCCGTTCATCGTGGAGGGCGGCGACGGCAGCGGCTCCGCGGGCGGGGGCGCGGGCGGGGCACCCGAAGCCGGGTCGCCGGTACGCACCGACGCCTCCGGGCGGCAGATCGTCACGCTCACCGTGACGGACTTCTACAGCCCCACGCAGTTCACCGCGAAGGCCGGAGTGCCCACCACGCTCGTGCTGCACGGCCGGGACTCCGGTGGCTGCGCCCGCGCGTTCACCATCCCCGAACTCGGAGTCCAGGAGATCGTGAAGCGCGAGGGCGACACCGAGATCGACCTGGGCAGCCGCAAGCCCGGCACCCTCCTCTTCTCCTGCGCCATGGGCATGCAGACCGGCGCCATCGACTTCAGCGAGGATCCGCGGTGAACGTACGGAACCTGTTCGGCCGCAAGAGCGGCCGGCCCGACCCCGAACCGGACACCGGACGCCGCGTGGACCTCCTGATCGAGGGCATGCACTGCACCAGCTGCGGCCTGCTCATCGACGACGAGTTGGAGGAGGTGCCCGGAGTCGCGTCGGCCACCACGGACACCCGCCGCGGACGCTGCGCGGTGCGGCTGGAACGGGGTGCCGACGTCGACCCCGCAGCGCTGATCGCGGCCGTGGAAGCGGCCGGGGACTACGCGGCACGCGTCGCCGGCTGACGCACCGACTGACGCACCGGCTGCCTCGTGCCCTCGCGGCCCCATTACCGCCGATTCCCGGCCACGCGCAAGGCGTACGCCGGGAAATCCCCAGGCAAGGACTAAACTGGCGGGCTGTTTGGCGCTGGATCGGAACAACCCGGGCAGACCTGGGCTCCGCCGGCGACCCGGACGTTTCCGGGAACGAGACGCGAGGGCCGATGGCAGCCACACCTCAGAGCGGCGAACTCACCTTGCTCGACGACGGGGAGCATCAGGAGGAGTCCGGCAAATCGGCCCGGTTCTCCGCCGGGCCCGCGGCGCCGGCGCGCACCCTCGTCGACATCTTCGAGGCCTCCGTACGAGCCCACCCCGACGAACTCGCCCTGGACGACGGCACCGCCCGGCTGACCTACCGGGCGCTGGCCGTGGAGGTCGAGCGCCGCCGCGGCGCCCTCGCGGCCGCCGGCGTGGGGGCCGGCGACCGCGTCGGCGTACGCGTGCCGTCCGGGACCAACGAGCTCTACGTGGCCATCCTCGCCGTGCTCGCCGCGGGCGCCGCCTACGTACCCGTCGACGCCGAGGACCCGGACGAGCGGGCCGAACTGGTCTTCGGCGAAGCCGGGGTACGGGCCGTACTGGGCGGCGGGCAGCGCATCGACGTGGCCGACGGCGCCGGCGCCGGAGCCAACCCGGCGACCCCGGCCGCCGAAGCCGACGAAGCTGCCGCGAGGCGGCCCGGCCCCGAGCACGACGCGTGGATCATCTTCACCTCGGGCTCCACCGGCAAGCCCAAGGGCGTCGCCGTCACCCACCGCAATGCCGCCGCGTTCGTGGACGCCGAGGCCGCGCTGTTCCTCGTGGAGGAGCCGATCGGCCCCGGCGACCGGGTGATGGCCGGACTGTCCGTCGCCTTCGACGCCTCCTGCGAGGAGATGTGGCTGGCCTGGCGCTACGGCGCCTGCCTCGTCCCCGTACCCCGCTCCCAGGTCCGCAGCGGCGCCGACCTCGGCCCCTGGCTGGTCGAGCAGGAGATCACCGTCGTCTCCACCGTGCCCACCCTCGCCGCGCTCTGGGACCCCGAGGACCTGGCCGAGGTCCGGCTGCTGATCTTCGGCGGCGAAGCCTGCCCGCCCGAGCTCACCCAGCGCCTGGTCACCGAGGGCCGCGAGGTCTGGAACACGTACGGCCCCACCGAGGCGACCGTCGTCGCCTGCGCCTCGCTGCTGACCGGCGAGGAACCCATCCGCATCGGCCTCCCGCTGAACGGCTGGGAACTCGCCGTCGTCGACGAGTCCGGCGAGCCCGTGCCCATGGGCGGCAGCGGCCAGCTCGTGATCGGCGGCGTCGGCCTGGCCCGCTACCTCGACCCCGAGAAGGACGCCGAGAAGTACGCCCCGCTCGAATCCCTCGGCTGGGAGCGCGCCTACCGCAGCGGCGACCTCGTCCGCGCCGAACCGGAGGGCCTGGTCTTCCTCGGCCGCGGCGACGAGCAGATCAAGCTCGGCGGCCGCCGCATCGAGCTCGGCGAGGTGGACGCGGCGCTCCAGGCCCTGCCCGGCGTCGCCGGCGCGGCCGCGGCCGTGCGTACCGCCCGCAGCGGCAACCAGCTCCTCGTCGGCTACCTGGTCACCCAGGAGGGCTGGGACCACGCGGCGGCCGTCGAGCGGCTGCGCGCCGAGCTGCCCGCCGCCCTCGTCCCGCTGCTCGCACCCGTCGAGGAGCTGCCGACGCGCACCTCCGGCAAGGTGGACCGGAACGCACTGCCCTGGCCGCTGCCCGAACTGGAGACCACCGGCCCCGCCGAGCAGCTGTACGGCACCGAGGCCTGGCTCGCCGAGCAGTGGAGCGAGACCCTCGGGGTGGCCGTCACCCACGCGGCCGACGACTTCTTCGCCATCGGCGGCAACAGCCTCGCCGCGGCCCAGCTCACCACCAGGCTGCGCACCCGCTACCCGAGCGCGGCCGTCCTCGACATCTACCAGCAGCCCGTCCTGCGCAAGCTGGCCCGACGCCTGGAGAAGTCCGCCCAGGAGGACGGCACGGCCCGCACCGTCGCCCCGGTCCCCCGCCGCGCCCAGGCGGTGCAGTCGCTCCTGCTGCTGCCGCTGTTCACCCTGGTCGGCCTGCGCTGGACGGTGGCGCTGCTCGCGCTGGGCAACGTCCTGCACTGGTTCGGGCCCTACCCGTGGGCGCCGACCGCCTCCTGGTGGCTCGTCGCCGCCGGCGCGGCCCTGCTCTTCAGCCCGCCGGGCCGGCTCGCCCTCGCGGCCGGCGGCGCCCGCCTGCTGCTGCGGGGCGTGAAGGCGGGCCGCCATCCGCGCGGCGGGAGCGTGCACCTGCGGCTGTGGACGGCCGAGCGGCTCGCCGAGTACGTCGGCGCGACCTCGCTCACCGGCTCCTGGCTGGAGCGCTACGCGCGGGCCCTGGGCGCCAAGGTCGGCCCCGAGGTGGACCTGCACTCGCTGCCCCCGGTCACCGGCATGCTCAAGCTCGGCCGGGGCTGCGCCGTGGAGTCCGAGGTGGACCTGTCCGGGCACTGGCTGGACGGCGACCGCCTGGTCATCGGCCCGGTCAAGGTCGGCGCGGGCGCCGTCGTCGGCACCCGCAGCATGCTGTTCCCCGGCGCCCGGGTCGGCAAGCGGGCCGAAGTCGCCCCCGGCTCGGCCGTGGCCGGACAGGTCCCGACCGGCCAGCGCTGGGCCGGCGCCCCCGCCGTGAAACTGGGCCGGGCCAAGCACAACTGGCCCAAGGAACGCCCGCCGCGCGGGCTCGCCTGGCGGGCCATATACGGGGCGACCGGCTTCTGCCTCACCGCCCTGCCCGTCGTCTGCGCCCTGCCCGCCCTCCTCGTGGTCAGCCGGTTCGTACCCGCCGACGCCGGGCTCCTCGACGCGCTGCTCGGAGCACTGACGGCCGTGGTCCCCGGCGCGCTCGCCTACGGGTTGGCGTACGCGCTGCTGCTGCTGGTCTCCGTACGCCTGCTGAGCCTGGGCCTGCGCACCGGAAGCCATCCCACGCACAGCAGGGTCGGCTGGCAGGCCTGGACCGTCACCCAGCTCATGGACCTGTCCCGGGAGACGCTCTTCCCGCTGTACGCCGGGCTGATCACCCCCGTGTGGCTGCGCATGCTCGGCATGAAGATCGGCCGCGGCGCCGAGGTCTCCACCGTGCTCGCCCTGCCGAGCCTCACCACCGTCGGCGAAGGCGCGTTCCTCGCCGACGACACCCTGACCGCCCCCTACGAACTGGGCGGCGGCTGGATGCGGATCGGACACTCCGAGATCGGCCGCCGGGCCTTCCTCGGCAACTCCGGCATGACCGCGCCCGGCCGCACCGTGCCCGACGACGGGCTGGTCGGCGTCCTGTCCGCCACCCCGAAGAAGGCCAAGAAGGGCAGCTCGTACCTCGGCCTGCCGCCCGTGAAGCTGCCGCGCTCCGCCGCCGACGCCGACCAGAGCCGTACGTACGACCCGCCCGCCCGCCTGCTCTGGGCGCGCGGCCTGGTGGAGCTGTGCCGGCTCGTCCCGGTCTTCTGCTCGTCCGCGCTGGCCGTGCTCACCGTGGCGGCGCTCTGCGCGCTGGCCACCCTGACGGGCCTCGGGACCTGGGGAGCCGCGCTGCTGTCCGGAGCCGTCCTGCTCGCCGCCGGCCTCGCCGCCTGCCTGGTCTCGGTCGCCGCGAAGTGGCTGCTGGTGGGCCGGCACCGGACCGGCGAGCACCCGCTGTGGAGCGGCTTCGTCTGGCGCAACGAGCTGGCCGACACCTTCGTCGAGGTACTGGCCGTGCCATGGCTCGTCGGACCGGTCCCCGGCACCCCGGTGCTGGCCCTGTGGCTGCGCGGGCTCGGGTCGCGGATCGGCCGCGGCGTGTGGTGCGAGAGCTACTGGCTGCCCGAGACGGACCTGGTCACGCTGGGCGACGCGGTCAGCGTGAACCGCGGCTGTGTGTTGCAGACGCACCTCTTCCACGACCGGATCTTGAGGACGGATACTGTGGTCCTCCGCGAGGGCGCCACCCTGGGCCCGGGCGGCATCGTCCTGCCCGGGAGCACGGTCGGGGCCCGCAGCACGCTGGGGCCCGCGTCCCTCGTGATGGCCGGGGAATCCGTCCCCGCCGACACCCGCTGGCTGGGCAATCCGATCGAGGCGTGGCGCTCCTGAACGGGCCGCCCGCACCAGCACGTCGTACGAGCACAGCGCAGGGAGCGGAACCGGCAGTGAGCGGCCAGCAGACAGCGGTAGCGGACCCGTACTTCCCGGCCAACGGCGACGCCCGTTACCGCGTGCACCGGTACGAACTCGCTCTGGAATACCGTCCCGGCCCCAACCGGCTGGCCGGGACGGCCCGGCTCAGTGCCATCGCCGGACGGGCCCCGCTCACCGAGTTCCACCTGAACCTGGCCGAGTTCAAAATAGGCCGGGTCCTGGTGGACGGCCGGGCGCCGCACTACACCCACCGCGGCGGCAGGCTCCGCATCCGGCCGGCCAAGCCGCTGCCCGCCGGCGCCGCCTTCACCGTCGAGGTGCACTGGGCGGGCAACCCCAAGCCGGTGCGCAGCCCCTGGGGCGGCCTGGGCTGGGAGGAGCTGACCGACGGCGCCCTGGTGGCCAGCCAGCCGGTCGGCGCGCCCTCCTGGTACCCCTGCAACGACCGCCCCGCCGACAAGGCCTCGTACCAGATCTCGGTGAACACCCCCTCCGCCTACACGGTGGTCGCGGGCGGCCGGCTCCTCACCCGTACGACGAAGGCCAGCACGACCACCTGGGTGTACGAGCAGTCCGCGCCCACCTCCAGCTACCTCGTCGGCCTGGCCATCGGCATGTACCAGACGGTGCTGCTCGGCGACCCCGGGCTCGGCGGGGTGCCGCAGAGCGCCCACGTGCCGGCGCACCTGCTGGCGCAGTTCTCCCGGGACTTCGCCCGGCAGCCCGCCATGATGCGATTGTTCGAGGAGCTGTTCGGGCCGTATCCCTTCGGCGAGTACACGGTGGTCATCGCCGACGAGGAACTGGACGTACCGGTGGAGGCCCAGGGGCTCTCCCTGTTCGGCGTCAACCACGTGGACGGGGGACGGGGCTCGGAGCGCCTCGTCGCCCACGAGCTCGCGCACCAGTGGTTCGGCAACAGCGTGACCATCGCCGACTGGCGGCACATCTGGCTGAACGAGGGCCTCGCGAAGTACGCCGAATGGCTCTGGTCGGAGCGCTCCGGCGGCCGCACCGCGCACGAGCTCGCCGCCGCCGCGCACCGGCTGCTGGCCTCGCAGCCGCAGGACCTGCGGCTGGCCGACCCGGGCCGCAAGCTCATGTTCGACGACCGGCTGTACGAGCGCGGGGGCCTCACCGTGCACGCGATCCGCCTCGCCCTGGGCGACGCGGCGTTCTTCCGCATGCTGCGCGACTGGGCGGCCGTGCACCGGAACGCGGTGGTGACCACGGCCGGCTTCACGGCGCACGCGGCCCGCTACGCGGCCGAGCCGATGGACGACCTGTTCAGGGCCTGGCTGTACGAGCCGGCCCTCCCGGCCCTGCCGGCCCTGCCTTAGGGGCCCTACGGGGCCGGGGCGCGCGTACGCAGCCGGGCGGCGACCACCGCGACGTCGTCCTCGGCGTGCTGCGCGTCGAGCCCCTCGCAGACCGCGTCCACCACGTCCTCGGGGCGCGCATCGGGCGGCATGCGCAGCGCGGTCAGCCTGGCCAGCGAGGTGTCGATGTCCTCGCCGCGGCGTTCGACCAGGCCGTCGGTGTAGAGCAGCAGGGTCTGCCCGGGGCCGATCGGCCGGCTGAGGGCCTCGTAGCCGCCGATGCCCGTGCCGAGCGGCGGGCCGACGGGGACGTCCAGCAGCTCGCCCCCGCCCTCGCGGCCGAACACCGCGGGCGGCAGGTGTCCGGCGCTCGCGTAGACGGCCATGCCCCGGGCGGGATCGACCCGGACGAGCAGGCAGGTCGCCGGCCGGCGGGCCTCGTCGGAGGCGGACAGCGCGTCCATCTGGCGCAGCACCCGGTGCGGGGCCAGATCGGTGGAGGCGATCTCGCGCAGGACGGCGCGGTACGCGTTCATGTCCACGGCGGCGTCCAGACCGTGGCCCATGACGTCCCCGACCACGAGCAGAGTGCGGCCGAAGTGCAGCCGTACCGATTCGAACCAGTCGCCGCCGACCAGGGCCCGGCCCCCGAGGGGCAGGTAGCGGCTCGCGATCTCCAGGTTCGGGTGCGGGCGGCCCGGCTCGGTGACCAGCGCCCGCTGGAGGTCCACCGCGGTCTTCTCGGTCGCCGCCAGGCGCCGGGCGTGTCCGATGTGGATGCCCGCGAGCCGGACCGCGAAGTGCAGGGCGGCCAGTTCGTGATCGCCGAAGCCGCCGTGCAGGCGGGCGGCGAGCAGCCTTCCGCAGACCTCGTCCCGGGCGATCAGGGGGACCGAGACCAGGCACACGGGCCCGGCCGCGGCGCTCCCCGCCCAGACCCGCACGGGATGGCCCCGGTCCAGGGCCCGGACCGCGGAGGGGAGCCGCAGCGCGCCGGCGTCCAGCAGCTCCGCGGGGCCCGCCGCGGCGACGAGCCCGGTCGCCGCGCTCCCGCCCGTCGGCTCCACCGCCGCGGCGTCGCACAGCGTACGGACGAGGAAGCCGGTCAGCTCCCGGCAGATCTCCCGCTCGTCGGAGGACGTCCCGATCCGCTCCACGGCCTCTTCCATGAGCCGCAGCCGCGCCTCCAGACGCTGTCGGTCCGTCCAGGAAGCCATTCCACCAGCGTCCCCCACTTCCGGGGGAACAGCAGCGCCGAAAGCGGGGACGCGCCATGTGAATCGCGAGTAACCTGCGTCCGCGTCCATCGCACTGGTGACCGATGCCCGTTCCTCCGGAGGACAGAGTGAAACGAAGTTCGTTACCGGCGCTGCTCGCCGGGGTGCTGCTCCTCGGGGCGTGGGGCGCCCCCGCGGCTTCTTCCGCGGCGCCCGCCGCGGAGGCTCCGGCGGCCGTCGGCGCGTGGACCGCGCCACTGAGCACCCGCGGCCGCTACGTCGTCGACGCCTCCGGCAACCGCTTCAAGCTCAAGTCGGCCAACTGGCAGGGCGCACAAGGCTCCTGGAACGGATCGGGGGACATCGGCGCCCCGGCGAACCACCACGACGGCGAGAAGGCCGACCAGATGCCGCTCGGCCTCGACCGGGCACCGGTCGGCGTGATCCTCGACGGATTCCGCGCGCTGGGCATCAACAGCATCCGCCTGCCCTTCTCCAACGAGATGCTGCACGACCAGCGGCCCGTCTCCGACGCCTCGGTCGCCGCCAATCCGCAGCTGCGCGGCAAGACCCCGCTCCAGGTCTTCGACGCCGTCGTCGCCGCCACCACGGCCGAGGGCTTCGCGGTGATCCTCAACAACCACACCAACACCTCGAGGTTCTGCTGCGGACTGGACGGCAACGAGCGCTGGAACACCAGCCAGTCCACCACGCAGTGGGAGGACGACTGGATCGCCCTGGCCCGCCGCTACAAGGACGACAAGCGCGTGGTCGGCGCCGACCTCTACAACGAGGTCCGCCGCACGGTCACCGACGACGCCAACTGGAACTGGGGCAACGACCACGACTGGTGGACCGCCTCCCAGCGCCTGGGCGACCGGCTCCTCACCGAGGCCAACCCCGACCTGCTGGTGATCGTCGAAGGCATCAACTGGCAGGGCATACCCCTGGACGGCTTCTCCCACGGGCGCCCGACGCTGGAGCCGGCGCGCACGGTGTCGCACACGCTGGTGGCCTCGAACAAGCTGGTCTACTCGGCGCACTTCTACGGGTACACAGGCCCGAACCACACCGGGGCGACCGGTATGGGCGAGACCCACGATCCGCGCTACCAGGAGCTGTCCCGGCAGGACCTGTTCGCCACCCTGGACCGCCAGGCGTTCTTCGTCGCGGGGGAGGGCGGCGGCCGGCACTTCACCGCTCCCGTGTGGGTCAGCGAGTTCGGCATCGGCAGCGACGAGACGAACCCGCAGGCGCGGGCGTGGTTCGGCAACTTCGTGGACTACCTGATCGAGCGCGATGCGGACTTCGCGTACTGGCCGCTCGTCGGATGGACCGGACACGGCTCCTGGTCGATCCTCAACTACGACGCGCAGGGCCGCCGTTCCGGGATCCTCGACGGCGGAGACTGGCGCGCGGCCGACTGGGCCCGGCTGGCCGGGGCGGCCGGGAAGAGCGGCCCGGTCGCCGCCTCCGACACGTGGGACATGCTGAACCTCGACCACGCCGACGCGGTCCAGTCGCTCGCCGCGCGCGCCGGCGGGGACTGGGACCCGGGAGCCCGCAAGGGGGCGTGCCCCGACGGCCAGCGGATCATCGGCCTGGCCCACCGGGACGGCCGAGGCCTGTGCACCGACGCCGGGGCCCGGGGGCAGGCCGCTCCGCGCGCGTCCACCGTGGTGCGGGACGAGCGGTACGTCCAGCAGGGCGACTGGGCCGGCGGCTACACCAAGTACCAGTGCGGGCCGGACCAGTTCATGACCGGGTACAGCGTGCGGGGCCAGGCGGTGTCGGCAGTGCTGTGCGCGGACGCCGGCCGGACCCTGGGGACGAGCGGCCGCACCGTCTGGTTCGACCGCGGGGACAATCGCCCGGCCGGGGGGCCGGGCGGCGAGTTCGCCCTCGGGAACCACAAGGGCCAGTGCGGTACGGACGAGTACGCGGCCGGGGTGGCCTTCACGGGTGCCTGGGCCAAGGGCAAGACCCCCGACGCCCTGCTGTGCCGCAAGCTCTGACGGCCCGTAGATCATTTAGCGGTAGGCTCGCTCCGCAACACGACGCGAAGGGGAGTTCAGTGGCGCGGGTTGCGGTGGTCGGCGGGGGTATCAGCGGGCTGGGGGCGGCGCTCATGCTGGGGCGGCGGGGCCACGCGGTCACGTTGTTCGAGCAGGACGCGCGGCAGGCCGGAGAGGACCTGGAACAGGACTTCTTCCACTGGGACAGGCCCCGGATCCCGCAGGCCGTCCAGCCCCACTCGCTCCTCGCCCCGGTGCGCGCCGTGCTGCGCGCCGAGATACCCGACGTCTACGCCGACCTGCTGGCACGCGGAGCCCGGGAGTACCACGAGTTCGACTGGTTCGGTGAGCACCCGCCGCACCGGGCCGGCGACGAGGACCTGGTGACCCTGCGCACCCGCCGCATCGTGCTGGAGGCCGCCCTGACCGCCGCCGTGCGGCGGGAGCGCGCCGTCGACGTGCGGCGGGGCTGCCGGGTGAGCGGCCTCGCCGTAGAGGAGGGCAGCCCTCCCCGGGTCACCGGCGTGCGGGTGGGTGCGGAAACGCACGGCGCCGACCTCGTCGTCGATGCGTCCGGCCGTCGCTCGCCGGTCCCCGCCTGGCTGATCGAAGCCGGCTGCCGCCCGCCCGTGGTCGAGAGCCACCGCGCCGGAATCGCCTATCTGTGCCGCTGGTACCGGCTGCGTGCCGATGGCCCGCGCGACCCCGGGCGGGTGAAGACGGGCTCGGCCGCGCCGTACGCGATCGCCGGCGTCTTTCCCTCCGACAACGACACCATCGCAGTGAACCTGGTGCTCTCCACGGGTGATCCGACCCGCGGCGCGCTCACCGACCCCGCCGTGTTCGAGGCCGCCGCCCGCCGGTTCCCCGCCACCGCCGCCTGGCTCGGCCTGGACCCCGAACCGCGGTCGGCCGTCCTGGCGATGGCCGGCCTGGACAACCGCTGGACCGCCCTCGCCGACGACGCCGGACCCGTCGTCACCGGCCTGGTCAACGCCGGGGACAGCCTCGTCCACACCAACCCCACCTCGGGTCACGGCGTATCCCTGGGCCTGCGCGCCGCCCAGTACCTCGCCGCCCACGCCGACCGGATCGCCGAGGCCCCCACCGGCTACCACGCCTGGACGGCAGAGGCCCTGCGCCCGTGGTTCGACGCGCAGGTGGAGGCCGACCGCGGCACCGGGCAGCGCCTCGCCGAGGGCGCGCCGCCCTCGGACCGGCGGGCCGCCGCCGTGGGCGCCTGCGCCTTCGACGACCCCGTCGTCATGAGGGCCCGGGCCCAGGTGCGCCACCTCCTGCGGCCGGCCCGGGACGCCTACGGCACCGACGAGGTGGACCGGCACGTCACCGCCTGGCTGGACGCCCGCCCGGACTTCGCGCCCGAGTACGACGGCCCGACCCGAGCGGAATGGGACGCGCTCATGGCCGGCTGAGCAGCGGCCCGGCACCTCGCCGCCGGTGCTCGGGCGCCGGCGGAACGCAGGTGCTGTTCGCCGGCGTGTTACACGTGTAATCTCACGTTCCAGGGGCGCCGCGGCACAGGTGCGGCGCGTCGGTCCCGGGCGTGCTGGGAGCGCCCGGGACCGACGGGGCGCCCGGATCGCGAGCCGCCGGGAGCCGGCGGCCCCGCGGCAGGGGCCGTCGGATGACGCCCGCGGCCGCACGGGCGACCCGTACGCCTTGTGAACGATCGAGGAGAATTCGATGGCACACACCCCGGCGGCCCGGCCGCGCATCCTCACCGCTCCGGACGGCACGGAGTTCCGTGACCTGAACGGCAACGGCGTGATGGAGCCCTACGAGGATCCCCGTCTCCCCGCGGCCGAGCGGGCCGCGGACCTCCTCGGGCGCATGACGCTGGAGGAGAAGGCCGGCCTCCTCTTCCACACCATGATCACCATCAACCCCGACGGCTCCCTGGTGGAACCGGAGCCCGGAGCGCCGGACGACGACCCGATGCGCGCCTCCACCAGTGCAATGGTGACCGGCAGGTCGATGAACCACTTCAACCTGTTCGGAGCCGCGGCGCCGCGCCGCATGGCCGAGTGGAACAACCGCCTCCAGGACCTCGCCGCCGCCACCCGCCTCGGGATCCCGGTGACCGTCTCCACCGACCCGCGCAACGGCTTCGTCGACAATCCCGCGGCGAGCGTCCACACCGAGGGGTTCTCGCTCTGGCCCGAGCCGCCGGGTCTGGCCGCCGTCGACGACGAGGAACTCGTGCGCGAGCACGCCGACATCGTCCGCCGGGAGTACCTCGCGGTCGGCATCCGCCTCGCCCTCCACCCGACGGCCGACCTGGCCACCGAACCCCGCTGGCCACGCGTCCTGGGCACCTTCGGCTCCGACGCCCACGTGGCCGCCCGCATGGTCGCCGCGTACGTCCGGGGGCTCCAGGGCGAGGCGCTCGGCACCGGCAGCGTCGCGGCCATGACGAAGCACTTCCCCGGCGCGGGGCCGCAGCTGAACGGGGAGGACGCGCACTTCCCGTACGGGCGGGAGCAGGTCTACCCCGGCGGCAACTTCGACTACCACCTGATCCCCTTCGAGGCCGCCTTCGCCGCAGGCACCTCGCAGGTCATGCCGTACTACGCCATGCCCGTCGGCACGCACCTCGAAGAGGTCGGCTTCGCCTTCAACAAGGGTGTCATCCAAGGCATGCTGCGCGAGAAGTACGGCTTCGACGGCATCATCTGCACCGACTGGGGCCTGGTCACCGACACGCAGATCTTCGGGGCGCCCTTCCCCGCCCGCGCCTGGGGCGTGGAGGACCTGGACCGGCTCACCCGGGTGGAACGCATCCTCGAGGCCGGGGCCGACCAGCTCGGCGGCGAGGCGGCCCCGGACCTCGTCGTGGAGCTCGTCCGGACCGGCCGGGTGGCCGTCGAGCGCATCGACCGCTCGGCCCTGCGGCTGCTGAAGGAGAAGTTCGTCCTCGGGCTCTTCGACGATCCGTACGCGGACCCCGACGGCGCGGCCCGGATCTGCGGGAACCCGGAGTTCACCGCGGCCGGCCTGGCCGCTCAGAGCCGCTCGGTCACCATCCTCAAGGACCGCCCCGACGGTGCCGCGGGGCCCCTGCTGCCGCTCGCTCCCGGGCTCCGGATCTACACGGAGGGGGTCGACCGCGTCGTCGCCGCGCGGTACGCGACGGTCGTGGAGACGCCCGGGGAGGCGGACGTGGCGGTGCTGCGCATCGCAGCCCCGTACGACAAGGAGCGGACGACGGGCTTCGAGGCGTTCTTCCGGGCGGGCCGCCTCGACTTCACCGAGGACGAGCTGAGGCCCGTGCTCGACGTCGCCTCCGCCGTTCCGACCGTCGTCGACATCTTCCTCGACCGGGCGGCGGTGATACCCGAGATCGCGGACCGGGCGGCGGCCCTCGTCGCGAACTTCGGCGCCTCGGACCGCGCCCTGCTGGACGTGATCTTCGGCCGGGTGGCCGCCGAAGGGCGGCTGCCCTTCGAGCTGCCCCGCTCGATGGAGAGCGTCGCCGCCGGGCACGAGGACGTGCCCAACGACTCGGGCGACCCGCTCTTCCCCTACGGTCACGGGCTGCGGCTCGGCTGACCGCGGCCCGGCCGGGGGTGGCGGCCACACGGTGGCCGGCACCCCCGGGTGACCTCGAACTCTCCCTCTCACGCAGCGAGTTATACGTATGACTCGCCGTTATCGAATCCAGATATTGAGGTTCATTGACGGTCGCCAAAATGGCGAGATACTTGCTCCACTCTCCCCGCTGCCCCGAGATTGAGGTGCCGCCCCATGGAGCTCTCCCCTTCCGCGCACGTCGACACGTTCTGCCGTGATCGGCTCCCGCCCTTCCCCCTCTGGCCCGAACTGCACTTCGACCTGCCGGAGTTGCAGTACCCGGACCGGCTCAACTGCGCCCAGCGCCTGCTCGACGACGCCGTCCGGCGCTGGGGTCCCGACCGCCCCTGCCTGCTGACCCCCACCGAGCGGTGGACCTACGGCGACCTGCTGCGGCGCGCCAACCAGGTCGCCCAGGTGCTCACCGAGGACTTCGGCGTGGTCCCCGGCAACCGGGTCCTGCTGCGCGGCCCCAACAACCCCTGGCTGGTGGCCGCGTGGCTCGGCGTCCTGAAGGCCGGCGGCGTCGCCGTCACCACCATGCCGCTCCTGCGCGCCGGTGAGCTCGCCGAGCTGTACGGGATCAGCCGGCCGGCCGTGGCCGTGTGCGACCACCGCTACCTCGACGAACTCGCCGCCGCAACGTCCTACGCGTCCTGTGAGTCCGACGCCTCCGGCCCGCCGGCCGTGCTGACCTACGGCGGCCCGGGCGAGGCGGATCTGGTCGCGCGCTGCGCGACGAAGGACGGGAGGTTCTCCACCGTCGCCACCGCGGCCGACGACGTGGCCCTGATCGCCTTCACCTCGGGAACGACCGGACGGCCGAAGGCCACCCTGCACTTCCACCGGGACGTACTGGCCAACGCAGACACGTTCTCCCGCCATGTCCTGCGGCCCCGCCAGGACGACGTCTTCACCGGAACCCCGCCCCTGGCCTTCACCTTCGGGCTCGGCGGACTGGTGGTCTTCCCCCTGTCCGTGGGTGCGGCCACCCTGCTGATCGAGCAGGCCGACCCGCGCCGGCTCGCCGACCTCGTGGCGGAGCACGGCGTCACCGTGCTCTTCACCGCGCCCACCGCCTACCGCGCGATCATGGCCGCCGGCGCCGTGGACCGGCTGGCGGGGCTGCGGCGCTGCGTGTCCGCGGGGGAGGCGCTGCCGGCGGCGGTGTGGGAGGAGTTCCGCGCGGCCACCGGCCTGGGCATCATCGACGGCATCGGCGCCACCGAGATGTTCCACGTCTTCATCTCGGCCTCCGACGGCGAGATCCGCCCCGGCTCGACGGGCAGGCCCGTTCCCGGCTACCGGGCCCGGGTGGTCGACGAGAGCGGCGAGCCCGTCCCCGACGGGCAGCCCGGACTCCTCGCGGTCACCGGCCCCACCGGCTGCCGGTACATGGACGACCCGCGGCAGACGACGTACGTCAGGGGCGGCTGGAACATCACCGGCGACACCTACATCCGTGATGCCGACGGCTACTTCTGGTACGTGGCCCGCAGCGACGACATGATCGTCTCCTCCGGCTACAACATTGCCGGACCCGAGGTCGAGAAGGCGCTCGCCGCCCATCCCCACGTCGAGGAATGCGGCGTCGTCGGAGCCCCGGACGACCGCCGCGGCATGCTCGTCAAGGCGTACGTGGTCCTGCGCCCCGGTGTCGCGCCCGACGGGGCGACGGTCAAGGAGCTCCAGGACCACGTCAAGCGGATCGTCGCGCCCTACAAGTACCCGCGCGCCGTGGAGTTCGTCCCCGACCTCCCGCGCACGAGCAACGGAAAGCTCCAGCGCGCCGAGCTGCGCAAGCGCGCCCTGTCCACCCCGGAGAACCTGCCGAGCGTCGTCGTCGAGCGGCGCGTCGAATGGCCCGACACGGACGCGGCCGGCCACTACCACCACTCCACCGTCGTGCGCTGGGTCGAGGCGGCCGAGGCCGTCCTGCTGCGGCGGCTGGGGCTGGACCACCTCTTCGGCAGCACGCCCCGCGTCCGCTTCGAGGCCGACTACCGGGCCCGGCTGTGGTTCGGCGAGACCGTCCGCGTCGAACTGGAGGTCACCAAGGTCGGGACCAGCTCCCTGCACTACGCCTTCACGGTCCGGGGGGAGGGGGAGGGGACGGCCGCCGTGGGCCGGATGGTCATCGCCCACTCGGCCGCCCGCGCCACCGGCTCCACGGCCTGGCCCGACGACGTGCGCGCGGTCCTCACCCAGGCCGGTCCGCAGGCCCCGGAGCTCTTCGCGTGATCGCAGGAGCGGGCCGCAGGGCCAATGCGATGTGCCGCATTATTGACGCTCGCCAAATGAGCGACATATTCTGCTCTGGAACCACTAGGAGGAACACCGTGCGCGTAGCAGTCATCGGAGGGGGGCCCGGCGGGCTCTACTTCGCGGCCCTGGCCCAACAGCTCTCCCCGGATTGGGAGATCACGGTCTGGGAGCGCAACGCCCGCGACGACGCGTTCGGCTTCGGCGTCGTCTTCTCCGACGAGACGCTCGACGGCATCGCGCAGGCCGACCCCGCGGTGTTCGCGGCCATGTCCACGCAGTTCGCCCGGTGGAGCGACATCGACGTCCGCTACGACGGGGAGGTCCACGTCTCCGGCGGCCACGGCTTCGCCGCCCTCGACCGCAACCGGCTGCGGGAGATCCTGCAACAGCGCTGCGAGGAGCTCGGGGTGGACGTCCGCTACGGCACCCAGGCGCCGCCCGTGGCGGAGCTCTCCGCCGACTACGACCTGGTCGTGGCCGCGGACGGAATCCGCTCCACGGTCCGCGAGACGTACGCGGAGAGCTTCCGCCCGGAGCTGGACGAGCGGCACTGCCGCTACATGTGGCTCTCCACGGACCGCGTCTTCGAGGCGTTCACCTTCATCGTGGAGAAGCGGGACTTCGGCAGCGTCCAGGTCCACGCCTACCCGTACGACGGCGAACGCAGCACCTTCATCGTGGAGATGGCGGAGGACGACTGGCGGCGGGCGGGCTTCGAGGCCTTCGCCGACCGGGAGTTCGCGCGGGGCGAGAGCGACGAGGCGAGCGTCCGCCTGTGCGAGGAGATCCTGGCCGGCCACCTCGACGGCCACCGCCTGATCCCCAACGCCTCGAAGTGGATCCGCTTCACGACCGTCCGCAACGCCTCCTGGCGCCACGGCAACGTCGTCCTGCTCGGCGACGCCGCCCACACCGCCCACTTCTCCATAGGCTCCGGCACCAAGCTCGCCATGGAGGACGCGCTCGCCCTCGTCGGATGCCTGCACGAACACGCCGACGTGCCCTCCGCGCTCGCCGCGTACGAGAGCGAGCGGCGGCCGGTCGTCGAGTCCACGCAGCGCGCCGCCCAGGCGAGCCTCGAATGGTTCGAGAACGTCGGCCGCTACACCGACCAGGAGCCCCGGCAGTTCGCCTTCAACCTCCTCACCCGCAGCCGCCGCGTCACCTACGACAACCTGCGCGTACGGGACGAGGAGTTCACCGGCGCGGTCGACTCCTGGCACGCCGGCCTGAGCGCGCTCACGGCCACCCGGCCCGGCGGCGCGGGCAGCACCGTTCCGCCGATGTTCCGCCCGTTCCGGCTGGGCGGCCTGCACCTGCGCAACCGCGTCGTCGTACCGCCCACCGCCCTGTACACCGCGCGCGAGGGCGTCCCCGGGGACTTCGAACTCGTCCACCTGAGCACCCAGGCGCTCGGCGGCGCCGGCCTGGTCTTCGCCGGCATGACGGCGGTGAGCGCGGACGGCCGGGCCACCCCCGGCTGCCCCGGCCTGTACACGGACGAGCAGGAGGCCGCCTGGCGGCGCGTCACCGACTTCGTCCACCGCCAGTCGGACACCTGCCTGGGCATCCAGCTCACCCACGCCGGCCGCCGCGCCGCGACCGGCGTGCCCCGGCCGGACGGCAGGGCCGCGCCGCTCGGCCGCGAGGGGTGGCCGCTCGTCGCCGCCTCCCCGCTGCCCTGGAGCGAATCCGCCGCCATCCCGCGGGAAGCGACCCGCGAGGAGATGGACGGCATCGCCCGGTGCTTCACCGCCGCGGCCGCCCGCGCCCACCGCGCGGGCTTCGACGCCCTGGAACTGCAGTACGGCCACGGCCACTTGATGTCCGGCTTCCTCTCCCCGCTGACCAACACCAGGACCGACGGGTACGGCGGCAGCCTCGCCGGCCGGCTGCGCTTCCCCCTGGAAGTGCTGCGCGCGGTGCGCGCCGTCTGGCCCGAGGGCAAGGCGCTCGTGGTCCGCATCTCCGCCGCGGACTGGGCCGAGGGCGGCACCAGCGAAGCCGACGCGGTGGAGATCGCCCGCGCGCTGGCCGAAGCCGGCGCCGGCGCGGTCGACGTGTCCACCGGCGAGGTCGTCGCGCACGAGCGGCCCCGGTACGGCCGCAGCTACCAGACCCCGTACGCGGACCTGATCCGCAACGCCACCGGGGTGCCCACCATCGCCGTCGGCGCCATCTCCACCTACGACGACGTGAACTCGATCATCCTGGCGGGCCGGGCCGACCTGTGCGGCGTCGGCCGCGCCCACCTGCACGACCCCCTGTGGACCCTGCACGCCGCGGCCGCCCAGGGCTACAGCGGTCCGGCAGCACCCTGGCCCGCCTCCTGGCGGGCGGGCAGCGCCCGGCCGCCGGGGGCCCGCGCCGACCGGATACCGCCCCGCCTCCAGCTCCTGCGCGAGGCCTCGCCGCCCGTGCACCAGCGCTGGGTTCCGCACCCGCAGGCCGCCGCCGCGGCCGCCCGTTGACCTGGAGAACCGATGGACGACCTGCCACGCTTCACCGCCGCCGCCGTCCAGGCGGCCCCCGTGTACCTCGACACCGCCGCCACCGTCGAGAAGGCCGTCGGCCTCATCGCCGAGGCAGCCGCTCACGGCGGCGAACTCATCGTGTTCCCCGAGGTGTTCGTCCCCGGATACCCGTACTGGAACTGGACGATGAACCCGGTCCAGGGCTCGCCCTGGTTCGAGCTCCTCTACCGCTCCGCCATCGACGTCCCCGGCCCCTACGTCGATCAACTGCGCGAGGCGGCCCGCCGGCACGAGGTCGTCGTCGTCATCGGCGTCAACGAGCGCGGCCCGCACAGCCTCGGCGTCCTGTACAACACCCTGCTCACCATCGGCCCGGACGGCGAACTCCTCGGGATCCACCGCAAGCTCGTCCCCACCTGGGCCGAGAAGCTCACCTGGACCGGCGGCGACGGCAGTTCGCTCAAGGTCCACCAGACGCCCGTCGGCCCGCTCGGTGCCCTCGCCTGCGGCGAGAACACCAACACCCTGGCCCGGTTCGCCCTCCTCGCGCAGGGGGAACTGGTCCACGCCTCCTGCTACATCGCCCTGCCCGTGGCGCCCGCCGACTACGACATGGCCGACGCCATCGCGGTCCGCACCGCCGCCCACAGCTTCGAGGGCAAGGTCTTCTCGGTCGTCGCCTGCTCCACGATCTCCCCGGAGATCGTCGACACCCTCGCCGGGGACGACGAGGAGCTGCGCAAGCAGTTCACCCGCCCCCGCAGCGCCCTGTCCGGGATCTTCGGCCCCGACGGCCGCCCGGTCACCGAACCGCTCGTCGACGACGAAGGCATCGTCTACGCCGAGATCGACCTCGCCCGCTGCATCCAGCCCAAGCAGATGCACGACATCGTCGGCCACTACAACCGCTTCGACGTCTTCCAGCTGCACGTCGACAACCGCCCCCGCCCCCCGGTGACCTTCGCGACCGACCCCGCGGGCGCCGTCGCGCCCCCGCGCACCGAAGCACCGGGCCCGATCAAGGAGGACTCATGACCACCGAGTACGACGACAGCCGGCTGGGCCGCGCCCGGGTATCGGAGAGTCCCGAACTCACCGCGTACTACGGGGAACTCGCCGCACTCGACGCGGGCGCCCTGTGGACCGTGGCCAACGACATCGAGCCCTGGTATCCGCAGCCCAAGTCGGTCCCCGTGCTGTGGCGGTACGACGAACTGCGGCCGCTCGTCCACAAGGCCCTGCCGCTCGTGAAGGCCGACGACGCGGGCCGCCGCGTGGTCATGCTCGTCAACCCCGGCCGCAAGGACGTCAGCGCGGCCGCCGGACTCCTCTACACCGGCCTGCAGATCATGGGCCCCGGCGAATCCATGACCGCCCACCGCCACCAGGCCGCCGCGCTGCGCTTCGTCCACGAGGGCACCGGCGCCTGGACGATCGTGGACGGCCAGAAGCTGCGGGTGGCCCCCGGCGACTTCGCCATCACCCCGAACGGAACCTGGCACGAGCACGGCAACGAATCCGCGGACGTACCCGTGATCTGGCAGGACGGCCTCGACATCCCCCTGGTCAACGCACTGGACGCCGGCTTCTACGAAGTCCACCCCGACCTCTACCAGACCCCCGGCAAAGTGATCAACTCCTCCGTCCTCAGCTACGGCGGCAACCTGCTGCCCTACGGCCTGGAGAAGTGGACGCGCCCCTACTCGCCGCTGCTCGCCTTCCCCTGGGAGCCCACCTACGAAGCCCTGCGCAACCTGGCCGGGGCCACCGAGGGCTCCCCGTACGACGGCGTGATCGCCGAATACACCAACCCCCTCACCGGCGGCTCCGTGATGCCGACCATGGGCGCCCACATGCAGCTCCTGCGCCCCGGGCAGGCCACGCTCGCCCACCGGCACACCGGCTCGGTCATCTACACCGCGGCCAAGGGGCGGGGCGTCTCGGTGATCGCCGGACAGCGCTTCGAGTGGAAGCAGGGCGACATCTTCTGCGTCCCCTCCTGGGCCTGGCACGAGCACGCGAACCTCGACCCCGCCGAGGACGCCTGCCTCTTCTCCTTCAACGACTTCCCCGTGATGCGCTCCCTGAGCTTCTTCCGGGAAGAGGCGTACACCGACAACGGCGGGCACCAGCCCACCTCTTGAGCACCCCCTTTCCCCACCACACACAAGGAGCACCACCCATGCGGCTGGTCACCTACACCCTCGATGGACCGCCCCTGCGCCTCGGCGCCCAGAGCGACGACCGCGTGGTCGACCTCGCCGTCCTGGCGAGCCGGGCCGGCGTACAACTCCCCTCCGACCTGCTGTCGTTCATCCAGGCGGGCACCCCCGCCCAGGACACCGCGCGCCGCCTGCTGGCGGCCGGACCGGCAGCCTGGCCCGTCGACGCCGTGCACGGCATCGACGAGGTGACGCTGCGCGCCCCGCTGCGCCCCGGCAAGATCATCGGCGTCGGGCTCAACTACGTCGAACACGTCGAGGAGTCCAGCCGCAGCCTGGACACCGACAAGGAACGGCCCACGCGCCCCGTGCTGTTCAGCAAGCCCGCCACCGCCGTCACCGGCCCCGGGCAGCCCATCCTCCACAACGCCGACCTCACCACCCAGCTGGACTGGGAGTGCGAACTGGCCGTCGTCATCGGCCGCACCGCGTTCCGCGTGAGCGAGGAGGACGCGTACGACCACATCTTCGGCTACAGCATCGTCAACGACATCAGCGCCCGCGACCAGCGCCGCTCCGGCCAGTGGTTCTTCTCCAAGGGCCAGGACTCCTACGCCCCCTTCGGCCCGGCAGTGGTCACCGCAGACGACGTCCCCGACCCGATGGACCTCGACCTCTCGCTGCGCGTCAACGGGGTGACCAAGCAGAAGTCCAACACCCGCCACATGCTCTTCCCCATCGCCCGCCTCATCGCCGACATCTCCTCCGGCGTCACCCTCGAACCCGGTGACGTCATCGCCACCGGATCGCCCGCCGGCGTCGGAGCGGGCATGGTCCCGCCGGAGTTCCTGCACCCCGGTGACACCGTCGAAGCCACGGTCGAGCGCATCGGCACCCTCACCAACCCCGTCGTCGACGCCCGCTGAGGAGCGAGAAACATGTCACCGCGCACCTACCGCATCGGCCAGATCGTGCCGAGCTCCAACGTCACCATGGAGACCGAGGTCCCGGCGATCCTGCGCGCCCGGGAATCCGTCGCGCCCGAACGCTTCACCTTCCACTCCAGCCGCATGCGCATGACCCACGTGACCCCCGAGCAGCTCAGGGCCATGGACGCCGACTCCGACCGGTGCGCCGTCGAGCTCTCCGACGCGCACGTGGACGTGCTCGGCTACGCCTGCCTGGTCGCCATCATGAGCATGGGCCTCGGCTACCACCGCACCTCCGAGGAGCGGCTCCACCTGCGCACCGTGGAGAACGCGGCTCCCGCGCCCGTCGTCACCAGCGCCGGAGCCCTCGTCCACGGTCTGCACACCCTCGGGGCGAAGAAGATCGCACTGATCGCCCCGTACATGCGCCCGCTGACGAAGACCGTCGTCGGCTACCTCACCCACGAGGGCATCGAGGTGCTCGACTACGAGGCCCTGGAGATCCCCGACAACCTCGACGTCGCCGCACACGACCCCGCCCGCCTCCCCGGCCTCGCCAAGGCGCTGAACCACAGCGACGCCGACGTCGTCGTCCTCTCCGCCTGCGTACAGATGCCCTCCCTCGGCGCGATCGAGGAGGCCGAACAGCTCCTCGGCAAGCCCGTGGTCTCGGCGGCCGTCTGCACGGCCCACCAGATGCTGCGCGCCCTGGACCTGCCGGCGGTCGCCCCCGGAGCGGGCCACCTGCTGTCCGGCGCCTACGCCTGACAGCCCTGACCTGCACCTGGACGACACCCCGTCCGCCCGGCTCGATAGGATCGCCACCGCATACGACGGAAGGCGATCATGGCGGACAGTCCGATTCGGCCCAGCTCCCTGATCAACACGGTCTACGGGGCGTTCCTGCGACGCCTCGGCGGCTGGATCTCCGTCGCCGACCTGATCACCCTGATGTCCGAACTGGACGTCGACGGCCCGGCGGCGCGCTCGGCGATCTCCCGGCTCAAGAAGAAGGGCGTCCTCGAACCGGAACGCCGCGGCGCCACGGGCTACCGGCTGAGCCCGGCCGCGCGTCCCGTCTTCGACGAGGGCGACCGGCGGATCTTCGGCAGCCTGGAACCGGCCAAGCTGAGCGACGGCTGGGCGATGGCCGTCTTCTCCGTCCCCGAGTCCGAGCGGTCCTACCGGTACCAGCTGCGCACCCGGCTCACCTGGCTCGGCTTCGGGAACATCGCCCCCGGTGTGTGGCTGGCCCCCGGCCGGCTCCTCGACGACGCCCGCGACATGCTCGTCCGTCGCGGGCTCAGCGAGTACGTCCACCTGTTCGCCGCCGACTACGCGGCCTTCAGCGACCTGCCCGGGACGGTCAGCTCCTGGTGGGACTTCCCGGCGATCCAGGAGCAGTACGCCGGATTCACCCGGGCGTACGGACCCGTCGCCGGCACGCTGACGCAGCAGCGCGACATCGAGGGCGCCGAGGCCTTCCGCCACTACGTCCCCATGCTCACGCAGTGGCGGAGGCTGCCCTACCTCGACCCCGGCCTGCCCGCCGAACTGCTCCCCGCCGACTGGAACGCGGTCGCCGCGCGCCAGACCTTCCAGCAGCTCAACGAGGTGCTCGCAGAGCCGAGCCTGCGACACGTACAAGAGGTCACCGGCCTGACCGAGGGGACCCCGGAGGCATAGGGGGTGTCCGGCGGATCAGCGCGTACCTTTCGGGAACGGGCCGGGATTTAATCGCTGGCGCGCGGTTCGGCGGTCCTCCTAGAGTGACGGTGCGACCGCGCCCCCGATGCGCCCGGCTGCGGCTACTTCCTTTCTGACACTCAAGTGACGCCGCGGCCTCCTTTGATCTCGGGTGGCGCGGCCGTGTTCGCCCCGTGCCCGTCGTCAGACCTTCCGGCCGGGGCTTTCCGCTCCTTTTGGATCCGGGGGGATTCCCTGCCTCGTTACACCCAGCGCGTTTCCAAGGTCTGGTCCGAGATGCTCGTGGCCCCGCACGTATCGGCGGCGGCCGCCCGGAACACCCAGGCCGCACCGTGTCTCCACCACCGGCCCGCCGGACCGGACTTCCGCACCTATGAAGGCGGCGCGGCCTACGCCCGGGAGCCCCGGGAAGAGCTCTTCCTGCTGGCCGTCGGCAACTTCGTCACCCAGCAGACCTTCTACGAGAGCGGCCGGGAACGCGACGCGCGGTACACCCGGCTCGTGCGTGAACTCGCCGTCGAGGACCCCGTATGGACGGCCGGACTGCTGCGCTGGCTGCGCGGCGAGGGCAACATGCGCACGGCGTCCCTGGTGGGCGCGGCCGCGTACGTCCGGGCCCGGCTCGAGGCGGGGGCGTCCGGGGGGCCGTCCAACCGGTCCGTGATCGATTCGGTGCTCCAGCGCGCCGACGAGCCCGGCGAGCTGCTCGCCCACTGGACCTCGGAGTACGGGCGGAACGTGCCGCAGCCCGTGAAGCGCGGCATCGCCGACGCCGTACGCCGGCTGTACTCCTCGCGGTCGCTGCTGAAGTACGACACCGCGTCCAAGGGCTTCCGCTTCGGTGACGTGCTCAACCTGGTGCACGCTTCCCCCGACCCCGACAAGCCCTGGCAGGGCGCGATCTTCCGGTACGCCCTGGACCGCCGCCACCACCCCGAGCAGGCCCTTCCGCCGGCCTCCGACCGGCTGCTGACCGCGCACCGGGCCCTCATGGCGCTTTCGGTGGACGAGCGGCGGGCCGTGGTGACCGGGCCGGACGGCGCCGAGCGGCTGGCCGCGGCGGGCATGACCTGGGAGGCCGTGGCGGGCCGGCTCCAGGGGCCCATGGACGCCGCCGTCTGGGAGGCCGTGATCCCCTCGATGGGGCCGATGGCGCTGGTGCGGAACCTGCGCAACTTCGACGAGGCGGGAGTCCCGGACGAGGTGGCGGCCCAGGTCGCCGCACGGATCTCGGGCGCCGCCGAGGTCGCCCGGTCCCGGCAGTTCCCCTTCCGCTACCTGGCCGCCCACCAGCACGCGCCGTCCGCGCGCTGGGCGGAGGCGCTGGAACGGGCACTGGGCCACTCCCTGGCCAACGTACCGGCCCTGCCCGGCCGGACCCTGATCCTGGTCGACCGGTCCGACTCCATGTTCTGGGACACCGTCTCCGAGCGCTCCACCCTGACCCGGGCGGACGCGGCCGCCGTGTTCGGCGCCGCGCTGGCCCTGCGCGCCGAGCAGGCGGACCTGGTGGAGTTCGGCGGGTCCAGCGCGCAGGTGCCGTTCCAGGCCGGGGAACCGGTGCTCGACGTACTGAAACGGTTCCACTCTCTCGGGGGCACCGACACCACCAAGGCCGTCCGCAAGCACTACAAGGGGCAGGACCGGGTCCTGATCGTCACCGACGAGCAGGCCGTGTACTACGGCCCCCGCGGCCCGGCGGAACCGGTACCGGCCGAGATCCCGGTCTACACCTGGAACCTGGCGGGGTACCAGCCCGCCCACGGCCCCGCGGGCCCCCACCGGCACACCTTCGGCGGCCTCACGGACGCCGCGTTCCGGATGGTCGGCCTCATCGAGGCCGGCCGCGAGGCCGCCTGGCCGTGGACCGCCGGACCGGCGGATCCCGTGGCGGCTACCGCCCCGCCGGATGGTGCAGGCGCCGCCAGTAGCCCGTGAGGTCGCCGACGGCGGCGGTGACCGAGTCGAAGGCCATCGTCGTACGGGAGTTCTGGTCGTAGCGGTCCCACTGCGGCACGGGTCGGTGGTTGGGGTCGCCGGTGCGGATGAAGGAGATCCAGGCCGCGTGCACCGTCGTGGCGAGACCGTCACGCACCCTCGGGTCCAGCCCTGCCAGGAAGGGCGCCTGGGACCACTTGTCGAAGTTGTCGAACACGAACGGCAGCTCCAGGCAGTGCGCGGCGCCGAGCCGGCCGCCGTGCGCGGGCGTCGGGAGGCTGAACTGGTAGGCCCACACCGGCCGTCCGCGCGCGGCCCGCCGTTCGGCCAGTGCCACGGCGGGCATGCGGAACAGCTCGTCGGTGACCAGGTCCATCAGGACGTCCACCGGGCGGGCGCCCGGCCGGGAGTCCTCGTACGCGGTGTACGCCTGTTCCGCCCGGTTCCCGAAGGTGTCCCGCGCCCGGGCGACCACCTGCTCCCTGGTCGCGGCGGCGTACGGCTCGCTGAGGGCGAAGGCGAAGTTGGCCTCCTCCCTGGTCCAGCCGATCAGGACGTCGATGTCCGCCCCGGCGCCGCCGAGCAGCAGATCGGCGGGGTCGCGGTCCAGCGTGACCCCGTCGAGCACCGGCAGGAACGGGGTCGACCAGTGGCCCCACCGTCCGGTGCGGCCGAACATCTCGAAGGTGGCGGCGATCAGGCGGGGCCAGGGCACGGCCCGCAGCTCCGTCACGTTCCTGGCTCCGAGGACGTCGAGGTAGGCGGCGGTGCGCTCGAGGGATTCGGCGCGGGTGGGGATCCGCAGCCCGAGCGGCGGGCTCTGCAGGACGGCGCGGCGGAACAGCGGGCGGCCCTTGGGGCGGGCGCCGGCCAGCGCCGCGACCGAGAACGCGCCGCCGGACTGGCCGGCGAGGGTGATGTCGTCCGGGTCGCCGCCGAACGCGGCGATGTTGTCGCGCACCCAGCGCAGTGCGGCGAGCTGGTCGGTCAGCCAGAAGTTGCCCCCGGCGCCGTCCTCGCCGAAGTACAGGTAACCCAGCGGGCCGAGGCGGTAGTTGACGGTTACGACGACGAGGTCGCCGTCGCGGGAGAAGGTCTCTCCGGAGTACTGCGGCATGGAGCCGGACCCGGAGATGAAGCCGCCGCCGTGGATCCACACCATCACCGGCCGCTTGGCGTCGTCGACGCCGGGGGTCCAGACGTTGAGGGTGAGGCAGTCCTCGTCGAAGGGGGGCGAGCCGTGGGTGCCGAGCACCTGGTCGCCCCCCTCCCGGTAGGGCTGCGGTGCGCTCGGGCCGAAGGCGGTCGCGTCGCGCGTGCCCTGCCAGCCGGGATGGGGCTGGGCGGGCCGCCACCGCAGGGCGCCGACCGGCGGCGCGGCGTAGGGCACGCCCTTGAACACGGCGAGGCCGCCTTCCGTGCTCCCGCGCAGCCGGCCCGACGGCAGTTGCACGACGGGGGAGGGCTCGTCCGCGCGCGGGGCGGCCTGCGCGGCCCGCGCGCCGGACACCCCGGGGAACAGCGCGGCGCCTGCCAACACCCCGGAGTTCCGGAGGACTTTGCGCCGTGATGGATCGTCGGTCATGGTGCTTCACTCCCTGACTGATCGTGGCCCGTTGCCAGAATGGAACATGGCGGAAATTTGACGAGGGTCAGTATTGCGACATGCCTCTGGTCCAGGTCAAGGGCCGGGTGTGTCGGCGCACCTCAAATCTTGAGAAGTCTTGACGGGCGTCGGAAAGACGCGATAGACACGTGTCACTCAGCAACATCCAGCCCTCCGGGGCTGGTTGACGACGTTCGGAGTTTCCATGGCAGGTCGATTCCGTCCCGTTGGTCTGGTCGCCGCATCGGCGGCCCTCCTGATGACCACCGCATGTGGTGGTGCCAGCCTCGGCAGCGGCGGGGACGCGCACGGCGGGCCCGTGAAGATCGGGCTCCTCGTACCGCGGTCGGGCACCTACAAGGCGCTGGGCGACGACATGAAACAGGGCTTCGAGCTCTACCTCGCGCAGCACGGCGGCAAGCTCGGCGGCCGCGAAGTGGAGATCGTGGTGGCCGACGAGGGGGAGACGGCCGACTCGGGCAAGGCGGCGGCCGAGAAGCTGGTCAAGCAGGACCGGGTCCTCGCGGTGAGCGGCGTCGTCAGCTCGGCCACCATCAACGGGGTCAAGGACCTGTTCGAGAGCAACAAGGTCCCGCTCGTCGGCTCGAACGCCTCGCCCACGACGCTGACCGGGACCGAGTACATCTGGCGCACGTCCTACGTCAACGACGAACCCGGCAAGGCGCTCGGCAAGCACGTCGCCGAGAAGGCGGGCGGCCCCGTCTTCCTGATCGCCGCGGGCTACCAGGCGGGCAAGGACGAGGTGGAGGGCTTCAAGTCCACCTTCCTCCCGGCGGGCGGCACGCTCGCGGGGGAGGAGGTCTACACGCCGTTCCCCGGGACCAAGAACTTCCAGCCGTACCTCGCGCAGATCGAGAAGTCGGGCGCGAAGGCCGTCTTCTGCTTCTACGCGGGAGGCGCCGCCGTCGACTTCGTCAAGCAGTACCGGGACTTCGGACTGGCGGGCAGGATCCCGCTCTACGCGCCCGGCTTCCTCACCGAGGGCGGCGTGCTGGCGGGCCAGGGAGAGGCGGCCACCGGCATCCTCACCTCGCTCAACTACAGCGCGGACCTGGACAACCCGGCCAACAAGAAGTTCGCACCCGCCTACACCGCCGCCCACGGCACGCCCCCGACCACCTACGCGATGGCCTCATGGGATGCGGCGCAGGTCCTCGACCGGGCGATCGCGGCGGCCGGCGCAACGGTGACGTCGCAGTCCGTCAACGCCGCCATCGCCGGGCTCGGCGACATCGACAGCCCGCGCGGCACCTGGCGCTTCAACGGCGGTGGTACGCCCGTCCAGCCCTGGTACCTGCGCGAGGTCAAGCAGGGTGCCAACACCGTCAGCTCCGAGCTCGGCCGACTGGGCGGCTGACATGTACGGATGGTTGGACGGCAACGCCGTCAGCGTCATCGACGGGGTCGCCTTCGGTCTGCTGCTCTTCACGATCGCCGTCGGACTCTCCCTGGTCTTCGGCATGATGGACGTACTCAACCTGGCGCACGGAACCCTCTACCTCGCCGGCGCCTACACCGCCTACGCGCTCTCGGACGGGACCCTGGCCGGCCTGCTCCTCGCCCTGCTGGCCGGCGTCCTCGTCGGAGCCGCGGGCGGGGCCGCCCTGACCTTCCTCACCCAGCCCCTGGCCCGCCGCGGCCACCTGGACCAGGCCGTGCTGACCCTCGGCATCACCTTCATCGTCGCCGACCTCCTCGCCGCGGCCTTCGGCGGAGACGTCCTGCCCACGGACCCGCCCACGCCGCTGCGCGGCACGGTGGAACTCCTCGGCCACGCCTACCCCGTCTACCGCCTGGTCTTCATCGGCGTCGCGGCCGGCCTCGCGCTGCTCGTGTACCTGGTCTTCGAACGCAGCTCGCTCGGAGCGCTCGTCCGGGCCACCGTCGCCGACCGGGACATGGTGCGCGCACTCGGCGTCGACGTCCGCAAGGTGCTGTACGGAGTCTTCGCGTCCGGCGCGGCCCTGGCGGTGGTCGGCGGGGTCCTCGGCGCCCCGATCCTCGGCCCCGGGCCGGGCGTCGACGAGACCGTGCTCGTCCTCTCGCTCGTCGTCGTGGTCGTCGGCGGCCTCGGATCGGTGCGCGGCGCCCTCGCCGGAGCCCTGCTCATCGGCCAGGTACAGACCCTCGGGGTGGCACTGCTCCCCGAGTACGCCCCCTTCCTGCTGTTCGGCACCATGCTGCTCGTCCTCGTGGTCCGCCCGAACGGCCTCGTCCCGGCGGGGGTGCGCGCATGAGCCCGGCCCTGGTCCCCGCCGGACCCGCGACCCGGCGGACGCTGACCGGCGCGGTGGTCGCCGTACTCGCCCTGGCGCCGTTCCTCCTCGGCCCGTACGCCATCGGCACGCTGTCCCGGATCCTCGTGTTCGCCCTCCTCGCCATGAGCGTGAACCTGCTCACCGGCCTGACCGGACTGCCGACCCTCGGCCAGTCGGCCCACTTCGGAGTCGGCGCCTACACGGCTGCGATCGTGGCCACGGGGGTCAGTGACATCGGGATCCTCCAACTCCTCATCGCCGCGGGCGTCTCCGCGCTGGTCGCCGTGCCGACCGGATGGCTCGCGGTCAGAGCCCGGGGCGTGGTGTTCCTGATGCTGACGCTGGCCATCGGCGAGATCGCCTACAGCGCGGCCGTCAACTGGAAGTCGCTGACGAACGGCACCGACGGCATGTCGGGCATCCCGCCCGTCGTACCGCTGCCCGGCGTGCCCGCCCTGGAGCTCGACGGTCTGGTCTACTTCTACGTCCTCGCCGTCTTCCTCCTCCTCTTCGCGGCGATCGCCCGCCTCGGGAGGACGCCCTTCGCCCTCGCCCTGCGCGGAATCCGCGACAACGAGCCCCGCATGCGGGCGATCGGCTACCCCACCGGGCGCTACGCCCTGACCGCCTACTGCGCGGCCGCGGCACTGGCCGGCGCCGCCGGAGCCCTGTGGGTCTCGGTCCAGCGGTTCGTCTCGCCCGGCGACGCCGGATTCGAGACCGCCGCCCTGGCCCTGCTGGCCGTCGTCATCGGCGGCTCCGGCTCGATGGCGGGAGCCTGCGCCGGCGCCGCGCTCGTCTGGCTCACCCGCGACTACCTCGGAAACCTCGAAGCCCTCGCCGGGCGCGGGCCCCTGCTGCTCGGGCTGCTCTTCGTCATCGCCGTGTACACGCTGCCCCGAGGACTGGCCGGCGTACGGATCCCGCCCAAGCCCACCCGGAAGAGGACGGCGTGACAGACCACGACCTACTGGAACTGCGCGGGGCTTCCCGGCACTTCGGCTCCTTCCGGGCCCTCGACGAGGTCGACCTCGCCGTGCGCCCGGGCGCCCGGCACGCGGTCATCGGGCCGAACGGAGCGGGCAAGTCGACCCTCTTCGGCCTGATCTCCGGAACACTCCCGGCCACCGCCGGAACCATCCTCCTCGACGGCCGGGACGTGACGCGGCTGCCCGTGGACCGCCGGGTCGGGCTCGGCATCGCGGCGACGTTCCAGCACTCCAGCCTGTTCCTGCGCGAGACCGTACTGGAGAACGTACTGCTCGCCGTCCAGCGCCGGACGGGCTCCGCCGGCCCGGCGCTCGCGCGGGCGCGCGAACTGCTCGACCGGGTGGGCCTGCCCGCCCGGCACGGCGTCACCGCCGCCGAGCTCTCGCACGGCGAACGGCGCCAGCTGGAGGTCGCCGTGGCGCTGGGCACCGAACCCAGGCTGCTGCTCCTGGACGAACCGGCCGCCGGCATGTCACCGGCGGAGACGGAGCGGCTCACCGAACTGATCGCCGCCCTGCCCCGGGAGGTGACCGTACTCCTCGTCGAACACGACCTCGACATGGTCTTCGAGCTCGCCGACACCGTGACGGTCATGCACCTCGGCAGACACCTGAAGACCGGCTCCCCGGACGAGGTACGGGCCTCCGCCGAAGTCCAGACCGCCTACCTCGGCACCGTGGAGGTCCCCTCATGAAGCCGTTCTTCCGCATCCGTGCGCTGCGCTCCGGCTACGCCGGGGGCATCGTCCTCGGCGGTGTCGACCTGGACCTCGACGCGGGCGGGACCGTCGCGCTCCTCGGGCGCAACGGCGTCGGCAAGACCACCCTCGTGTCGACCGTCATGGGGCTGGTCCGGCCCTACGGAGGCAGCATCACCCTCGACGGCCGGGAGATCGCCGGCGCCCGCGTCGACACCATCGCCCGGGCGGGGGTCGGCGTCGTCCCCCAGGGCCGCCGGGTCTTCGCGCCGCTGACCGTGGACGAACACCTCACCATCGCCGCCCGGCGCCCGGTCCGCGGACCCTGGACCAGGGCGCGCGTCCTCGACCTGCTGCCGCGGCTGGGAGAGCGGCTCGGGCACCGCGGCGACCAGCTCTCCGGCGGGGAACAGCAGATGCTCGCCATCGCCCGGGCCCTGCTCGGCAACCCGCGCCTGCTGCTCCTCGACGAGCCCTCCGACGGCCTCGCGCCCGCGATCGTCTCCCAGGTGGGGGACGTGATCCGCCAGGTGAGCGCGCAGGGCATGTCGGTCGTCCTCGTCGAGCAGAACCTGGGACTCGCCCTCTCCGCCGCCCGGAGCGTGGTGGTCATGCGGAAGGGCGCCATCGTCCACCAGGCGTCCTGCGCGGACCTCGCGTCCCGCCCCGATGACCTCAGGCGGCTGCTGGGCGTGGACTGACCCGACGGGTTGCTTCAGAGTGGTCCTCCGCACCTCCCACGCATCCGACACCGCCCATGGACCCCTGGAGTTCCGCTGTGGCCACGACCGCTGAAACGTCAGGGCCGGCGCCCGCCGACCCGCCCGCCGTCCGGATCGAGCGCGACGGTCCCGTCCGTACGGTGATCCTGAGCCGGCCCGCGGTCCGCAACGCGGTCGACGGGCCGACGGCGGCCCGACTCGCCGATGCCTTCCGCGCGTTCGAGGAGGACGAGGAGGCGTCCGTCGCCGTGCTGTGGGGCGAGGGCGGAACGTTCTGTGCCGGCGCCGACCTCAAGGCCGTCGGCACCGACCGCGGCAACCGGGTGCTCCCCGAGGGGGACGGGCCGATGGGGCCCACCCGGATGCGCCTCACCAAACCCGTGATCGCCGCGGTCGGCGGCCACGCGGTGGCGGGCGGGCTCGAACTGGCCCTGTGGTGCGATCTGCGGGTGGCCGAGGAGGACGCGACGTTCGGCGTGTTCTGCCGCCGCTGGGGCGTGCCGCTCATCGACGGCGGCACGGTGCGGCTGCCGCGCCTGATCGGGGAGAGCCGCGCGATGGACCTGATCCTCACCGGCCGCCCCGTGACCGCCGCCGAGGCGTACGCGATCGGCCTCGTCAACCGCCTCGTACCGCCCGGGGAAGCCCGCCGGGAGGCGGAGCGGCTCGCCCACGAGATCGCCGGGTTCCCGCAGCTGTGCCTGCGGCACGACCGGCTCTCCGTACGGGAACAGCACGGCCTGGGCGAGCCGGAGGCGCTGGCCGCCGAATACCGGCACGGCCTCGTCCCGCTGACCGCGGGCGAGACCCGGGCCGGCGCGGACCGGTTCGCGGGCGGCGCCGGGCGGCACGGCTCCTTCACCGGCTGATCCGCTACTGCAGCTGGGACAGGTCGACGGAGTCGGCGGGTGCGGGGGGCGTGGCCTGGACGGGCTCGTCGAAGGCGGAGAAGGAGGCGTCCACCCGCTCGCCGGACTCTGCGCTGCCCTGGATCCGCAGCAGGTACGGCGTGTCCTCGGTGGAGACCTGGTAGGTGCCCGTCTCTCCGTCGCGCACGCTGGTGACGGTGATGGCCGGCCGGCCGTCGACGGTGGTCCGCGAGCCCTTGGTCAGCCGTTCGTTCACCGGTTTCGAGGAGAACTCCTTCCTGAAGGAGTCCAGGTCGCAGAACTCGGCGAAGTCGCGCAACAGGAGGCTGCCCGTGGTGCCGTGCAGGTAGCGGCCGTTGATGAGCGCGATCGCGTCCTCGGCCGCGGCGCCCGGCACTTGGGCCCGCAGCAGCGAGTCGTCGAGCTTCATCCACACGTCCTTGCCGCGCTTGATGATCTCGGCCGTGCCCGAAGTGCCGGGAGGCGTGACGGTGCCGGCGCAGTCGCCCCGCTCGTCGAACCTGAGGTCCAGCGCGGTGGTGCCCGACGGGTCGGTCACCTTGGCCACCATGCGCATGGACGTGGCCCCGGACATGGCCTCGCGCGCGGCTTCCGCGATGGCCTGGGCGCTCTTGTCGGCGATGCCGTTGTCATCGGCCCGGGCGGCCCCCGCGGCCGCGCCCGCGCCCGAGAAGAGCAGCAGGCAGACGGTTCCGGCGGCCGCGCGACGGGCCGCGGCTGCCCGGGATGCGGACATCGGGCACCACCTCCGTCCGGCCGCGTCACGCGCAGCCGGTCACCTGATCAGCGTAGGTCCGGGCCGGGCCCGGCGCACCCCCGGTCGGGCACCACCGGGTACGGCACGAAGGTGCTGCTGTGCTCGTCGACGGCGAGCGCGCGCCCGAGCGGCGGAACGGCCCGCTGGGGGCAGTCGAGGCGTTCGCAGAGCCGGCAGCCCATGCCGATGGGGGTGGCGGCGGAGGCGTTGCCGAGGTCGAGGCCGTCGGAGTAGACGAGCCGGGACGCGTGCCGGATCTCGCAGCCGAGGCCGATGGCGAAGGTCTTGCCGGGTTCGCCCCAGCCGCCCCGGTGCCGGGTGACCGCGCGGGCCGTCCACAGGTGGCGCTGCCCGTCGGGCATGGAGGCGACCTGGACGTGGATGCGGCCGGGCGCGGCGAAGGCCTCGTACACGTTCCACAGCGGGCAGGTGCCGCCCGCGCGGGAGAAGTGGAAGCCGGTCGCGGACTGCCGCTTGGACATGTTCCCGGCGCGGTCCACGCGGACGAAGGAGAAGGGCACCCCGCGCAGCCGCGGACGCTGGAGGGTGCTCAGCCGGTGGCAGACCGTCTCGTGGCCGAGGCCGAAGCGGTCGGCGAGCCGTTCGATGTCGTAGCGGAACTCCTCGGCGGCCGCGTGGAAGGCGCGGTACGGGAGGATCAGCGCCGCGGCGAAGTAGTTCGCGATGCCGATCCGGGCCAGCGCACGGGCCGGGGAGTCCGGCGGGAAGTCCTCCGCCGCGAGCCGGTCCAGCTCCTCGCCGTACTCGAGCAGCGCCAGCTGGGTGGCCAGCCGGAAGGCCTGCTGGCCCGGCCGCAGCCGGCTCGACAGGTGCAGCACGCGGGAGCGGGCGTCGTAGTGGTGCAGCCGGTCCGAATCGACGGCCAGGCGCACGCCGTGACGCTCCGTCAGCCGCGCCGACAGGACACGTACGACGTCCCCCGGGCGGATGCCGATCTCGTGGGCCAGCGCCTCGGCGGCGAGATCGGTGTCGTGGAGGTAGTTCTGCCGGCGGTAGAAGAACTCGCGGATCTCCTCGTGCGGCGAGCGCGGGAGCTCCGTCGTGCCGTCCCGGCCGTCCGCGGCCCCGGCGAGCCGTTCGGCGAGCAGCTGGCCGCGCCGGCCGAGGTCCAGCAGGACGGCGGCGACCGCGGGCATCCGGGTGGCGAGTTCCGCGAGGTCGGAAGGGGACACCCGGGCCTCGGCGACCTCCGCCGCGAGGGCCTCGCGCAGGTCCGCGACGAGACGGCTGGTGTCACGCTCGGAGAAGAAGCCGGGGTCGACGCCGAACGCCTCGGTCAGGCGCAGGAGTACGGGCACCGTGAGCGGACGCGAGTCGTGTTCCATCTGGTTGAGGTAGCTCGGCGAGATCGCGAGGACGCGGGCCAGTTCGGCCTGGCTCATCCGCCGCTCCTCGCGCAGCCGCCGCAGCCGCGCGCCCGCGTACGTCTTGCCCACCGTGCTCCTCGTGTGATCGGGACTGCCGTCACCCTATGCGGAATCCCGGCGCCGTGGGCGTTCGCAATCTTGGCAAAAGCGCGGTGGAAGATTCGCACAACTTGACATTCGTCCCTGCTTGTTGGCACTGAGTGCCGCTGCCAGAGTCTGTCCTGCGGCCAGGTCCACGGGCGGATTCCGTGGCGGCGACCCTTCGTACTGGCATCTGGTGCCAGTGCTTTCGCAACCGGCCGGAACATTGGCAGATCAAGCGACTCATGGAGACGGCGACGATGACGGTGACGACGACGGTGACGACGGCGGCGGCCCAGCAGCTCGCACAGCGGTGGGCGACGGACCCGCGCTGGGCCGGGATCGAGCGGACCTACTCCGCCGAGGACGTGGTCCGGCTCTCCGGAAGCGTCCGCGAGGAGCACACCCTGGCCCGGCGCGGAGCCGAGCGCCTGTGGCGGCAGCTGCACGAGCGGGACTACGTCCACGCGCTCGGCGCGCTCACCGGCGGCCAGGCCGTCCAGCAGGTCCGGGCGGGACTCCAGGCGATCTACCTCTCCGGCTGGCAGGTCGCGGCGGACGCCAACCAGGCCGGGCACACCTACCCGGACCAGAGCCTCTACCCGGTCAACTCGGTGCCGCAGGTGGTACGCCGGATCAACAACGCGCTGCTGCGCGCCGACCAGATCGCCACCGCCGAGGGCGGCACGGACACCACGGACTGGCTGGCGCCGATCGTCGCCGACGCGGAGGCCGGGTTCGGCGGCCCGCTCAACGCCTTCGAGCTGACGAAGGCGATGATCGCGGCGGGCGCGGCCGGCATCCACTACGAGGACCAGCTCGCCTCCGAGAAGAAGTGCGGCCACCTCGGCGGCAAGGTCCTCGTGCCCACCTCCCAGCACATCCGCACCCTCAACGCGGCCCGCCTCGCCGCGGACATCGCCGACACCCCGACCCTGATCATCGCCCGCACGGACGCCCTCGCCGCGACCCTGCTGACCAGCGACGTCGACGAGACCGACGCGCGGTTCACCACGGGCGAGCGCACGGCGGAGGGCTTCTACCGGGTCCGGGGCGGCATGGAACCGGTGATCGCCCGGGGCCTCGCCTACGCCCCCTACGCCGACCTGATCTGGGTCGAGACCGGCACCCCGGACCTGGCGCAGGCCCGCGAGTTCGCCGAGGCGATCCACGCGCGGTACCCCGATCAGATGCTCGCGTACAACTGCTCGCCCTCCTTCAACTGGAAGGCCGCGCTGGACGACGACCAGATCGCCAAGTTCCAGCGGGAGCTGGGCGCGATGGGCTACCGCTTCCAGTTCATCACCCTCGCAGGCTTCCACTCCCTCAACCACGGCATGTTCGACCTCGCCCGCGGCTACGCCGAGCACGGCATGACCGCCTACGTCGACCTCCAGGAACGCGAATTCGCCGCCCAGGAGCACGGGTTCACCGCCGTCAAGCACCAGCGCGAGGTCGGCACCGGCTACTTCGACCTCGTCTCCACCGCCGTCAACCCGGCCTCCTCCACCACCGCGCTCTCCGGCTCCACCGAGGAAGAGCAGTTCCACTGAGCCGCCCCGCCGCACTTGCGGCCGTACCGCCGACCTGAGGAGCACCGCATGTCCCTCTCGCCCCTGACCAGCACCGTCCGGGTCCTCGGCGCGCCGGGTGAGCGCCACGAAGAGATCCTCACCCCCGAGGCACTGGACTTCATCGGACGGCTCGACGCGGCCTTCGCGGACCGGCGCCTGGACCTGCTCAAGGAGCGCCGCCGCCGCACGGACCGGCTCGCCGCCGGCTCCCCGCTCACGTTCTCGCCCGCGACCGCGGCCGTCCGCGAGGACCCCTCCTGGAAGGTCGCCCCGCCGGCGCCGGGCCTGACCGACCGGCGGGTGGAGATCACCGGCCCGCCCGAGCGCCGCATGACCGTCAATGCCCTGAACTCCGGCGCCCGCGTGTGGATGGCCGACTTCGAGGACGCCACCGCCCCCACCTGGGACAACCTCATCGGCGGCCAGCTGCACCTGCTCGATGCGTGCCTGCGGCGGATCGACTTCACAGCGCCCGACGGCAAGGAGTACCGCCTCGGCGAGCAGCTCGCGACCATCATGGTCCGCCCGCGCGGCTGGCACCTGACCGAGCAGCACCTGGAGATCGAAGGCCGGCCCGTCCCGGCCTCCCTGGTCGACTTCGGGCTGTACTTCTTCCACTGCGCGCGGGCCCGCATCGACGCCGGCCACGGCCCGTACTTCTACCTCCCCAAACTGGAGAACCGCTACGAGGCCCGCCTCTGGAACGACGTTTTCCTACTGGCCCAGGAGCTCCTCGGCATCCCCCGCGGCACGATCCGCGCCACCGTCCTCATCGAAACGGTCACCGCCGCCTTCGAGATGGAGGAGATCCTCTACGAACTGCGCGAACACAGCGCCGGACTCAACGCGGGCCGCTGGGACTACCTCTTCAGCCTCATCAAGACCTTCGGCCACCGTACGGACTTCCAGCTGCCCGACCGCGCCAAGGTCACCATGACCGCCCCCTTCATGCGGGCGTACACAGAACTGCTCGTCCGCACCTGCCACAAGCGGGGCGCACACGCCATCGGGGGCATGGCCGCCCACGTCCCCGGCAAGGACGCCGAGGCCAACGCGGCGGCCCTCGCCAAGGTCCGCCTGGACAAGGAACGCGAGGCCGAGGACGGATTCGACGGCTCCTGGGTCGCCCACCCCGGGCTCGTCCCCGTCTGCCGCACCGTCTTCGACGGGGTGCTCGGAGCACGGCCGCACCAGCTCGACCGGCTGCGCGACGACGTCCGCGTCACCGCCGCCGAACTGCTTTCGGTGCGGCGCGTCTCCGGTCCGCCCAGCCCCGAAGGCATCCGCGCCAACGTCTCCGTCGCCCTGCGGTACTTCGACGCCTGGCTGCGCGGCAGCGGAGCCGTCGCCCTCGACGGGCTGATGGAGGACGCGGCGACCGCCGAGATCGCCCGCGTACAGCTCTGGCAGTGGCTGCGCCACGGCACGGCCGACCCCGAGGAAGTACGGGAGCTCCTCGACACGGAGTGCGCCGCGCTCGCGAAGGCGCGGCCGGACGCCAGGGTCGCCGAGGCCCGCGCCGTGTTCGAGCGCAGCACGCTGGAACGGGACCTCCCGGCCTTCTTCACCCCCGACGCGTACGCCCGCCACCTGGTCCGCCGCCCCGAGGTCCGCTCATGAGCACCGCCATCCGCAGGGTCGGCATCGTCGGAGGCGGACAGATGGGCGCCGGCATCGCCGAGGTCTGCGCCCGCGCCGGCCTCGACACCGTGGTCTGCGAGGCCGACGCCACCGCCGCCCGGACCGCCCGAGAACGGGTGGCCGTCTCCCTCGAACGGGCCGTCCAGCGCGGCAAACTGGACCGGCTCACCGCCGAGGACGCCCTGGCCCGGCTCGTGTTCACCGGCAGCCTCGACGAACTCGCAGACCGGCAGCTCGTCATCGAGGCCGTCGTCGAGGACGCGGCCGTCAAGACCGAGGTCTTCGCGGCCCTCGACAAGACCGTCGAGGACCCGGCGGCGATCCTCGCCACCAACACCTCCGCCATCCCCGTCATGCGCCTCGCCATGGCCACCGGCCGCGCCGACCGCGTCGTCGGCCTGCACTTCTTCAACCCCGCACCCGTCCTGCCGCTCGTGGAGATCGTCAGCTCGCTGCACACCACCTCCGAGACACTCGACACGGTCGATGCCTTCGCCCGCGACACCCTGGGCAAGACGGCCGTCCACTCCCAGGACCGGGCCGGCTTCGTCGTCAACGCCCTCCTCGTCCCCTACCTGCTCTCGGCCATTCGGATGGCCGAATCCGGCTTCGCCACCGCCGCCGACGTCGACGCGGGCATGGAGCTCGGCTGCGCCCACCCCATGGGCCCGCTCAGGCTCGCCGACCTCATCGGGCTGGACACCGTCACCGCCATCGCGCAGTCGCTGTACGAGGAGTTCAAGGAACCCCTCTACGCCCCGCCCCCGCTGCTCCAGCGGATGGTGCAGGCGGGACTGCTGGGCCGCAAGAGCGGCCGCGGGTTCCACACGTACGACCGGGACCGATGAGGGGCCCGGTGGTGCCGCTAAGCTGACCCGCAGCAGCTGGTTCGCCCCGTCCGCCAGACGGGATGCGTCGTAAGAGGGAACCCGGTGGGAATCCGGGACTGCCCCGCAGCGGTGAGCGGGAACGACCGCCGTCATACGCACTGGGCCCGTACGGGTCTGGGAAGCGACGGCCAGTAGGTGTCTGCCCGAGTGGCCGACGTGCCCGCAAGTCCGAAGACCTGCCCGTTGCCCGCGCACGCCCTGCCGTGCGCGGACATCCCGGTGACCTCGTGGGCGGGTCGGCGAACACAACGGACGGTCGTACGGCGCTTGAAGCGCGCCGACGGACCGTCCTGTTCCGCCATCCCTTCGCGCTCCGCGTCCCGTCACCGGGGCCCATGGAAACGTGCTCGCGAAGGAGAGTTCCGTGACAACCGAGTCCGCAGCCGCGGCAGTACGGGCCACCGTGTACGGCTACCCCCGCCAGGGTCAGAACCGGGAACTGAAGAAGGCCGTCGAGGGGTACTGGAAGGGCCGCGTCAGCGCCGGCGCGCTCCACGAGACCGCAGCCCACCTGCGCCGGACGAACTGGCGGCAGCTGGCCGACGCCGGCATCACCGAGGTCCCGACCGGCGACTTCTCGTACTACGACCACGTCCTCGACACCAGCGTCATGGTCGGCGCGGTCCCGGCCCGCCACCGCGCGGCCGTCGCGGCGGACGCGCTGGACGGCTACTTCGCCATGGCGCGCGGCACCCAGGACGTGGCGCCGCTCGAAATGACCAAGTGGTTCGACACCAACTACCACTACCTGGTGCCGGAACTCGGGCCCGACACCGTCTTCACCGCCGATTCCGCCAAGCAGGTCGCGGAGCTGACCCAAGCCCGCGCGCTCGGCCTGGCGGCCCGCCCCGTCCTGGTCGGGCCGGTCACCTACCTCCTGCTGGCCAAGGCCGCCCCCGGGGTGGCCGACGACTTCCGGCCGATCACCCTGCTCGACCGGCTCCTGCCCGTCTACGCGCAGGTCCTCGCCGATCTGCGCGCCGCCGGAGCCGAGTGGGTCCAGCTGGACGAGCCCGCGCTCGTCCAGGACCGCACCCCGGCCGACCTGGGTGCGGCCGCCCGCGCCTACCGCGAGCTCGGCGGCCTCACCGACCGCCCCAAGCTGCTCGTCGCCTCGTACTTCGACCGGCTCGGCGAGGCGCTGCCCGTGCTGGCGAAGGCGCCGGTCGACGGACTCGCCCTCGACTTCACGGGCCGGGCCGCCGCCAACCTCGCCGACCTCGCCGCCGCCGGCGGCCTGCCCGGCAAGCGGCTGGTCGCGGGAGTCGTCGACGGCCGCAACATCTGGATCAACGACTACGAGAAGTCGCTCGCCACCCTCGGCACCCTCCTCGGACTCGCCGACCGGGTCGACGTCGCCGCCTCCTGCTCCCTGCTCCACGTACCGCTGGACGCCGCCGCCGAACGGGACGTCGACCCGCAGATCCGCCGCTGGCTCGCCTTCGCCCGCCAGAAGACCGCGGAGATCGCCACCCTCGCCCGCGGCCTCGCCCGGAGCACCGGTGCCATCGCGGCCGAACTCGCCGCCAACCGGGCCGACCTGGCCTCCCGGGCCAACTCCGCGATCACCCGCGACCCGGCCGTACGCGCCCGGACCGCGGCCGTCACCGCCGCCGACGGCCACCGCGCGCAGCCCTACGAGCAGCGTGCGGCCGCCCAGCGGGCCCACCTCGGCCTCCCGCTGCTGCCGACGACGACCATCGGCTCCTTCCCGCAGACCGCCGAACTGCGCACCGCACGCGCCGACCTGCGGGCCGGGCGCATCGACACGGCCGGCTACGAGGAGCGCATCGAGGCCGAGATCCGGGAGGTGCTGGCCTTCCAGGAGAAGGCGGGCATCGACGTCCTGGTGCACGGCGAGCCCGAACGCAATGACATGGTCCAGTACTTTGCGGAGCAGCTCACCGGCTACCTGGCCACGCAGCACGGCTGGGTCCAGTCGTACGGCACGCGGTACGTACGCCCGCCCGTCCTGGCCGGCGACGTCTCCCGCCCGGAACCGATGACCGTGCGCTGGACCTCGTACGCCCAGTCGCAGACGGACAAGCCCGTCAAGGGCATGCTCACCGGCCCGGTCACCATGCTCGCCTGGTCCTTCGTACGCGACGACCAGCCCCTCGGCGACACCGCACGGCAGGTCGCGCTGGCCCTGCGCGACGAGGTCGACGACCTGGAAGCCGCGGGCAGTTCCGTCATCCAGGTCGACGAACCCGCCCTGCGCGAGACCCTGCCCCTGCGGGCCGCGGACCACGCCGCGTACCTGGCCTGGGCGACCGAGTCCTTCCGCCTGACCACCAGCGGAGTCCGACCGGACACCCAGATCCACACCCACATGTGCTACGCGGAGTTCGGCGACATCGTCGACGCGATCAACGACCTGGACGCGGACGTCATCAGCCTGGAAGCGGCCCGCTCGCACATGCGGGTCGCCGACGAGCTGGCCGGCGCCGGCTACCCCCGCGAGGTCGGCCCCGGCGTCTGGGACATCCACTCCCCGCGCGTCCCCTCGGCCGACGAGGCCGCGGCCCTGCTGCGCGAGGGGCTGAAGGCCATCCCGGCGGAGCGCCTGTGGGTCAACCCGGACTGCGGCCTCAAGACCCGCGGCTGGTCCGAGACGAAGGCGTCCCTGGAGCACCTCGTCGAGGCCGCGCACCGCGTCCGCACGGAGACCGGAACGGCCTGAGGACCAGGGCGGGCACGGGGGCGTGCGCCCCCGTGCCCGCCCGTGGTGCGCTCCGCTCCCGGTAGCCTCCCCCTGCGCGCGGAGCGGCCGGCCCGCGCGGTGACCCGGAGGGCGGCTGGCATGCGGTGGACCACGGAGTTCCTGGACGCGTTGCGGCAGGAGGGGGACCCGTCGGCCGATGCCGTCATCGCGGACCTGGCCGCCGACGGCACCACCGGCCATGTCAACGCGGTGCTCCGGGAGTTCACCCGCAACGATCAGCCGATCCCGGACGGGCTGCCGGACTCGGTGCGCGACTACCTGACCGCCACCGACGCCCCGCCCGCCTGGGCGGACCCGGAGCGGATCGCCGGCGCGCACGCCTTCTTCGTCGACGACGGGGTGCACGTCGCCTCCGTCCTCTCGTACGGAGCCATGGTCGACTGCTACGCCGCCCCCGTCCCCTCCCGGCTCCTCGACCTGACCCACCGGCTCAACCAGCCGCACCGCCGGCTGGCGGAGACCTCGCAGTTCGTCCTGCACCTGATGGGCCGTGACCCGTTCGGTACGGGCGGGAAGTTCGTGCCGACCCTGCAGAAGACCCGGCTCATCCATGCCGCGGTCCGCCACCTGGTGGGCGCCTCGGGGGAGTGGGACAGCGCGCGCGACGGGGTGCCGATCTGCCAGGAGGACCTGCTGTCGGCGCTGCTGATCTTCTCCGTGCACGTGCTGGACGGCATGGAGCGCCTCGGCGTCTCCGTCACCGGGCAGGAGGCCGAGGACTACTACTACGTGTGGCGGGTCGCGGGTGCCATGCTCGGCATCCGCGAGGACATCATGCCCAGCACGCTCGCGGAGGCCCGCGAGCTCGACCGGCTCCTCGTCGCCCGTCACTTCGCCCCCTCCCCGGAGGGCATCGCGCTGACGCGCGGACTGATCGACTTCTACGAGGCGCTGGTGCCGGGCAAGGCGTTCGACGGCCTCGTCCCCGCGATGGTCCGCCAGGTCGTCGACCCGCGCGTGGCCGACGCCCTCCGGGTACCCCGACCCGGGCCGTGGGCCCGCTTCACGGCCGCCGGCGTCCGGCTGCTGCGACGGCTGGAGCGGGCCGAGGACAGCAGCACGGCGGCGCGCAGGGTCCTCGACAAGGCGGGCGGACTCCTGCTGGCCGGCAGCGTCCGCACCCTGGCGGGCGGACAGCGGGTCGGCCTGGAGGTCCCCACCGAGCTGCGCGAGGGCTGGGGCGGCGCCCGCCGGGAACCCGCGCCCGGCTGCCCGGCGGACCTATGACTGCTGAGCGGGATTCCAGAACTGTTCGAGCTTCCCCTGCTTGAAGAGTTCCGGGCTGACGCTCAGGTCACCGGCGAAGGGACGGTCGAGCACCACCACGAGGAGCAGGCTGAATCCGATCAGCCCGGCGACCGCCGCGACGAACAAGAGCTGCATCTTCCGGCTGCGCGTCCCGTAGAGGAAGGTCAGCGGGAGGATGACGACCGCGCCGCCGAAGACCAGCACCTGGAGCAGCAGGGGCAGCTCCTGGCCCGCCATCGTGAGCCGGGCCCGGCGCTGGGAGGCCATGTCGTCGAGGCTGTCCGCGGCCTCGGCGTAGTAGATCTTCTGCATCTCGGTCACGGGCTCGTACGACTGCAGGGCGTTGTACACGCCCTGCAGCTGCTCCCCCGAGGACAGCGTCTTCATGCCGTCCCGCATCTCCGGCCACTGCGCCTCCACCACGTGGTGCACGTAGTGGCCGACGGCCTTCTTGACACGTGTCTCCGGTTCGTCCGGGAACGCCGCCACGTCGCGCACGATGATGGCGGCGTCGGTCGCCTCGGTGGCGACCACCGCCTGGGTGTTCTCCATCTGCGTCCACAGGGTCACGATCACGAAGGCGAGGATGATCCCGTAGATCGCGCCGAACATGCCGAGCACGAGGCCGACCGTCTCGTTGTGCTCGCCCTCGGCCAGCCTCGGAAGCCGTCGGCGGACCAGCAGGCTTCCGGCCAGGGTCGCGAGGACGCAGCCGCCGACGATCAGCAGGGTCAGCGCGAGGGTGCTGAGGTGGTTGAGCAGCCACAGGGCCACGGTCGTCTCCCGGGTCGCAGTCCAGCGGGGCCGGAGCCGAGCCTAGGGATCCGTGATCGTCATCCGGCGCCGTCACGCCGCGCGAACGGACCCACCACCCGAATGGGGGCCCTCGGGTCCGGACGACGGACGCTGCCCATCCGATGGATCTTCGTCGACGCCCGATAAGGCAGGGGTCAACGCGTGCGGTCACCGCCCCGAAACCGGCCCCGGGTCAGTCTGATCACCGTCAAGCCGTCGCCCACGAGGACCATCTGGAGGCTGAGGTGCTGGAATCTTCCGTCGCACCCCCCGTAAACGAGGAGAGCCCCCCGCCGCAGAGCCGCAAGCGCGGCGGGAGGCGGCGGACGCTGCTGGCCGGAACCGCCATGCTGGCGATCGGCGGCGCCGGCGTCGCGGCGTACACGCTGCGCGACGGCGAAGCGGCGACCCAGGAGACCGACACGCAACTGCCGGCCGCGGCCGTGACCCGCGGCGATCTGGCCGGCACCACCGAGGCGGACGGCACCCTCGGGAACGCCGGGAGCTACACCGTGCTGGCGGGCGGCGGTGGCCGGATCACCTGGCTGCCGAAGGCCGGCGACGAGATCCGGCGCGGCCAGCAGGCGTACGGCGTGAACGGTCACCGCGTCCCCCTGTTCTACGGCTCGATGCCGTTCTGGCGGGACCTGGAGCAGGGCATGTCGGACGGCTACGACGTGCTGGAGTTGGAGGAGAACCTGGTGGCGCTCGGCTACGGCGACGACCTCGCCGTCGACGAGGCGTTCACCTGGGCGACCGCGCAGGCCGTCCGGGATCTCCAGAAGGCCCAGGGGATGCCCCGGACCGGGGCCCTGGCCCCCGACGACGTGGTGATGCAGCCGGGCCCGATCCAGGTGAAGACGCTCCAGGCCGCCCTCGGCGGCGGCGCGGGCGGCGCCGCGTACGAGGCCACCGGCACGCAGAAGCTGGTCACGGTGAACCTGCCGGTCAGCCGGCAGGACATCGCCAGGGAGAACGCCGCCGTACGGATCACCCTGCCCGGCGGGAAGACCGTGCCGGGGAACGTCAGTTCCGTCTCCACGGTGGCCACCTCGTCCGCCAAGTCCGGCTCCCAGACCGGCTCGGGAACCGAGAACGCCACGTTCCAGGTCACCGTCACGCTCGACAAGTCCGCCGACGTGGGCACCCTGACCGGCGCCCCCGTCACCGTCGGGTTCACCAGCAACGAACTCAAGGACGTGCTGACCGTGCCGGTCAACGCGCTGCTGGCGTCGGCCGACAGCGACTACTCGGTGAACGTCGTCGACGCCGCCGGGAAGGTCCGCTCCGTGCCGGTGAAGCTCGGCGTCTTCGACGGCGACAAGGTCCAGGTGACCGGCGACCTCACCGTGGGCATGAAGGTGCAGGTGCCGAAGTCATGACGGACGTGCTCACGCAGGACGGACGGACACCCCCGGTCCTCGAGGTGCAGGACGCCTCCAAGGAATACCCCGGCGGAGTGCGCGCGCTGCGCCGCACGTCGCTCACCGTCCACGCCGGCGAACTGCTGGCGATCGTCGGGCCGTCCGGGTCGGGCAAGTCGACCCTGCTGAACCTCATGGGCACCCTCGACAACCCCACCACGGGCCGGGTCCTCATCCAGGGCCACGACGTCGCCCGGCTGCCGGACCGCCGACTGGCCGCGGTACGGGCCCGCTGGATCGGCTTCGTGTTCCAGCAGTTCTTCCTCACCGCCCACCTGACCGCGCTCGACAACGTCGCCACCGGGTTGCTGTACCACGGCACTTCGACCCGCGAGCGCCGACGGCTGGCCCGCGCCGCACTGGAACGCGTCGGCCTCGGTGCCCGGGTGGACCACCTGCCGCACCAGCTGTCCGGAGGCGAGCGGCAGCGGGTCGCGATCGCCCGCGCGGTCGTCGGCGACCCGCCGCTGCTGCTCGCCGACGAACCGACCGGCAACCTCGACTCGGTCGCCGGCGCCGGCGTGCTGGAGCTGCTCACCGAACTCAACCGCGACGGCACCGCCGTCGTGGTCATCACTCACGACCTGGAGGTCGCGGCGGCGCTGCCGCGGCGGCTGGAGATCAGGGACGGTCAGATCCGCGTGGACACGGGGGTACCGGCATGATCGCGCTACCGGATCCGGTGCGGCTGCGCGCCAGGGACCTCGCCGTCGTCGGCCTGGACGGGCTGCGGGGACGGCCGCTGCGTGCGGTGCTGTCCGCGCTCGGCATCGCCATCGGCGTCGCGGCCATGGTCGGCCTGGTGGGACTCAGCACCGTCAGCAAGGCCGGGCTGATGAAGGAGATCGACCAGCTCGGCACGAACCTGCTGACCGTCTCGCCCGGGACCTCGCTGCTCGAGCAGACCGCCACGCTGCCCAAGGACGCCGAGGGAATGGTCTCCCGCATCCCGGGCGTGACCGGCGTGTCCTCGGTCGGCCTGGTCCAGGACGTCACCGTCCGCCGCAACGACCGGATCAACTCGGCCACGACCAACGGCATCGCCGTCCAGGCCGCCCGGACCGACCTGCTCGGCGCCCTCAGCGGCACGGTGCGCTCCGGCACGTTCCTCAACGAGGCCAACGGCCGCTACCCCGCCGTGGTCCTCGGCTCGGTCGCCGCCGAACGCCTCGGCATCGACCACGCCGGCCGGCACGTCTATCTCGCCGGTCGCTGGGTCCAGGTCATCGGCATCCTCGACAAGGTCAAACTCGCGCCCGAGATCGACCGCTCCGCGCTGATCGGCTGGACGTACGCCGAGAGCCTCGGCTTCAACGGCTACGCCACCACGCTGTACGAACGCTCCACCGACGCGACCGTCCAGTCCGTGCACGACGTGCTCGGCTTCACGGTCAACCCGGAGCACCCCGAAGAGGTGCAGATCAGCCGCCCCTCGGACGCGCTCACCGCGCAGGCCGCCGCGAACCGCGCGTTCAACGCCCTGTTCCTCGGGCTCGGCGCAGTCGCGATGCTGGCCGGCGGCGTCGGCATCGCCAACATCATGGTGATCTCGGTCCTGGAGCGGCGTCAGGAGATCGGGCTGCGCCGGTCGCTGGGCGCCACCCGCGGCCAGATCAGGATCCAGTTCCTCACCGAGTCGGTGACCCTGTCGGCCCTCGGCGGCGCCGCCGGGGTGGTCATCGGGCTGGTCGTCTGCCTCGGCTACGCCGCCGGCCGCGGCTGGCCGTTCGCGCTCCCCGGCCAGACCATCGCCGCCGCCGCCCTGGCCACGGTCGCCATCGGCGCCCTGGCCGGCGTCTACCCGGCGCGCCGCGCCTCCCGGCTCACCCCGACCGAGGCGCTCTCCTCCACCTGACCGCAGGTCGCCGGGGGAGTCCCGGACACACTGGCGCGGGGCGCACACGAAACCGGCCGGGGTGACCCACCACGCATCACGCATCACGCGTCGTGGACAGCCGATGCGCGATGACCAGGGACGTACGGCCGGCCGGCGCGGTCTTCAGGGCCCGCTGGATCGCCGCCTCGGACTCGGAGTCCAGGTGCGCGGTGGCCTCGTCCAGGACGACCACCGGCGGGGACTTCAGCAACAGCCGGGCCAGCGCGACCCGTTGCTTCTCCCCGCCGGACAGGCGGTAGCGGGCGTACAGCAGATTGGCGCGGAGCGTGTCGTGGAAGAGATGGGCGTCCTGGGTGACGACACCGACGGTGTCGTGCAGGGAGTTCAGCGTCAGGTCCCGCACATCGTGGCCGCCGATACGGACGGTCCCCGAGGCGGCGTCGTAGAGCCGGGGCACCAGATGCGACACGGTCGTCTTGTCGGCGCCCGACGGGCCGACCAGCGCGGTCAGGGTCCCCGCGGGAACGGTGAAGCCGACCTCGTCGAACTCGATGCCCGGCGGCGCCGGCGCCCGCCGGACTCATCAACCAGCTGTCCCTGGCCGCGCTGAGCAACTCGCTCGACAGGCTGCTGCCGATCCGTACGACGGGCAGTCGGCCGCCGTTCTTCTGCGTGCATCCGGCCGGTGGCCTGAGCTGGTGCCCCCGGAGGGCGCGGTGCTCGACGAGGCGGCTCGGCAGCAGCGGACCGCCGACAACATCATGACCGAAGGGGACAATCCGCCGGACGGGCGTCTTTGGGAGCAGTATGTACGCGGTGAGATCACCGAGGTGGTCATGCCCTGCCGGCACACGGATCTCATGACCTGACGAAACGAACCGTCAGTGAGGAATGCGGGCCGGCGCCGGCAGGTTCACCGTGATCGTCAGACCGCCGTCATGGTTGGCGACGGTCCGGACCGCGCCGCCGTGCGCGTTGATGATCGCGGCGGCGATGGACAGGCCGAGGCCCGCGCCCTCGGTCGATCCGGTGCGGTCGCGGTGCAGCCTCCGGAACGGCTCGAAGAGCTCGCCGATGCGGTCCGGCGGTACGTGTGGGCCGGTGTTGGAGACCGTGATACCGCGGTCGGGCGACAGTTCGACGCCGACCCGGCCGCCGGGGTGGTTGTGCCGGATCGCGTTCTGCACGAGGTTGGCGACCAGCCGGGTGATCATGACCTCGTCGCCGAGGACGGTGACGGGCCGGGTCGTGACGTCGATGGTGATGTCGCGGGCGTCGGCGAACACCCGGTGCTCCTGGACGACCTGCCCGGCCACCACGGCGAGGTCCACCGGCGCCTGAGTGTCGAGGCCCTGCTCGCCCTGCGCGAGGGCGAGCAGTCCCTCGATGAGACGCTCCGAGCGCTCGGTGGTGCGGATCAGCTCGGTCCTGATCTGGGCGACCCGTTCGGGAGTGGAGTCGGCCAGGCCGATCTCCAGGGCCGCCCGCTGGATGGCCAGGGGCGTACGCAGTTCGTGGGAGGCGTTGGCGGCGAAGCGGCGCTGGCTGGCGACGGCGTGTTCGAGCCGGTCGAGCATGGCGTCGAAGGTGTCGGCCAGGTCCTTGAGCTCGTCCTGGGGCCCGGTCAGCGCGATGCGCTCGTGCAGGGTCGAGAGCGAAAGCCGGCGTGCCGTGGCGGTGATGCGGTGCAGAGGCCGCAGCAGCCGCCCGGTGAGCCACCAGCACACGGCGAACGCCAGTACCGCGACGACCGCGATGGCCAGCAGGGTGACGAGGCGTTGGGTGTTTACGAGGGTCTGCTGGAAGCCCTCCCGCCCGCTCGCCACCGCCTTCGTGCCCGGCGGGGCGGTCGGCGTGGTGGTGGGGGGCGCGGTCGGACAGGGCGTGCCCTGGGCTCCCGGCGGGCAGGGGCCGGTGCCGGCGCCCGGATCCGCGGGCAGGTCGCGTACCGACTTGTCGACGATGTACTGCTGAAGGCGAAGCGCGGCGATCAGGACGCATGCGGTGATCGCGGTGGAGACCCCGCCGTACAGCAGCGTGATCCTGGCCCGTACCGAGCCGTGCAGCTTGGGGCCGGTGCGCCGCGCGGTGCGGCCGTGCTTCACAGGCGGTACCCGCTGCCCGGGACGGTGACGATCACCGGCGGCTCGCCGAGCTTGGCCCGCAGCTTGCTCATGGTCACCTTGACGACGGTGGTGAACGGGTCGGTGTTGGCGTCCCAGGCCTTCTCCAGGAGTTCCTCGGCGCTGACCACCGTTCCCCGCGCCCGCATCAGCACCTCCAGTACGGCGTACTCCTTGAGGGACAGGGGCAGGTAGCGCCCGTCGCGGTGGGCCTGTCGCAGCCCTGTGTCCAGGGTGATCCCGGCGCGTTCCAGTACCGGCGGCAGCGGCGGCCCCGCCCGCCGGCCCAGCGCCCGGACCCGTGCGACGAGTTCCTCGTACGAGAACGGCTTGGGAAGATAGTCGTCGGCGCCCAGGCGCAGCCCGGCGACTCGTTCGTGCACGGTGCCGGAGGCGGTCAGCATCAGGATGCGGACGCCCGCCCCGCGCTGGGTCAGCTCGCGGCACACGTCGTCGCCGTGGACCCCGGGCAGGTCCCGGTCCAGGACGAGCACGTCGTAGTCGTTCACGTCGAGGAGTTCGAGCGCGCTGCTCCCGTCGTAGGCGACGTCGACCGCCATCGCCTGTTTGCGCAGGCCCTCCGCCACCATGGCCGCGAGGAACTGTTCGTCTTCGGCCACCAGAATCCGCATGATCCCATTGCCGCAGACCAGCGGTAGGACGACGGTTAACACGCGCGGTGACCGTCCCGAAACCCGCTGCGCTCCACCCTGTGCGCATGAAGACACTCTCACGCGCCGCGCTGGCCGCGGCCGCGGTGCTGGGCCTGGCCGGATGTGGAATCGGAGATTCGCCCGAGTCTCCCCCCTTGTCGAAGAACGACCAGGACAGGTTCGTCAAGTACTCCGAATGCATGAGGAGGCAGGGCGTCGAGGTCCCCGAGCTGAAGGGCGGCTCCGACAAGGTGGCCGCTCCGCCCGGCACCGTCGCGGACCCGAAGGCCGAGGCGGCGAACGCGATCTGCCGGACCTACGCGCCGAACGGCGGGGGCGAACGCGCCTCGGCGGAGGAGGAGGACCACGCGCTGAAGACGGCCGAGTGCCTGCGCCGGCACGGCATGAGCGCCAAGGACCCCAAGGCCGGCACGGACGACATCGTCGTCGACCCGGGTCCCGGGTACAGCCCGGAGAAGCTCCTCGCGGCCTACCAGGCCTGCGGCAAGGAGATCCCCGACCCGAACCGGAGTCAGCCGCTCGAACACCACCCGTAGGAGGGGCCCGTGTATAAGCCGATGGATAACGGTCACGGTCACCACGAGGGAACCTCCCGGCGGGGAGTCTGATGACATGAAGCGAATCTCTCTGGCCCTCGCGGCGATGGTCACCCTGGGTACGCTCGGTCTGGCCGGGTGCGGCACCTCCTCGGACGACTCCGGCACCATGTCCGCGAGCGAGCGCGACACGTTCCTGAAGTACTCCAAGTGCATGGAGGAGCAGGGGGTCGACGTACCCGACCCGGACAACCCCTCCGACAAGGCGGCCGCCGGCGCGGGCAGCGGCGAGGACCCCAAGGTCGAGGCCGCCAACGCGATCTGCCGGAAGTACGCGCCGAACAAGGGCGAGGACAAGGCCTCCGCGGAGGAGGAGGACGCCGCCGTGAAGACCGCGGAATGCCTGCGCAAGCAAGGAATCAAGGCCGCCGACCCCAAGCCGGGAACCGCCGACATCAGCATCGAGAAGGGCCCCGGGGACACCAACGAAAAGATCGTCGCCGCCTACAAGACGTGCGGGGCCAAGTAGATTTCCGCGAAAAGTGGATCACCGGGCCGGTGATCCCGGCATCGGGCATCAGTTGAACAGAGAATCTTGACGCCTTTGAACCTCGCGGCCTGGCTTCCGGTCGGTCTTCCTCAACAGCGCGATCGAGCGGCGCCATCTCAGCCCGCCCGAGGATGCAGGCAGGGAGCCTAAGGGTTGTCCCGTAACTGCTGGTCACAGGTGAGATGATCTTGGTGTGGCTGGTGTGATCACGGCGTCGGAGCCGTCCTGGATAGCCCCGTTCACCGGGCTGAGCCCGCGCTGTTTCGGGAAGCTGGTGACCGTGCTGCGGCGCGTGGGTGCGGATGCGGTTCGCAAGGGCCGGCCGTGGAGCCTTCCGCTGGAGGACCGGGCACTGCTGGTGGCGGCTTACTGGCGCACGAACTTGACGATGCGACAGCTCGCTCCGCTCTTTGGCGTCTCGAAGTCGGCGGCCGACCGCATCATCGACCACCTCGGGCCGATGCTCGCCCTGCAGCCCCGCAAGCGGTTCGCCAAGGACACCGTGCTGATCGTGGACGGCACTCTCGTGCCCACGCGCGATCACGCCGTGGCAGAGCAGTCCAAGACATCTCATGTCGTTGGTAGGTCAAGTAGGCGCTCAGGCCGCGAGCTCGAGGGGTGCCGCGAAAGCACGATCGGGGTCGAATAGCGTGCGGCTTTGCAGGCAGTGGTAGAGGCAGCCGAGAAGTTTGTTGAACAGGTTCCTGAGAGCTGCCGTATGGCGCTCTCCACCAGCGCGCCGCCGGTCGTAGTGGGCGCGTGGAGCCTGCGTGCGAAGGGCTGCGAAGGCCCACATGTGCCCGGCTGAGGCCAGCCGCTGATTCTTGACGGTCCGTGCCACCACGACGTGGCTGCGGCCGGAGGCCCGTGTGATCGGGGCCGCTCCCGCGTACGCCTTCATGGCGCGGGCATCTGCAAATCGTTCGCGGTCATCTCCGAGTTCGGCGAGAACTCGCGCTCCGGAAAGTACAGACAGTCCAGGGAAGCTAGTGATGATTTCGGCATCTCGGTGAGCGAGGAAGGCCTCCTCCGTCGCGGCCGCGAGCTGAGCGACGCTGTTGCATGCGGCATCGACCTGGCGGATGAGCGCTACTGCCTGGTGTCCCAGGGCCTGCTCGACCTGTGGCAGCTGTCGCAGGTAGTCCGCGCGGAAGATTGCCCGAAGCCGCTCGACCTCAGCCTCGATACCGCAGCGTGGACGCTCGCCCCGCTTGAGCAGCGCACGCAGCTGGCTGCGGGAGAGTTTCGCGGCGTCGGCCGGTGTGGGTGCAGCGGTGAGAATCACGCGCGCACGTGGCGAATCGAGTCCCGGTTTCCCAGAGCCGTGGAAGGCGATGAGAGCGGCTGGATAGTACTCGCGCAGGAGTGACCGGAGCCGGTTCATCATCTGTTGCCGGTCCCAGATGGCGTCTTGGTGAGCGCGGGCCAGGACAGCGACGGCCTGCCCGGCCTCGCTGTCGTCGGGAAGAGGGCGGTGGGCGTGCCGGTCGGTCCGAAGGATATTTGCAAGAACACGGGCGTCCGCTGCATCGGACTTGGCCCGGGAGACGCTGGCGCGATCCCGGTAGCGGGCCGCGGCCAGTGGGCTGATCGCGTAGACCTGTCGGCCGGTTGCCCGCAGGCCGGCGACCAGGAGGCCACGTGGCGTCTCGATGGCAACAGGGATCGGATGCTCTGCGGAG